>NZ_JBNFOM010000007.1:0-145218 GCF_057364785.1 Brevibacterium sp. LAARM2_SD2 | reverse complement strand
CTCAATCGCAGGCCGCGGAAGGTTCTGGAGTACGCGACTCCGGCAGAGGTACTGGGAGACATGCTCCTTGCGGGCGTACCCTGAAGACACCCCAATGGTGCACTAGAAACCTGAACCTGCCCGTGCGCTGTCGACACTCTGCGTCCTGAAGTCGGGCTCAGGCGGGGAAGGTCTCGCCGGTGAGCGTCTCGAAGGCCTCGATGTAGCGTGCGCGGGTCTTCTCGACGACCTCGGCGGGCAGGGCCGGCGGCGGAGTGTCCGACGCCCTGTCCCAGCCGGACTCCGTCGTCAGCCAGTCGCGGACGAACTGCTTGTCGAAGCTCGCCTGCGCGGTGCCCGGGGCGTAGCTGTCGGCGCCCCAGAAGCGCGAGGAGTCGGGGGTGAGCACTTCGTCGGCGAGGACGATCGTGCCGTCGGACAGGGTTCCGAACTCGAACTTCGTGTCGGCGAGGACGATGCCCCGCTCCCGGGCGATGATCTCGGCGCGCCGGTAGATCTCCAGGGTGAGGTCGCGGATCGCGCTCGCCTGCTCCTCGCCGATGGTCTCGGCGACCTGGTCGAAGGAGACGTTCTCGTCGTGGTCGCCGAGCGCGGCCTTCGTCGCCGGGGTGAAGATCGCCGGTTCGAGCCGGTCGGCCTCGTCGAGGCGGCGGGCAGGGCGACCCCGCACACGGCGCCGGTCGCCCGGTAGTCGGTGAGTCCGGAGCCGGTGAGGTACCCGCGGGCGACGGCCTCGACGGGGATCATCGCGAGGTTCCTCACGATGAGTCCGCGTCCGCGCACCGCGTCGGGGACGTCGGAGCTGATGACGTGGTTGCCGATGACATCGGCGAGCTGGTCGAACCACCACAGGCTCAGGCCCGTGAGCACGCGGCCCTTGTCGGGGATCTCGGAATCGAGCACCCAGTCGTAGGCCGAGATCCGGTCGGAGGCGACCATGAGGAGACGGTCGGCCGAGGCGATGTCCGCAGCGTCCTCGGGGATGTAGAGGTCGCGGACCTTGCCGGAGTACGCGTGCCTCCACCCGGGCAGCGTCGGGGCGTCCGCGTCGAGGCCCGCGGCAGGGGCGTTGCTCGCGGCAGGAGCCGCACTCCCGTAGACGGGAGCGAGCGCGATCCGCCCCCGGGCAGCCGCCTCGGCGATGTCATGGCGGTGCTGTTCGCCGTCCCACGAGATCTCCTCGACCGCGGCATACGCGCGGGCCCGCGCCTCGTCGAGGTCGGTCCCGAGCGCGACGACGGAGAGCACCCGCCCGCCGGCGGTGACGATGTCCCCGGTCTCGGCGACGTCCTCGGTGATGATCGTGTCCTCCGGCGCGTACCCGGCGCCGGGCCCCGTCGCGAGCGCCGTGCCGGCGTGGAGGACGTCGATGCCCTCGCGCGCATCGGCGGCGTCGAGACCGCGGATGATGTCGCCGGTCGTCGGCCGGTCGGGGTAGTTCTCTGCGGCCATGACGACGGTCACGGAGGTGCGCGGATCCCAGTCGAGCTCCCCGACCTCGTCGAGGCGGCCCTCGGCGGCAGCGAGCAGCGTCTGCCCGAGCGGGGTCCTCAGGCGGGCGAGGACGGACTGCGTCTCGGGGTCGCCGAAGCGGACGTTGAATTCGACGACGCGCAGGCCCTTCGAGGTCAGCGCGAGACCGCAGTAGAGGAGGCCGGAGAACGGGGTGCCGCGGCGGGCCATCTCGTCGACGACGGGCTGGGCGACGGTGGTGACGATGTCGTCGACCATGCCCGCGGGCGCCCACGGCAGCGGCGAGTACGCCCCCATCCCGCCGGTGTTCGGTCCGGTGTCACCGTCGCCGATGCGCTTGAAGTCCTGCGCCGGGGCCAGGGGCACCGTCCGAGTGCCGTCGCAGAGGACGAAGAGGGAGACCTCGGGACCGTCGAGGTAGTCCTCGATGACGACGCGGTCGGAGACCTCGAGGCACGAGCGGGCATGGGCGAGTGCGGCCTCCCGGTCGTCGGTGACAACGACGCCCTTGCCCGCGGCGAGCCCGTCGGCCTTGACGACGTAGGGGGCGCCGAAGTCGTCGAGGGCCGCGGCCGCCTCGTCGAGGGTGTAGGCGACGACGGTCCGGGCCGTCGGCACGCCCGCGGCCTCCATGATCTCCTTCGCGAACGCCTTCGATCCCTCGAGGTGCGCGGCGGCCGCGCTCGGACCGAACACTGGGAACGAGGCCTCCCGCAGGGCATCGGCGACACCGGCGACGAGCGGGGCCTCGGGTCCGACGACGACGAGATCGACGTCGAGGCGCTCGGCCAGCGCGGTCACCTCGGCGGCATCGGAGGCGTCGACGTCCGCGGTGTGCGCGATGGCCGCGATCCCCGGATTTCCGGGGGCGGCGATGACGGCGTCGACCTGGGGGTCGCGGCTGAGAGCAAGGACGAGGGCGTGTTCGCGGGAGCCCGACCCGATGACGAGAACCTTCACACGACCAGCCTATAAGGTCGTACGCTTGAGTGCGTGAGTCTCTCCACCTTCACGCCCGCCGAGGCGGCCTGCCTCGCCGTCGTCGAACGCAGCGGATTCGTCGAGTCGCGCCACAGCGGATCCGCCGTCGTCGTCGGCCCCGACGGCACCGAACTCCTCCGCCTGGGCGCCCCGGGAGCCCCCGTGTTCACGCGCTCGAGCCTCAAGCCTCTCCAGGCGCGCGCCGCGCTCTCCCTCGGCGCGCAGCTGGCCGGTCCGGCTGCCGCGCTCGCGACCGCCTCCCACCGCTCCGAGGCCGGACACGTCGCCGTCGTCGAAGCGATGCTCGCCTCCGCGGACCTCGGTGCCGCCGACCTCCGGTGCCCGTCCGTCCATCCCGCCGACGGGGCCTACCGCCGCAGCCTCGCCGCGGCCGGCGACCCCCGCTCACCGGTCCACTTCAACTGCTCGGGCAAGCATGCCGCGTTCCTGCTCGCCGCCCGCGCCCAGAACGCCGACACCGCGACCTACCTCGACCCCTCCCATCCCGTGCAGCAGCGCGTCGCCGAGGTGGTCGCCGACTTCGCCGGTGAGACCCCGGCGCGGTCGCGTCGACGGGTGCGGGGCGCCCGTGTTCGCGCTCAGCCTGACCGGCCTCGCCCGCGCCGTCGGCCGGTCGTCGGCCCCGGCGCCGACGCGGACTCCCGGACGATCACCGACGCGGTCTTCGCCGACCCGTGGGCGATCGAGGGGCACGGGCGACCGAACACGACGGTCATCGACCGCCTCGGCGTCTTCGCCAAGGGCGGCGCCGAAGGGGTCATCGTCATGGCCACCCGCGACGGCCACGCCGTGGCGCTCAAATGCCTCGACGGGTCCTCCCGGGCCACGGGCCTCGTCGCCCTCACCCTGCTCGATCGGGTCGGGGCGCTGTCCGACATCCCCGCGGCCGATCTCGCCGAGGTGGCGGCGGCGATCACCGACCCCGTCACCGGCGGCACGGATTCCGAGGGGCGGACAGCCGTGGTCGGCACCGTGCGGGTGAGCGAAGATGCAGCTGAAGGAGCGAGGTTCTGACGATGGCGATTCGACGACGAATAGACCCTGAGCAGGGACGACGCGCACTCGAGATGTGGGTGGCCCACAGCGATGCCGACGGCGCGCCGGCGGACCGGACGACGGTGGCGACCGCGGTGCGCTTCACCCTCGAGGAGCTCGCCTCCCGCGCCGAGGGCAATAGCGTCGAAGTTCGCGTGCCCCCCTTCGGGGTCACCCAGTGCATTCCCGGCCCCCGGCACACCCGCGGCACCCCGCCCAATGTCGTCGAGACCTCCGCCGAGGTGTGGCTCGGCCTCGTCACCGGACGGGTCGGCTTCGCCGAGGCGCTCGCCGCCGGCACGGTCGATGCCTCGGGCACGCGCGCGGACCTCAGCGACCACGTGCCGCTGTTCACGACCGCGGACCTGGAGGGACCCCGATGAGTGCGCAGATCACCCAGACGACCTCGTTCATCGGCGGCCGGCATGTGCCCTCGCTGACGACGTACGCGAACATCGATCCGGCAACCGGCGACCACCTCGGCGATGTCTCCCGGGGTGGGGCCGAGGAGATCGATCGGGCGGTGACGGCTGCGGCGAAGGCCCAGCGGGAGTGGCGGCGCTCGAGTCCCGAGCAGCGTTCCCGCCTCCTCGTCGCCACCGCTGCGGCGATCGGCGCCCACCGCGACGAGCTCGCCCGGATCGAATCCGAGGACACGGGCAAACCGCTCTCCCAGGCCTACGCGGACGTCGACGTCTGCGCCCGCTACTTCGAGTTCTACGGGCACACGATCGAGGCCTACCACGGGCAGGCGATCCCGCTCAGCGACGACATGCACGCGTACACCCGCCGTGAGCCCTACGGGGTGACCGGGCACATCGTCGCGTGGAACTACCCGCTCCAGCTCATCGGCCGGGCCGCGGCGACGAGCCTCGCCACCGGCAACTGCGCGGTGGCGAAACCCGCCGATGAGACACCGCGGTCGACCGTGCGGCTGGCCGAGCTCATCCACTCCGTCGGCTTCCCCGCCGGGGCCTTCAACGTCGTCACCGGCCTCGGCGCCGAGGCGGGTGCTGCGCTTGCGCAGCATCCCGGCATCGCCCACCTCGGGTTCGTCGGGTCGACGCAGGTCGGCTCGCAGATCGCCCATGCCGCCGCGGACCGGGTCGTGCCCACCGTCCTCGAGCTCGGCGGCAAGTCCGCGAACCTCGTCTTCGCCGACGCCGACGTCGACCAGGCGATCCCCTCCCTCGTGCGCTCGATCATCCAGAACGCCGGACAGACGTGCTCGGCCGGATCCCGCCTCCTCGTCCACCAGGACATCCACGCCGAGGTCATCGAGAAGACGGCGGCGGCGATGGCCGAGGTGACGATCGGCCACGGCCTCGACGACCCGATGCTCGGCCCGCTCATCTCGACCCGGCAGCAGGAGCGCGTCGAGGGCTTCCTCTCCGACATCGGGGCCGCTCGCATCGTCACCGGCGGCTCCCGCCCGACCGGGCTCGCCGCCGACCTCGAGGGCGGCGCGTTCATCGCCCCGACGATCGTCGACAACGTCGCCCCGGGGTCGACGATCGCCCAGCAGGAGGTGTTCGGCCCCGTCGTCGTCGCGATGACCTTCGCCGACGACGATGAGGCCGTGGCGCTGGCCAACGGGACCGACTACGGGCTCGTCTCCGCGCTGTGGACGCAGAGCCTGTCCCGGGCGCATCGGCTCGCCGCCGAGGTGGAGGCCGGGCAGGTCTTCGTCAACACGTACGGGGCCGGTGGGGGAGTCGAACTGCCCTTCGGCGGGTTCAAGAAGTCCGGATACGGTCGCGAGAAGTCGATGGAGGCCCTCGACGAGTACACGCAGACGAAGACCGTCGTCATCAAGCTCTGAATGGCTCTGTTCCCTCAAGCTCTGCCCATCCAGGCCGTGCGCATCCAGGCCGTGCGCTCCACTCAGCGACGCGGGCGCAGATGACGCCGGGAGTCCTCGCGCTCGTCCTCGGCGCCGCAGTCGCGCACGCGCTGTGGAACCTCGCGGCGAAGACGGTGGCCGGCCGCGGCTACGCGTTCGTCCTCGCCTACCACGGTCTCAGTGCGCTTCTCCTCGCCCCGGTCGCGATCTGGCTCGTCGCCTCCGGGCAGCAGACGATCGACGGGAGTCTGCTCGCCGCGGCCCTGCTCAGCGCACTCCTCCACATCGGGTACTCGGTATCCCTGCAGGCAGGCTACGATCATGCGCCGCTCGGCGTCGTCTACCCGAGCGCCCGCGGCATCGGGCCGGTGCTGACGATCATCGTCGCCGTCACCGTCCTCGGGGAGCGGCTGAGCGCCGTCGAGATCATCGGGGCGCTCATCGTGCTCGCCGGCATCGCCGTCGTCACCGTGCGCCCGCGGGGCCGGAACCACTCGTCCGGCCCTGCTCATCTGCCGGGTCGGGATCACGCGTCCGGCGGGGTGGCGCGCGGCCTCGCGTGGGGCGGCCTCATCGGGACGTTCATCGCCGGGTACACGCTGTGGGACGACTTCGCCGTCAACCATGTGACGACCTCGCCGCTGCTCTACTTCGCCGTCTCCGAGGCCGTCGTCGCTTGTCTCATGGGCGCCGGTCTCGTCACGCTGCCCGGCGCGGCCGGCGCGCCGACCTCCGCGCCGTCGTCGGTGAGCACCGGTGGGCGCTCGTCACCGTCGCGGTGCTCTCACCCCTGGCCTATCTCCTCGTCCTCTACGCGATGCAGTCCGCGCCCGTCGCGCTCGTCGCGCCCGTGCGGGAGACCTCGATCATCATCGGCACGCTGCTCGCCTGGTGGCTCTTCGGGGAGCGGAACATCGCCGCGAAGCTCACCGGCGCCGTCATCGTCGTCGGCGGCATCGGACTCATCGCCCTCGGCTGAGCACAGCATCGCCCTCGGCTGAGCACAGGCGAGGGCGCAGGCCCGAACCCGGGCCTCAGCCCTGGGCGGCCTTCGCGTGCTTGTCCGCCTTCGCCCGCCGTCCCACCCGGACGACCCGGGTCGGGCAGAGCGAATGGGCGAGCACGCCCTGCGAGGTCGACCCGAGGAGGGTCGCGACGAAGCCGCCGCGCCCCCGGGAGCCGATGATCATCTGGTCGGCGGTCTGCGACGCGGACACGAGCACCTCGGTGGCCGGGGCGTCGAAGACCGACCAGCGGATGTCGAGGTCGGGGAACTCGTCGCGCAGGGTCGCCACGGCGAGTTCGTCGGCCGCGGCCGCCTCGTCGTAGAGCTTCGTCAGGTGCTCTTCGCTCGGCAGCCATTCGGGGGAGAGGATGTGCGCGGCGGTGACGCCGACGATGTGGAGCGGCTTGCCGTAGAGCTGCGCCTGCACCGCGGCCTCCCGCAGCACCGGGCTGTCGGTGTCGAACGGGTCGACGCCGGCGACGATCTGACCGGTGAAGTCGGGGCGCTCCTTGGAGTCCTGCGAGGCATCGACCCGGGGACCGTCCTGCGAGGTGCGCACGGGCTGGTCGATCGGCTGGTGCTCATCGGCGGCGGGACGGTCGGGCCACGTGCTCGGGATGACGACGGTGGGGCTGTGGGCGTGGGCGGGCATCGCGAGCGCGACCGAGCCGAGCAGCCGACCGGAGAACCCGCCGTGTCCGCGGGCGCCGACGACGGCGAGATCGGCCGTCGACGAGCTGTCGATGAGGACTCCCGAGGCGTCACCGACGGCGACGATCGTCGTCACGGGCACACCCGCCTGCCGGGCCACCTCGGCAGCGGACTCGCAGAGCTGCCTGGTCGAGTCCTTGACGGAGTTGTCGAAGTCGGCCGGGTAGACGATGTCAGCGCGGCTCATGTTCATGCCGGGCACGGTGTAGGCGGCGACGAGGCGCAGCTGCGCGCCGGTGAGCTTGGCATGGTCGATCGCCCAGTCGAGGGCGCAGCGGCTGTTGGCGGAACCGTCGATTCCGACGATGATCGTGTGTGACATGTCCACCCCTGTGTGTGAGAGCCCATCCGTGTCCTCCTGCCAGTCTATGGGAAGAGGCGGTCGCTGTGGGATTGTCTGGGAGCGGGCCGGCGGGGCCTCGTCTAGACTGGAGTCGATCGAAACCGCCGGTTCCCCCGGCGCCACTGACCTTGCCCCAAGGAGATCATGAAGGACCAGATCGACGTCTCGGTGCGTCGCAGCCCCAAGTTCGCGGCATTCATGGCCGTCGGTGCGATCGCCGGCGTCCTCCTCGCGGGACTGCTCACCCTGGTCATCGACCCCAGCGAGGTCCCCGCCGAGTACACAGTGGCCAAGGGCGCGGGTCTGCTCCTCGTCGTCCTCGGCGTCGGCGGTCTCTTCGTCGGCGGCCTCGTCGCCCTCATCCTCGACTGGAGAGGGCGCAAGCGGGCCCGCGAGTACCGGGTCGAGGCGCAGATCGACCTCGTCGACGACCCCAAGGTCATCGCCCAGCGGCGGATCGCTGAGATGCGGGGTGAGGAGATCCCCGCCGAAACGGCCGCTGAGACCCCCGCCGAACCGTCATCCGCGACCTCCACCGAACCTCCTGCCGACGACCGGCGCACCACCGGTGACCAGGGCGGCTCCACTCGCCCGACGACCGGGGCCTGAGGCGGCGGTCAGCCCCTCCGCGCGCGTGTGAGACAATTCTTTCCGTGGCAAGAGGAGACGGGCAGCTGACCCACGAAATCGACCCCCTGGACCGCGGACCGCAGGATGCCTGTGGGGTATTCGGAGTCTGGGCTCCGGGCGAGGAGATCGCCAAACTCACCTACTTCGGGCTCTACGCCCTCCAGCACCGCGGGCAGGAGTCCGCGGGCATCGCCGCGAGCAACGGCAGCCAGATCCTCGTCTACCGGGACATGGGGCTCGTCTCGCAGGTGTTCCACGAACGCGACCTCGAACTCCTCCAGGGCCACATCGCCGTCGGCCACACCCGCTACTCGACGACGGGATCGCCGTCGTTCGAGAACGCGCAGCCGACGCTCGGCCCCACCCCGTTCGGCACCGTCGCGCTCGCCCACAACGGCAACCTGACGAACTTCGACGAACTCGAGCAGCTCGCCGACTCCCGCCGCGACCACGCGAACAAGGTCGTCGCCGAAGCGACGAAGAAGCGCAGCCGCACCCGCGCCTTCCGCGACTCCTCGAACGACACCTCACTCGTCACAGAGCTCTTCGCGACCGAGCAGGGCGAGGACCTCACCGACGCCGCGCTCAAGCTGCTCTGCGAAGTCGACGGGGCGTTCTCGCTCGTCTTCATGGATGAGAATACGCTCTACGCCGCCCGCGACCCGCAGGGTGTCCGCCCCCTGTCGCTGGGCCGACTGTCCAACGGCTGGGTCGTCGCCTCGGAGACCGCGGCCCTCGACATCGTCGGCGCCTCGCATGTGCGCGACGTCGAGCCCGGCGAGCTCATCGCCATCGACGAGGACGGGCTGCGCTCGTTCCGCTTCGCCGAGGCGAAGCCGGCCCGCTGCGTCTTCGAATACGTCTACCTCGCCCGGCCCGACAGCGTCCTCGACGGGCAGATCGTCCACGGCGCCCGGACGGAGATGGGGCGCAAGCTCGCCCAGGAGTTCCCCGTCGACGCCGACCTCGTCATCGCCACCCCGGAATCGGGCACGCCCGCGGCCGTCGGCTACGCCGAGGAATCGGGCATCCCGTTCGGCCAGGGCCTGATGAAGAACGCGTACGTCGGTCGGACGTTCATCCAGCCCTCGCAGACGCTGCGGGAGCTCGGCATCCGCCTCAAACTCAACCCGATCCGCGAGAACATCGAGGGCAAGCGCCTCGTCGTCGTCGACGACTCGATCGTGCGCGGCAACACGCAGCGCGCGCTCGTGCGGATGCTCCGGGAGGCCGGTGCCAAGGAGATCCACATCCGCATCTCCTCCCCGCCCGTGAAATGGCCGTGCTACTACGGCATCGACTTCGCCACCCGGGCCGAACTCATCGCCAACGGCCTGAGCACCGAGGAGATCTGCACCTCGCTCGGCGCGGACTCGCTCGGCTACATCTCGCTCGACGGGATGATCGAGGCGACGAAGCAGGAGCGCAGCCAGCTGTGCACCGCGTGCTTCTCCGGCGAGTACCCGATTCCCGTCAACACCACCCCCGCCGACAAAGGATGCTGAGTTGAGCCCAGACGAGACCGACACCGCGAAGACGACGACCTATGCCGCCGCCGGCGTCGATGTCGAGGCCGGCGACAGGGCCGTCGAGCTCATGAAGTCAGCGGTCGCCGCGACCCACAACGCCAACGTCATCGGCGGGGTCGGCGGCTTCGCGGGACTCTTCGACGTCTCCGTGCTCAAGGACTACGAGCGTCCGCTGCTCGCCTCGTCGACCGACGGCGTGGGCACGAAGGTCGCGATCGCCCAGGCGCTCGACAAGCACGACACGATCGGCTTCGACCTCGTCGGCATGGTCGTCGACGACATCATCGTGTGCGGGGCGAAGCCGCTCTTCATGACCGACTACATCGCATGCGGCAAGGTCGTGGCCGAGCGCATCGCCGACATCGTCCGCGGCATCGCCGAGGCGTGCGCGCAGGCCGATGTCGCCCTCGTCGGCGGTGAGACCGCCGAGCACCCGGGCCTCCTCGGCGTCGACGAATACGATGTCGCTGGTGCCGCCACGGGCGTCGTCGACGCCGACAAGCTGCTCGGACCCGACAAGGTCGAGGCCGGTGACGTCCTCATCGCACTGCCGTCCTCCGGCATCCACTCCAACGGGTACTCCCTCGTCAGGCACATCATCGCCGAGGCGGGCTGGGACCTGGACCGGGAGGTCCCGGAGTTCTCGCGCAGCCTCGGCGAGGAGCTCCTCGTTCCCACGCACGTCTACACGGGCGAACTCAACGCCCTCTTCACGGCGCTGCCGGGTGCCGTCCACGCCGTCTCCCACGTCACCGGCGGAGGCCTGTCGGCGAACATCGCCCGGGTGCTGCCGCCCGGTCTCGTCGCGACGATGTCGCGGGACTCGTGGGAGATCCCTGCGGTCTTCACCGTCCTCGGCGACCTCGGCGGGGTGCCGCGCGCGGACCGCGAGCGGACGTGGAACCTCGGCGTCGGCATGGTGCTCGTCACCGCTGCTGATCGCGTCGACGAGGTGCTCGCGGCGAGCCCGGGATCGTGGATCCTCGGTGAGGTGCGCTCCGACGACGGTTCGCTGTCCGGGGAGCTCGACTACGTCCAGGGCGCCAAGGGCGTCGACGGCGGAGCCGCGATCCTCCGCTGAGACAGCAGAGTCCAGACAGATGAGGAGGGGCGGAGACTTCACGTCTCCGCCCCTCCTCATGCGTCGTGGGTCAGCTCAGGAGCGGCGCTCCGTGTACTCGTCTCGCCGTCTTCGTCGTCGACGTTGTACTTGTCCGCGTACTCCGAGTAATCGGGTTCGTCGTCATAGGCGTCGGTTGAGGAGGACTCATGGGAGTCCGTGCCAAGTTCCTGTTGGAGACGATTGAGATCAGTGTCGGGGCTGTAGTACTTGAGCTTCCGAGCTACCTTGATCTGCTTTGCCTTTGCGCGGCCGCGACCCACTGGCGTGACCCCCTCCGTCGTCATGTGGGGCAGCTCGCCCCAGACTAGATCTCTGCTATGCGCTTAAATCCTACCTGTTCGCGGTGGGAAGTTCCATTTCGGGAAGCGACCTTGGATAGGCTGAACCCATGTCCTACAGTCGCGAATATCTCGTCTCCCTGCGGATCTTCGAACCCACGGTGGTTCATTCCGAATTGCAAGACAGGCAGGTCGAGGACAACCGTGCGCGCATCGAAGCGCAGGTAGCGGCGGACGCGGATCAGCGCCTGATCTCGCTTCCCCCGAACCCGGTGGCCGAGTCGTTCCGCAACACCCCGATCTTCCTCCCGGCGTCTCAGACCCCGGACGGCGTGGACCGCTTCAGCCCCACTCAGGAGGACATCCGCGGCTGGGAGGCGCTCGAGTCGCTGACCGAGCACACGTCGAAGGCGACGCTCGACATCATCGCGCCGAAGTCCGCCCGGCGGCGGGCGGCCGGGCACCGCGCCGAGTGGCTCCAGGACACGAAGGACACCCGCATCTTCACCCGGGTCTCGGCCTGGGATGTGCCCCCGGCATGGTGGCTCTTCTTCTCCCTCGGGGAGGACCAGGTCATCACCGAGGACACCGAGGCCGGAATGCGGGTGCTCATCCGCACCGACATCCTCGCCGCCTCGGCGCGCATGGAGTGGGCCGCGGAGACCATCGCGGAGAAGTCGAAGGTCGTCGACATGGTCGAGCAGACCGGGGTGCTCGCGCAGTGGATCGACAGCTTCGACATGAACTCGATCCTCGAACTCGACCTCGGCGGGATGAGCGAGGTGCTGTGGCCGAACGAGGGTCCGGAGCTCGTCGACTCGTGGGTGACGGCGCTGAGCAACGACGACATCGAGTCCGCGACCGCCGCGTTCCAGAAGTACGCCGCGGCGTGGGAGCAGCTCAACCTCTACGCGCGCGGTTCGTGAGCGGTGGCCCGCAGCGCCCGGAGGGGTGCTGAGAATGCGGGACTCCGGCCACAGGTGCACCGCTTGCTGAGCGTCGGTGCTGGTGCGAAACGCTACGATTGTCTCCGAGATCGCCGAGGTGTCCGCCCCGGCATCGTCTGAGCAGACCGTCCGCGCACCCAGAGTGCCGGACCGGGCGACCGACCGCGGCACGAGAGGATGAGCCCCGCAGCACATGGACGAGAAGAAGCGCCGACTCCTCACGAACACCCCGCCAGGCAACGCGAATGAACCGGGCAGCGCACCCGAGCCCGCTGACGCATCAGAGCCCGCTGACGCACCTGGGCCCGCGACCGCCTCGGCGAGGGCACCGCTGTCGCGGATCGGGACGGGCTGGCGGATCGCGGTGACCGCGGTCGCCCTCGTCATCCTCACGGCGGGGCAGTTCCTCAACACGAACGACTTCTTCCCGCTCGGCTCCCTCACCCAGTACGCGACGGCGAAGGACCTCAACGGCGAGGTCAACTCGACGTGCATCGCGGCGCGGTTCCCCGGCGAGGACGAACCGACGCGGCTCGCGTTCAACACGGCCACCGTCGGCATCGAGCGCGGTGACGTCGAATCCCAGCTGCAGCGGGTCATCGACAACCCCGAGCTGCTCCAGACGCTCGCCGACTCCTACATCCGGCTCCATCCCGGTCAGCCCGAGCCCGAGGAGATGATCCTCTGCCGTGACACGACGCAGCTCGACAACGGCCGCAGCGTCGGCGACCCTGTGACCCGGACCCTCGCGACGTGGGAGGTGCAGTGACCATGGCCTCCTCGACCACGACTCCGCCGACCGCCGGGACTCTGTCGCCGACCCTGCCCGACCACCGCAATCCCTTCCTCCGCTGGTTCATGCCGCAGGTGCCGCTGGCGCGGGTCGCGGTGTTCCGCTTCATCATCTACGTCTTCATCATCATCGACGTCCTCACGATCTCCGGTGACGTCATCCCGCACGGGTGGACGCCCGAGCTCTACCAGCCGCTGTGGCTGGCTCGGGTGCTCGGCATCCCACCGGTGAGCGTCCTCGGCGCGCAGATCCTGCTCGCCCTCATCATCACCTTCTGCGTGCTCGCCGCGATCGGGATCCTCCAGCGCACGAGCGGGATCATCGTCGCGATCACCTTCGGGGCGTGGATGTTCTACACGCAGGGCTACGGGTACGTCGCCCACGACCACATGGCGCTCGTCATCGCCGCCGTCGTCCTCCCCACGGTCGGCGTCGCCCGCTTCCGGGAGGTGGGGACCACCTCGGCGAAGGCGGGCTGGGCGCTGCGCGTCGTCCAGATCTCCGTCGTCCTCACGTACTTCTACTCGGTGCTGATGAAGTGGATCGCCTCCGGCGACATCACGGACTGGGCCAACGGCGCGGTGATCATCTGGGCGCTGATGCGCCGCGGGGCGGAATGGTCGAAGCCGTTCCTCGAGATGCCCGGCCTCCTCATCGCCGCCCAGTGGGCAACGCTCGTCTTCGAGTTCCTCTCGCCGATCGCGCTGTTCGTCAAGGGCAAGGCGATCTACTTCATCGTCGCCTTCTTCTGCCTCTTCCACCTCATGACGTACTTCGCGCTCGGGATCCACTTCCTCCCGACCGTCATCTGCTGGGCGGCGTTCCTGCCGTTGGAGAAGCTCGTCCCTCGTCGCTTCGCGTCAGCGCCTCGAGCACGCGCCTGACCGCGACGCGTTCGGCCGTGTCCGGGCGCATGACGGCGACGACCCAGCGCATCGTCGTCACTCCCGACAGCGGGACGAGGGTGAGCCCGGCGTCCCGCGGTGTCGTGAATCGGGGGAGGAGGGCGAGCTGATCGCTCGAGGCGACGATCGCCTCGATGAGCCGGTTGTCGCGGATGCGCTGGACGACGTCGAGGTCGCGACCGGTGACGTGGGCGAGGGAGAGCAGCACCGAGTTGAACGGGTATCCGTGCGGCACCCCGACCCACGGACAGTCGACGACATCGTCGGGGGTGAGCTCGGCTCTCGCGGCGAGCGGGTGGGCCGTGGCCATCGCGACGTCGATCGGTTCCCGCGCCAGCGGCACGACGGTGAGTCCGTCCGTGCCTGCCGGTCGGTCGGAGACGAGGCTGTGGGCGATGACGATGTCGACATCGCTGGTCAGGGCCGCGAACTCGTGTTCGGCGAGGTCGACGTCGGAGGTTCGCAGCCGCAGTCCCGGATGCGTCCGGTGCAGTTCGCGCAGGGCGTCGGGCAGGAGGTAGGTGAGTGCGCTCGGGAGCCCGGCGAGGGTGATCTTCCCGATGGGCTCGCCGAGGTGGCCCTCCCAGTCCGCCTGCACGCGCGCGAGCGTGCGGGCGAGGTCCCGGCCGCCCGCGGCGAGCAGCCGCCCCGCCGGGGTGAGGGCGAGTCCGCGTCCGGCAGGTTCGACGAGGGCGCGCCCGAGTTCCCGGGTCGCCTGCCGCAGCTGCTGGGAGACCGCCGAGGGGGTGCGGTGCGTGACGCGCGCGACCTCGGTGACGCTGCCGCGCTCATCGAGGAGGCGGAGGAGCTCGAGGTGCCGCGGATCGATGACCATGAAGCAATGCTACAAGGACACTTCAGATCTTTGCGATTGTGCTAATGAGTGGGCCGCTCAAGAATGGAGTCATGACTGCCAGACACTGCCTCCTCGCCGCCTCGGTGGCCGTGATGTGGGGACTCAACTTCCTCGCGATCGACCTCTCCCTCGACCAGTTCCCGCCGTTCTTCCTCGTCGCGCTGCGCTTCTCCCTCCTCGCGATCCCCGCACTCCTCTTCGTCCCCATGCCGCGGGTGCGGTTCCGGTGGATCCTCGGCTACGGGCTCGGCTTCGGCATCCTCCAGTTCGCGTTTCTCTACTGGGCGATGGCCGCCGGCATGCCCGCCGGACTCGCCTCCCTCGTCCTTCAGGCCTCGGGGCCGTTCACCGTCCTCCTCGGGATGACGGTGCTGCGGGAGCGGGTGCGCGCCTCGCAGATGGCGTTCCTCCTGCTCGCCATGGCCGGGCTCGGTGTCGTCGGGTGGCAGCGGCTCGACTCGAGCGCGAGCTTCCTGCCGTTCCTCCTCACGCTCGCCGGCGCCTTCGGCTGGGCGATCGGCAACATCTGCAACCGGCAGGCGCATTCGGTCGAACCCGTGAAGTTCACGATGTGGATGTCGGTCGTCCCGCCCGTGCCCATGCTCCTCCTCGCCCTGCTCGTCGAAGGCCCCGACCGGATCGGGACATCCCTGACGACGCTGGCGACGCCGACCGGTCTGCTCGGCATCGCCGGGCTCGTCTACACCGTCGTCATCGCCACGGTCATCGGGTCGGGCGTGTGGTCGTGGCTGCTCTCGCGCAACCCCGCCGGCGTCGTCGCCCCGTTCTCGATGCTCGTGCCCATCGTCGGCATGAGCGCGGCATGGTTCGCCTTCGGGGAGACCGTGACCATCGGCGAGCTCTGCGGGGCAGCACTCGTCATCATCGGCGTCCTCGGTGCCGGTCTGCGGGCAGGTGCCGGACTGCGCGCAGGCGTCGGGCCGCGCGCGGCTGCAGGGGCGATCGCCGAGGCGGTGCCCGATCCCGTGCCCATCGTGCCGGAGGCTGCCGATGCCGAGGCTGGGGTCGGGTCGGAGAGCGAGTCGGACGAGGACGTCCCCGCAGGGACGTCTGGCACCCGGTGAGCCTGCCGAGGCGCGATTCGATCACGGTTCTTCTCGCTCCGGTCGTGCGCAGGTCCAGGCCGTCTAGGGTGAGACCATGCCTGACGACCACCACGCTCCGGGTGCCCAATCGCCCGCCTCGTTCCACCTCGGTGGGCCGCTGACGGTCGATGACCTGCTCGCGTCCCCGCGGGACGGTCACTCGTGCTCAATCTCGTCACCAGTGGCGAGAGCCCGGACTCGGACCAGACGGTTCCGTTCGCTGTTGTCAGCGAAGCGATGCACCGTGCCGTCTGCGTGCTCGACAGGCAGCGAGGGATCGACTCGGCCGTCTACGGCGGCGATGACGGTGAGACCCATCTTCGCAACGTGCAGCCGACCGAGGTCGCGCAAGCACTGCGAAGCCTCGATCCGGTCCCACCGACTCAGACCGACCTCGAACACGCAATGGTCGCGGTCATCGCTGGAGCGATGTACTGGCAGCCGCCGCATTCCGATGCGGTCCTTGCCGAGGATCCGGAGATGGTCGATGCTCTGGGTCCGTGGGCCGAAGCCGTTGTCGACAGCGGACTCCTCGAGACATGGTCGCGTGGTCCCCATGTCGACGACCAGTGGGAGCTGACGTGGGACGACCCGCCCAACCGTGACGCGACGAGGCGGGTGCTCGGTGCGGATCCGACCGATCTCCTCAGTCCTCTCGGCGGTGTGGAGCCGTCGCTGCCGACCGATGAGGCGGCGACGAGTCTGGCTCAGTGGCGTGCAGAAGTGATGGCCGAAGAGGAGTCGTCTCGCCGCGCCTACCGTCTCAGCCCCTTCGACGTCGGCGCGGGGGAGTGGTGGTCGACCCCTGCGGTTGAGCTCTGGTCGACGACCGGGACGTGGCCGAGCGGAGAGCCCATCGGTCTTGGCCTGGTCGAGGACGATTTCGGACTCGAACGAGCGAGAGCGCGACGGGTGCGTCTGCGGGACACCTCCCGCGTGTTCACCGTCAGCGGTCCGGAGCAGTGGGCTGCGCTCTGCCGGAGGTTTCCGCTCGATCTCACCGCGCAGCGGCGAGAGGTGTGGTTCGAAGCCACCGGACGCAAGGGTCGCTGGGTCATCCCCGACTGGTCACGTGTGGCTGAGCAGTTCGACGGCGTCCATGTCAGCCTGGCCGGGTACGTGCGCACCGCCGGTGTCGTCATCGATGTGAGCGACGACAGCATCGTGGATGGACGAGGTGATGCGCCCTTCCGCGGCAACACCGACTGCAACACGGCGAGTCTCATGGCCGGATGGAACCCCGACACGACGTACTGGCTCACCGACGCGATCAGCGGCATCACCGAGGTCGTCGATTGGTCGTTCGACGACGATGCGTACGCGTGGGTGGCTCACCCCGGCCTCACCGTCCGTAGGTGAGCCGGCGGAGCACCACCTCGGCGGGGCCTTTGGCGTTCTTCCTCTCCAACCACGTCGCGAGGCCGAGCGAGACGAGCCAGACGCCGATGGCGAGGAGGAACGCCGGGGTCGTGTTCCACGTTCCGCCGAGGCCGAAGCCCCATGCGGTGAGCAGTGGGGCGAAGATCACGACTGGAGGAGGTAGAAGCTCAGCGAGCGTTTGCCGAGGTAGGCCACAGGCAGCAGAAGCCTCGGCGGACGGTTCTGGACGCGCAGCCCGATGAGGCCGAACAGAGCCGCGTACCCGATGCCGGCGCAGGCGCCGGTGAGGGAGCTGAGCCCGCTGAAGAGCTGGACGAACGCCGCGTCCTCCGGCACCCAGCCGAGGTATGCAAGAGCCCGGGGCAGCGCCCCGAGGACACCGACGGGAACGCCGATCGCGGCGACGAGGCCGAGACGGGGACGGCGGGCCGCCTCGGCGTTGGGTGCCGTTCCCGACTCCGCCGGTCGCGGTTCGATCCACCAGTGCCGGGCGGCGAGTCCGCCGAGGATGATGGTGATCGGCACGGTGAGCGCGAGCATGCTGAGCACGGTCGCCATCACCCAGACGAGGAGGCGGATGCCGGCGGCCAGCAGGTAGTTCGGTTCGTCCGCACCCTGGGTGAGCAGGCTGCCGAGGATCGTGTTCGCGGCGACGACGTCCTCCCCGTCGGACCCGGCGGCCACCTCGGTGTCGGTCCCGCCGCCCAAGGCCAGCGCCAGTGCGACGAACCCGATCTGGACGAGGACGAAGAGGACGAGGACGCCGGTGAGCACCCACGCGGTGATGGTGAGGATGCGGTCGCGCGCGTTGACGATGAGGTAGCCGAGGGCGAGCCCGCACAGGCCGTACGCGCCGAGGATGTCGCCGCCGAAGAGGAGCGCGGCGTGGACGAAGCCGAAGATGACGAGCCAGAGGTGGCGGCGCAGGAGCATCCGCGTGATCGACTGGGGGCTGTCGCCGGCGGCGGTGCGGTTGCGGGCGAACTGGACGATGCCGTAGCCGAAGAGGAACGCGAACATCGGGTAGATGCTGCCGTCGACGAAGAGGATCGTGAGCACGGACAGCACGACGTCGAGGGCGGAGTCGCTCGGCGGATGGCCGGTCAGGGAGTCGGCGCTCGACGTGCCCTACAGGTAGGCCGAGACGTTGGCGATCCCGATGAGGCAGAGCATGAAGCCGCGGGCGAGGTCGGGAGCGAACGCGCGCCGAGGCGGTCCCGCGGTGGGTGGGGGAGCGGATTGGGGGTGCGGCTGAGGGTGTGGCTGGGGGTGAGGCTGGGGCGGATGGCTCATGCGGTGCCTAACGTGCGGGGAGGGGCAGAGTCAGAGTCGCTGGAGCGGTTACCGGCTCACGGTCTCCGGGGCGAGGCTCGGGGTCTCGTCGATGCCGAAGCGGTGCTTGAGCGCGCGCTGGGCGGCGAACCAGCCGTTCATGCCGTGGACGCCGGGGGCCGGTGGGGTCGCCGCGGAGCAGAGGTAGGCGCCGGGCACCCCGAGGCTGTAGTTGTCCCAGTTCGTCCGCGGGCGGGCGAGCATGCGGTAGAAGGTGATGATGCCGGTGGCGATGTCCCCGCCCTGGTAGTTCTGGTTGTGTCCGGCCATCTCCGAGGCGGGCACCGACCGGTAGTCGACGATCGTGTCGCGGAATCCGGGGGCGAAGCGCTCGAGCTGCCTGATGATGTAGTCGGCGGGGTCGATCGGGCAGTCGAAGGGGACGTGGCAGTACGTCCACAGCGGCCGCAGACCGTTCACCTCGCGGGAGGGGTCGAAGACCGTCGGGTCGGAGACGAGGCAGACGGGGTGGTCGGGCATGCGCCCGGCGACGACGTCGCCCTCGGCCTCGGCCATCTGCGCCCGTGTGCCGCCGAGGTGGACGGTGCCGGCGCGGGCGACGTTCGGGTCGGCCCAGGGGACGGGACCATTGAGCACGAAGTCGACCTTCGCCGCGGCGTTGCCGTGTTTGAAGGCCCGCAGGGCGCGGTCGACGTGGGCGGGCAGGAGGCCGGAGAAGATCTGGGCGGCATTCAGCGCCGAGGTGTCGAGGATGTAGGCGCGGGCCGCGGGCATATCGGAGACGTGGCTGATCCGGGCGTCGGCGGTGACCCTGCCGCCGTGGGCTTCGAGGTCGGCGACGAGTTCATCGGTGATCGCCTGCGACCCGCCGATCGGGGACGGCCAGCCGCCGGCGTGGGCGATCGTCGCGAGCATCGTCGCCGTGGCCGCGGTGCCCATGCCCGGCAGGGGGCCGATCGCGTGGGAGCCGACACCGGTGAAGAGCGCCTGCGTGGTCTCGTGGGAGAGCGGGATGTTCCACGCGGGGCTCGCCTGCGAGAGCAGACGCATCCCGAACTTCACGATGTTCGCGATCCCGTCGACGTCGCGCAGGGTCGGGGGGATCGAGCGCTTGTCGCCGAGGGAGAGCCAGATCGTGTCGTCGACGCGGTCGAGGAGGGGACGGAAGAACCGATCCCATTCCGGGCCGGCCTCGCCGAGGTGGTCGACCGTCGTCGCAAGATCGTGGAAGGCCAGCGCGGCGGGCTGACCGTCGAGCGGTTGGGCGTAGGAGATCTCCGGGGTGGTGAACTCCAGGCCGCGGGCGCGCAGGTCGAAGTCGACGAAGAAGGGGCTGGCGATCGCGAGCGGGTGGACGGCCGAGCAGATGTCGTTCGTGATGCCCGGGGCGAGCCCGAGGTCGAGGGTGCGCGCTCCGCCGCCGATCGTCGGCTGGGCTTCGAAGACCTCGACGGACAGCCCTGCCCTGGCCATCGTCACGGCGGCGGCCAAACCGTTGGGACCCGATCCGACGACAGCGACATCCAGCTCAGTGCTCATGGGTTCAGTCTCTCATGCGCCAGAACGTCGCTTGTGCCTCAGAACTCGCCGAGGCCGTTCTGGAGGAGGTCGCGCAATGCGGAGCGGGCGAGGCCGAGCTCTTCGAAGCCGTCGTACTCGACATCACCGATGGCGACCGCATCCGGTGTCGTCACCCAGTCGCAGAGGACGGTGCTCGACCCGAGTCGATCGGTGCCGAAGAGGAGGAGACTCGCGACGATCGGGGTCTCACCGGCGGGCAGGGCCCGCGTCGCGAGCGTGGCGATCCGCGGATCGAGCGGACGCGTCGGTGAGTCGTCGGGGACGAGGGAGCTCAGTTCGGGCAGCGTCTCCCGCGTCAGCCGCGCGGGGTCGTCGTCATCGTCGAAACTGTCGAGGAGGCCCGCCTCGACTTCGAACACCATCCGCGCCAGGGCACCCGCGAGCACGTTCTCATCGAGCAGCGGCGTGCGCCGGGTGTATCGCTGGATTCCGCCATCCGAGCCGGTGGTGAGGATGAGCGACCAGACGGCGCTGACGTCGACGTCATCCGGCAGAGGCAGGAACACCCAGCCGGCGAAGAGCTCACCGAACGTCGTCACGCCCGGGAGGGAGTCGTCGGGGGCATCCGGGGTCGTCACAGACGGGCCGGCGCTGCCCTCGTCTTCGTCCGATTCCTCGTCATCGTCGTCGAAGGGACTGAACGAGAGCGTCTCGGCGAACCGCGCCTGAGCCACACGGAGCAGCCCCTCGACGAGCTCGCTGCTGACATCCTCGGTGAGGAGTTCGACGTTGCCGGATTCGAACGGGTCGTCATCGCAGATGAGGGCGACGTAGCGGCCGGTGGCCTCATGCCCGGGCGGCAGCGGGAAGACCGTGAGCTGGGACAGTGCCGCCGAGGCCTCTTCGACGAGGACATCGCCGCTGAGCTGGGACAACGTCCTGTCCTGCGCTTCTCCATCCTCCGCGCTGTCATCATCGATCGGCACCTCGTCATCGACCCACGCGTTCGCGGCTTCGGTTTCGACGAGGAAGCCCGAGATCTGCGAGAGGATCGTCGCGTACGACGCCCCGTCGGAGGTGCGCTCGATCCACCCGGTCTCCCCGTCCGCGTTCTCCGTTTCGAAGTACCCCCACACGGTGGTGGGGAAGAACCGCGGCGGGACGGTCTCGATGATCTCGGGGCAGAACAGCCCGAACGGAATGCGTCCGGACTCGGCAGGGGAATCGTTCATCGGTCAATAGTGCCACGTGGTGCCCGGCATCACCGGACGTTAGGCTGGCCGTCATGAACGCGTTCTTCGTCTCGTCCACCCCGATCCCCTCAGCGCTGCGCGGGTTCGCCCGGGCCCACAGCGATCTCGTCGCGCTCACCGAGGATCCCCTGTTCGTGAGTTCGACAGCGCAGTCCCCGACGCGGACCGTCGGCCTCGTCTCCGGCGGCGGCTCCGGTCACGAACCGATGCACGTCGGCTTCGTCGGCCCGGGCATGCTCGACGCCGCCGTCCCCGGTGAGGTCTTCGCCTCACCGCACAACGCGCAGATCTTCGCGGCGTCGCAGGCGGTGGCCGGCCCCGACGGCGTCCTCCACATCGTCAAGAACTACACGGGCGACGTCATCAACTTCGGCATCGCCGCCGAACGTCTCCGCGCCGCCGGCATCCCCGTGGCGACCGTGCTCGTCGACGACGACATCGCCACCGACAGCGACGACACCGAGACCGGCCGCCGCGGCACCGGGGCGACCGTCATCGTCGAGAAGATCCTCGGCGCTGCCGCCGACGCCGGGTGGGGTCTCGACGAGCTTGCCGACCTCGGCGCCGAGGTGGTCGCCCGGTCCCGGAGCCTCGCCGTGGCCGCTCGCGCCCAGACCGATGCCCACACCGGTCGGCCCGCGTTCGACCTTCCCGAGGGCACCCTCGAATACGGCGTCGGCATCCACGGTGAGCGCGCAGCGACCTCGATTCCGCACGACGGCTTCGAGGCTCTCATCGACCGGATGTGCCGTGAGCTCCTCGCCGCGGTTCCCGGCACCCCGGCCGACGACGAGCTCCTCGTCCTCGTCAACGGACTCGGCGCGACGACCCAGATCGAACTCTTCAATGTCCACGACGCCCTCGGTGCCGCCCTCGAGACCGCAGGCGAGTCGATCGCCGCGTCCCTTGTCGGCAGCTATGTCACCGCGCTCGACATGACCGGGTTCTCCCTCACCGTCACCCGCCTGCAGCCGTCCTGGCTCGACTGGTGGAACGCCGCCTCCCGCACCGCGGCGTTCCCCACCCGCGGCGGTGAGTCCGCGCACGCCGAGGCGGTGCCGACGGCAGCGGCGACGCGGAGTGCGCAGGAGCCGACGTCGACCGCCGACTCTCTGCGGCAGCGGACGGCAGCCGGTGGGGACACGGATCTCGAGACCGCGGTGCTCCGCCGGTTCGCCGAACTCGTCGAGGAGCAGCACGCCCATCTGACGGAACTCGATCAGGTGGGCGGTGACGGGGACTTCGGGGACAACCTCCGCGGTGGACTGCGCCACGCCACTCGACTCGTCGACTCCTCCGAGGCCGCGGGATTCGCCGCAGCCGAAGCGGCGTTCCTCGGCGGCGTCGGCGGCACGAGCGGACCGCTCCTCGGCCTGCTCTTCCACGAGCTCAGCGCCGGTTACGCCGAACTCGACGCCGACACCCACCGCGAGACCGCGTCTGACCTCTGGAAGCGGGCGACGGCGGCCGGATGCGCGGCGATCCAGCGCGTCGGCGGCGCTGAGACCGGGGATCGGACCGTCGTCGACGTCCTCCATCCCACCGCCTCGGCGTTCGGGAAGGGATTCGCCTCAGCGGCGCAGACCGCCGCCGAGGCGGCACAGGCGACGGCCGACATGCAGGCGAGGCGGGGTCGGGCGAGCTACGTCGACGGCCGCGGAGCCGGCACACCCGACGCCGGAGCCGTGGGCATCTCGCTCCTCTTCTCCGCTGCCGCCGAAGTCTACGAGAAGTAGCCCTAGCCGGTACGAGAAGCAGCCTGGCCCGGCAGCGCGGTCACCGGTACGCCTCGTCGAAGAACGCGCGTTCGAGCCCGACGGCCCGCTGCCACAGATCGGCCAGGCGCTGCCGGGCGGCAGCCGATGCCGCATCGTCCCCGCGCGGTACACCCGTTCGAGTTCGTCGACGAGGAACTGCACCCAGCCGGTGAAGGCCTCCCCGCGGTGGAGGTCGATCCACCCGGTGTGGAGGTCGCGGCTCGGCATGGCCCGATCCTGCTCGCCCCACTCGAGGTAGAGCCATTCGGCGATGACGAGGACGACGAGGACGTCGGGGTACGACGCCGCGGCGACCGCCTCGCGCATGACGTCGCGGAACCCCGCGGTCACCTCGGTGAGCTGGGGATCGGTGTAGTCCGCGGGCTCCACCCCCACCTCGGCGAAGGCGCGGAGGAAGTACGAATCCTCATCGGCGGCGAGGAACCCGAGCTGCTGGGCGAACCGGAGCTTCGCGGTGATGGTGTCGGCGTGGGCGACGCTGGCGCCGAGCATCGAGAGGAAGTCATCGAAGAACTGGTAGTCCTGGACGAGGTACTTCGCCATCACCGCGTCGTCGACGGTGCCCGCGAAGAGCTCGGAGACGAACCGGTGATGGGTCGCCGCGGTCCACTCCGCCTCGGCGCTCGCCCGCAGCTCGGGCACGGCTCCGCCGGTCGCGACTGTGATCATGATGAGCCTCCATCTTCCTCCGCCGGTGTCACCCGGATCAGGTTCTAAGGGTCTGCGTGCGCACTCTCAGCGCCGGTCGCGGCGCTCCCCTGTGGTGGTTCGAGACTATCAGCCGACCGGTGCCGCCACAGCTGCGTCATGATGGGCGGCCTCGAGCTTCGCGCCGAGCACCTCGGCCAGCCGGACGGCGGCAGGCTGACGGCCGGCCGCACGCTCGCCGGCCTCGACCTCGGCGTTGTAGTTCGTGTTCGTGTTGATGTCGTAGACGACCTGGCGACCGTCGGCGGTGTCGATGAATTCGACCCCGGCGAAGTCGATGCCGAGTTCGGTGAGCAGCGCTTCGAGCCGACCGATGAGCGGGGTGTCCGCGGTGATCTCGTCGCGCCGGGTGAACTGACTGTCGCCGAGGCTGCCGGCCGTCCCGGGAACGGCGCAGGCATCGGCGGGGCAGAGTTCGAAGGAGCCGGCGGAGACGTCGACGGCGACGGCGTAGTGGAAGCGGCCGCCGATGAACTCGGCGCGCGTGATGAACGGCGCGGCCGGCTGCAGGTACTCCTGGACGAGGGTGATGCCGTCGATCGGCTCGGTGGACCCGTCGGGGGCGAAGTCGGCCACGGCGGCCTCGAGCTCGGCGTGCGAGTCGAAGCGGCGCACGCCCAGTCCCTTGCCGCCCTGGTTGTGCTTCGTGATGAACGGGGGCGCGAACCCGGCAGCCACCTCGGCGATCGCCGCTGATCCGAAGGCCGCCGAGGTGGCCGGCACGTCGATCCCGTGCGCGGCGAGCACGCGGTGCTGGCGGATCTTGCTGACCTCGAGCTCGAGGACCTGCGAGCCGTTGACGACGGTGCGGCCTGCGGCCTCGAGCCACGCGAGGACCGCGCGTCCGTACTCCTTGACGTGGGGGTCCGTGCGGGTGTGCGACGATGCCGAGAGTCGGGACCAGAAGACGCCCTCGGGCGGGGCGGCGGCGAGGTCGATCGCGGCACCGGGCAGCAGCCACTCGACGAGCTCGACGCCGAGGTCGGCGAAGGCGTCAGCGAACGGCGGGATCCACTCGGGATTGTCGTGGATGACGTAGACCGCGGGACCGTCCGCGACCGGCAGGGTGTGCGTGCTCATCGAAGTCCTCTCATGCGCCGTGGCTCTGGCAGGTGCGCTGTTATTGCTCAACAATTCTATCGAGTCGGTGATTCCCTGGGTCGTGTCCGCCCTGCGGCGTAGACTCAGGACCATGGCTATCGCAAAGCAGCCCGTGGTCGTTCTCGATGCTCCGGATGCTGGTGAGCTCGCCCAGTTCTACGGCGAACTCCTCGACTGGCAGGTCCGCGTCGACGACGACGGCACATGGGCCGAGATCACGTCCGATTCCTGGCCGCCCATCTGCTTCCAGCAGGTCGAGGACTACCACGCCCCGAGCTGGCCGAGCCAGGAGCACCCGCAGCAGATGCACATCGACGTCATGGTCGATGACCTCGATGCCGCCGAGGCGGAGGTCATCGGGCTCGGCGCCGGGAAGGCCGCCGTCCAGCCGGGGGAGACATTCCGCGTCTTCCTCGACCCGGCCGGTCACCCGTTCTGTCTCTGCGTCAACTGAGACTCAGCGCGACAGCACGTCGTCGACGGCGTCGATGACGGCATCGGGACGCTCATGGGTGACGAGATGCCCGGCGTCCTCGAGGACGACGAGCCTGCCCTGCGGCATCGCGTCGACGATCGTCGCCGCCGCCGCGTTCTGGCGCGAGCGCATCCGCCGCTCGAGCAGTCCCCGCTGCCGACCGCCCTGGAGGACGACGCCGGGCACGTCCGGTCCGCCGTCGCGTTCGAGCATCCGCATGAGCGCGATCGACGAGGTGACATGCCGTTCCTCGCGCAGCGCCATGCGCATCGCCCGCTGGGTGAGCGAGTCGCGCCAGAACAGGGCGAGATCCGCCTCGGTGATCAGCGGTGATGCCCCGTCGGGCAGGAGCGTTCGGGTGAAGCGATCGCCCTGGCCGGCCCGGATGAGCAGCGACCCGAGCCGCATCGAACCGGCGTTGAGGGCCGCGACCGCAGGGGAGAGGATCGCCGAGGCGGTCGCATCGACGAGCACCATCCCGGCGACCCGCTCGGGGTTGAGGTGCGCGAAGAGTCTGACGATCGGTCCGCCCCAGCTGTGGCCGACGAGGACGACCGGCGTGTTCCCGGCGACCTGGTCGACCACCTCGGCGAGGTCGTCGACGATCCGCTCGAGACTGCGCGGACTCCGGTCGTCAGCGCTGCCGCCGATGTTCGCGCGGTCGTAGGACACGGTCCGGGTGCGGGTGGCGACCTCCCGTTGGATGTGCGTCCAGGCAGCCGCCGAGGCACCCATGCCCGCTTCGAAGACGATGCACGGACCAGGCGCCTCACCTGCGGTGACGGTGCGGATGCGGCGGCCGTCGGCGAGCGTGACGATCTCCTCGGTGAGGCCGTCACCGGGATCGAGGTGCGGCGGGCGAGACGAGCCTGAAGTGTCAGATGAATCTGACTTGTCAGACGAGTCAGGGCGGGGCGGAACGGTCATCGCTGCTTCCTTGCCGGAGGTCCGTGTGCTCCCAGGCTAGCCCCTCACCCGCGCTGACGACGGCGGGCGCACCTACGATGGATGCCATGGAGATCATCGCGTCGTTCGCCGACATCGTCCCTGTTCCCTGGGCCAACGGCGCGGGCGAGACGACCGAGCTCGTCTCCCTCGACGCCTCCACGGCGCTCACCCCCGACCGGCGTTCGTGGCGGCTGAGCATCGCCCGCCTCGAGCGGACCGGTCCGTTCTCCTCCCTGCCCGGACTCGACCGGACGTTCCTTCCCACCGACGCCGAGGTGGTCCTCGACATCGCCGGCACCGCGCACCGGGCCGGCCCCGGATCACCGCTGCGCTTCTCCGGGTCCGATGCCGTCGCGCTCACCGACCTCGCGGCCCCGACCTTCGCCGTCAACCTCATGGTCGTCACCGACGAGGCGACGCTGCCGCCGCTGACGATGATGCTCGAGCCCACGACGATCCTCGACCCCACCGGGACGGCAGAGCCCGGCGAGTCCGCTCGGCCGCGGTTCGCACTCGCCCTCACCGACGGCCCGCACTGGCGCCGCTTCGATCTCCTCCGCCTCGGCGACGACGATGCCATGGGGCCGGGGGACCGCCTCGGCGGGATCGGATTCGCCTGACGGGTGACAAGGTTCCTGGACAAACCATGTCAGTCGCCTGTTCCGCCCGTCACACGACCGCGCATCGGTCCAGGTCATGGGGGACGGGCCAGGCGTCGGCGTCCAGACGGCTCTCAGTTTCGGGGGACCCCGGTCAGCGTCTCCGGACCTCGGCGGAGAATACTGGGGAGAGTCACACAGTCTTGGAGGTACGTTGGCGCCGCAGAACAGAGATCCGCATGACCCGAACGATCCCGCAACGGGATCGACTCCGCAGGAGAGCCGGCCGTCCCAGGCCCTGCCGATGGTCACGGAGGAGATGACGGCTGCCCATCAGCCTGTCCTGCCGCCCAACCCGATTCGTCGCGACGGTCCCGTCACCGAGAGCCGGCCGGCGCACACCGAGCCTGTTCACGCCCAGCAGACGGCCGCGCAGCCGACATCAGTCGCGCCCGCGGTCGCCGCGGAGACGACGACGCTCGACACCACCGACGGTGACGAGAGCACGGACGAGAAGAAGGAGAAGGGCGGCAACGGGATCTCCGCGACCCAGCTGCTCGCCGGCGCCGGTGCGGCCGCGACGTCGTCGATCGTCGGCGGCCAGCTCGGTGTGGCCGGAACCGTCATCGGGGCGGGCATCGCGAGCATCGTCACCGCGCTCGCTGTGAGCATCTACAGCAAGAGCATCGAGAAGGGCAAGGAAGCCGTCAAGGAGGTCGGGTCGAAGCTCGCCCCTGCCGTAAAGAAGGGCGCGACCCTCCCGCTCGTCGGCCCCGGTGCCGGCGCCCCCGGCAGCACGAACCCTGACGCCCCCGGCAGCGACCAGACTGCCGTGTACGGCACGGTTCCCGGCAGCACATCCTTAGGCAGCACAGCACCCGGCAGTGCAGATCCGGACGCCACGGCGGTTTACGGTGCCGTCGACGGCGATCCGTCGCGCACCGATTCGGCGTTCGGCAACCTCGACGAGACGGAGGCGAACGCCGAGGCGGCCGCGGGCACAGATGCCGACGACGAGCCGAAGTCGTGGCTGCAGAAGCTCAAGCGCAAGCGCGTCCTCTACCCGGTGGCCATCGGCGTCGCCGCGTTCGGCATCGGCCTCGGCGGCGTCGTCATCGCCGAGAACCTCACGCAGGCCGACATCTCGCCGGGCACCTCGCAGATCTCGCGATCGGTGACCGGCGACTCCGGCAGCGGCGACGAGTCCGGATCGTCATCGAGCGACGGCGGCAGCGACGGCGGTTCGAACTCCGGGAGCTCGAGCGGGGAGAGCGGCAGAAACACCAGCAGCGACAGCAGCTCCTCGACGTCGGGGGAGAGCGATCAGAGCTCGACGTCCTCGTCGAACAGCGATCAGACCGGCACGGATCAGGGCACGAACTCGAGCAGCGACACGAGCGGCACGTCCTCGGACACCTCCGGGTCGAGCAGCTCGAGCTCGGACTCCTCGTCGACCTCGGACGGCTCGGGCAGCAGCACGAGCAGCGACTCGGGAACCTCCGGTTCGGGCAGCAGCGGCAGCGGCTCGGATTCCGGTGGCAGCGGCTCGAGCAGCGGATCCGGCTCGGGCGGCAACGGCTCGAGCGGATCGGGTGGTTCCGGCAGCGGCGGCTCCGGATCCGGCTCAGGCAGCAGCGGCTCCGGCGGCAGTGCCGCCGGCTCCCAGGGCTGACCCGCACCACACCCGGGACCCGCCTCGGGGCGTGATCCGCCCCGGGGCGTTGCTGTTCCCCCACGCCCCCATTAGCCTTGGACGCGTGAGCACACCAGAAGCATCCAGGACCGGGCTGTCGGCACGCCGATAGTCCGGAGATCCTCATCCCGGCACCGGCAGTGCCAGACGGTTCATCCCTGACGCTGCTGTGTCCGAAAGGCTGCTTCATGCCTGTGCTGCTCTATCTCCTTGCCCTCGCCGTGTTCGCGCAGGGCACCTCCGAATTCGTCCTCGTCGGTCTGCTCACCGACATCTCCCGTGATCTCGACGTCTCCCTCGCCGAGGCGGGGCTGCTGACCACCGCATTCGCCGTGGGCATGGTCGTCGGCGCCCCGGTGATGGCGGCGGCGAGCCGTCGGTTCTCGCCGCGGTTCGCGCTGACGGGTTTCCTCGTCGTCTTCGTCCTCGCTCATGTCGGCGGTGCGCTCACCGACTCGTTCCCCGTCCTCGTCGCCACCCGCAGTCTCGCCGCTGTCGCCAATGCGGGGTTCGTGGCGGTCACGCTCGCTCTCATCCCCCGACTCGTCGCCCCCGGGCGACAGGGTCGGGCGATCGGGGTCGTCCTCGCCGGGACGACGCTCGCGCTCATCGCCGGGGTGCCGGCGGGGGCGTTCCTCGCCGCCGGCTTCGGCTGGCGGTCGGCGCTGTGGGTGATCGCCGCCCTCTGCGTGCCCGCGCTCCTCGGCGTTCTCGCGGCCGCCCCGGGAGGGACCGCGCACGCGGCCGACCGGATTCCGCTGCGCGCCGAGCTCTTGTCGCTGCGCTCCCCGGACCTCCTCGTCGTCATCGCTGTCGCGGTGCTCGTCAACGCCGCGACGTTCGGGGCGTTCACGTATCTCGCGGCGGTCACCGAGGTCGCGCACGGTCTCACCGGTGCCGCCGTGCCCGTGCTCCTCGCGGTGTTCGGCACCGGCGCCTTTTGCGGGGTCAGCGTCGCCGGTCGGTTCGCCGATGCACGGTGGAGGCGGCTCCTCGGGGTGCTCGGGCCCGTCCTCGTGCTCACCTGGATCGGGCTCGCCCTCACGGTCACGGGGGCGGGGACGGACGGCCGCCTCGGCGCGGTCATGCTCTGGGTGCTCACCCCGCTGATCGGATTCCTCTCGTTCGCGATCGGCAGCACTCTCATTGCGCGCATCGTCGCCACTGCCGCCGGTGCCCCGACACTCGGCGGGTCGTTCGCGACGGTCGCGCTCAACCTCGGTGCGGCGGTCGGACCGGTCCTCGCCGGGCTCGCCCTGCAGCGGTTCGGTCTCATCGGGCCGTTCGGTGTCAGCGCCGTCTGCGCAGGTCTCGGCATGGTCGTCATCCTCCGGCGGCTGTCCCTTGTGCGGGAGTGAGGCGGGCGCATACTGGACACATGCCGGAACTGCCCGAGGTCTCAGCGCTCGTCGACTTCCTCACCCCGCGTCTCGTCGGTGAGTTCATCGCGCAGGTCGACATCGCCGAGCTCTCGCTGCTGCACACCGCCGACCCGCCGCTCGACGCCGTCATCGGGCTCGAGATCACCGGGGTGAGGCGCGTCGGCAAAGCGCTCGTCATCGACTTCGACGGGCTGTCCCTGGTGTGCCGATTCGCCCGCGCCGGCTGGCTGGTCTGGCACGATGCCGCGCCGTCGACGCCGGTGCGGATGGGGAAGGGGCCGCTGGGGATGCGGGTCACGTTCGCTTCTGGTTCAGGGTTCGACCTCACCGAGGCGGGGACGAAGAAGAATGCGTCCGTGTCCCTCGTCCGCGACCTCGGCGATGTCGCTGCGCTCGCCGATGCGGGTCCCGACGCCCTGGAGATCACCGCGGAGCAGTTCGCCGCCGCGCTCGCCGGGACGACCTCACGGGTCAAGACTGTGCTCGACGATCAGAGCGTCGTCGCGGGCATCGGCAACGCCTTCTCCGACGAGATCCTCCACACCGCGAAGATCTCCCCGTTCGCGACGGCGAACAAGGCCGATGCCGATGCCGTGTTCGCAGCGATGACCTCGGTGCTCACTGCGGCACGGGAGGCGCTTTCGGGGCTGCCCCCGGCGAAGATCAAGGCCGCGAAGAAGAAGCTGCTGCGCGTGCACGGGAGGACCGGTCAGACGTGCCCGGTGTGCGGGACGACGATCGCCGAGGTCTCCTTCACCGACCGGTCGCTCCAGTACTGCCCCGGGTGCCAGACCGGTGGGAAGCGACTGAGCGACCGACGCATGGACCGCCTCCTCAAATAGCGGCGGCTGAGGCCGAGGGGTCGATGATGACGAAGCAGCCCCACAGCCGAACACCACCGACCGTGACCCGCAGCGACGTGGGCGCCAGGATTCCGAGGTCGAGCTGGCGGTGAGCACCGTGGAGTGCGCGCCGGTACGAGCCTCGGGCCCAGCCACTCTGAGAGTCCCGCTGCGGCACCTTTCGGACCGAACCGCAGAGCGGTGTTGAAGCACTGGCTGAAGCGGTGCTCGTCCGGTGGAGCCAGCGTGTCTCCTCAGCGACCGGGCGGGATTGCCGACGCAATCGATCCTGGGGAAGCAGTGGTCTTCTCGCGTTGTCAGGCGTTGTCGCGCAGGTGCGCGGAGGCAGCTCTGGTCAGGTTGGCAAACGCCGACTGGAGCGGCGTGATGGCGTGGCTTCCGTGGTCGCCGTGAGCGCGTCGGGCAACGGCGAGGCCGATGGTGAGCTGCTCAGCCAGCGGTCGGACAGCGATCGATGTCCGCAATGGCAGTCCTGAGGGATCCGGGATCAGTGCGACCCCCAAGCCGGCGCTGACCATTGCAATGAGAGTGGAGGTCTCCGTTGCGGTCTGGACGATGCGAGGGCGGAACCCCAGTTGTCGGTAGAGCTCCCAGACTGCAGACGCCACCGTGGAAGAGCGGGGATAGCTGACAAGGCCGGTGTCGGCCAACTCTGCCACGCTCACCGGATGCCCTTGAGGAGAACGGCAGATCGCGGGATGGTTCATCGGGAGAATCGCCACGATCGGAGTCTGTTCGAACTCGTCGAGTATGAGTTCGCCCGATTGCACTGGCGGCCGCAGTACAGCGATATCGATGCGGTTCTCAAGCAGGGCGTTCTCCATCTGGGGTGTGAGCATCTCACCGGAGATCTGAAGACGCACATTGGGGAGCTCGGTCTGCGCGCGTCTGACGACCTCAGGCATGAGCCTGTATGTTGCCGTTCCCGAGAACCCGACCCGGAGAACACCGGCGGCACCGCGGCCCACTTCCGCAACGTCGAACTCTGCGGCTTCGACGTCGGAGAGCAGCTGCCGGGCTCGATCCATGAGGAGCAGCCCCGCCTCGGTGACCTCGACTCTGCGCGTCGTTCGCTCGAACAGTGTGGTGCCGAGTTCGGCTTCGAGCTGTTTGATTTGGTTGGAGAGCGGAGGCTGGGCCATGTGCAGTCGATCTGCAGCGCGCCCGAAATGCTTCTCCTCTGCCACTGCAAGGAAATAGCGCAGGTGTCTCAGTTCCATAGGGGTTCCAATCACGGTTGACGCACGCGAGAAATCAAGCCCGGCGTGATCATTGCCGAACGGCCTCTCGGACCTCGATTCATATCGTCATCATATGAAAAGAGGAAAAACCTGTACTTCTGTATCTTGATCGTCAACTCTACAGTGATTGAGATCACTGGGAATCCTCGCTGTGATTCTGCGCGGGGACCGAGCTGGGAGATGACATGACTGACGCAACGACGCATCGGACGGGAAGCCACGAGACGAACCCCGAAGACACGCTGGACGGCGGACGGAGGCGCAACTGGTGGCTCGTCACACTTGGACCGCTGGCTGGTCTCGTCCTCGCCGCAATCCTGCCTGACTCCCTCTCGTTCGAGGGCCGGGCTGTGGCCGGGTGCGGGCTGTGGATGGCGCTGTGGTGGATGACCGAGGCTGCGCCCATCCCAGTGACTTCGCTTCTCCCGCTGGTGCTGTTTCCCCTGTTCGGAATGGGAGAGATGAAAGCCGTGGCGGCCCCTTACGCCGATCCGGTGATCTTCCTGGTCCTGGGTGGCGTCATACTCGGTCTGGCTGCTGAGAAGTCTCGGTTGCACCTGCGTGTCGCGCTCGTGACCATTCGCCTGGTGGGCACCAAGCCATCGCAGATAGTCCTCGGACTCATGATTGCTTCTGCGTTCGTTTCTGCGTGGGTCTCGAACACCGCCACCGCAGTCATCATGGTTCCCATCGCCGTCTCGATCATCGATCTCGTGCGGAGAGTGAACAGGCAGGCAGTCGGTCCGAAGTTCGCCGCGTCGATGCTTCTCGGTGTTGCCTACGGAGTGACGATCGGATCGACGGCAACGCTGATCGGCCAGCCCCCGATGGCGCTCATGAAGGGCTATCTCAGTGAGGCCTATGACTTCGACATGGGGTTCGGCACCTGGATGCTCATCGGGATCCCGTGGGCGATCGTCATGCTGTTCATTGCATGGGCGGTTCTCACCAAATTGGTGTTCCGTCCAGAGGTCGACAAGCTCCCAGGAGGTGAGGGTGTGATCCGCGAGGAACTCGCGAAACTCGGGCGAATGACCACCGCGGAGCGCCGAGTGTCGGTGATCTTCTTGGTGGCGATCTTCTTCTGGGTCGCTGTTCCGTTTCTCGCGCAGATTCCGTGGCTGGCCGCCAACGCCGCCTTTCTCGGGTCAATCGATGACGCGCAGGTTGCAATGGCTGCGGCGATCGCCTGTTTCATCGTGCCCGCTGGGGGCGGCACGAACGGCAGCGACGGGCGGGCGCTGTTGCGATGGTCGGACGCGAAGGAGGTCCCCTGGGGCCTGCTGCTGCTCTTCGGCGGAGGCCTGTCCCTGTCGGCGATGTTCACTGCCACGGGTTTCTCAGGATGGGTGGGAGAGCAGGTTGCCGGTCTGACGGGCCTGCCCCCATGGCTGATCATCGTCGCAGTCATTGTCGTAGGTCTCGGCTTGACCGAGCTGACATCGAACACCGCTACCGCAGCGGCGTTCCTGCCGATCTTCGGTGCCGTCGCGGTGGGGGTCGGCCTCGATCCGCTATTCATGACGATTGCGGTGACCCTCGCTGTCTGCTCCGCCTACATGCTTCCAGTCGCGACGCCCTCCAACGCCGTGGCGTTCGGCACGGGTGAAGTCTCCATCAAGCAGATGATGCGTGCGGGACTGTGGTTGAACGTCATCTCACTCGGGTTGATCATGATCGTCATGTATACGCTGGTTCCAGTCGTCTTCGGGGTCTCTCTCTGATCGTGTGACCCGCCCGCCCCTCACTCCGCGCAGCAGTGGCCGCCGGAGTCGGGGGCCGGCACGTCGAGGACGGGGGAGCGGTCGAAGAAGCCCTCGGGGCGCAGCTTGAAGCCGACGGTATCGACGGGCATGATCGGCCAGTCCTCGACGCGTGGAAAGTGCGTGAGCCCGAACGTGTGCCACACGACGATGTCCTCACCGTCGACGCTGCGGTCGGCCTGCGTCCATGTCGGCAGGCCGGCATGACCGGCGTGCTGGTTGGGGAAATCGCCGGTCGGGTACCGCTCGTCGACGTCGTACTGGCTCACCCACAGCGCCTTCGACGCGAACGTCGCCCGCTTGTGGACCGAGGACTCCTCGGCGGCGAGCAGCGTCGGCAGACCGGCCGGATGGAGTTTGTAGGCGACGGGCTCGCCGAGGCGGTTGATCGACTCCGGGTTCGACACCACCCACGTCCGGGCCACCGACTGGTCGGCGTCGCGCTGGGCCGCGAGCTCCGTGGCGAGCAGGGTGCGCTTGCGGGTGAAGGCGTTGCCGCGCGGGTTCTCATCCGAGACCGGCAGCCGGACGACGTCCTCCTCCTCGACCCGGCAGCCGCCGCCGTCGAGGGCGAAGTCGAGGCGGGCGCCGAAGAGATGCTGGTGGAACGGGGCGCCGAGCCCCGGTGCGATCTCCGAGGCGAAGTCCGTCGAGCCGTTCGGCAGCGCCGAGGTGAAGACCACGCCCGTCGCCTTCGCCTCGAACTCGATCGTCCCGTCGAGGTAGAGGTACCAGTAGAACCCGTAGTCGTAGTTGCCGACGGTGGTGAAGAACGAGACGACGAAGCGCCGGTTGCGCCGCGTGTAGGCGACCCCCGACCACAGGTCCGAATGCTTCGCGAGCACCCCGGCATCCTCCTCGTGCATGCAGATGCCGTTGCGGATCTGCCGCGGCTCGCCGAGGTTGTTGACGACCCACGGGGAGAGGTAGGTGATGTCGCCGAGGCAGTCGCACCCGAGTTCGAGCGAGTTCGCCCACTGGCCGACGAGGTATTCGCCGGTGTCGAAGTAGTTCTGCCACGACCGCACCGGGGAGGGATCGCCGTAGGGGGACGACCATCTCCGCGATCGCGGCCCGGTCGAGGATCCGCCGGGTCTCATCCCCGTCGGTGAACGCGATGTTTTGGAGGACGAGACCCTCGCGCATGTCGAAGCCGACGTCGAAGGACCACTTCTCCCAGTCGATGTGGTTGCCGTCGGTGACGGTGAAGCTCGGTCCCTCGGGCTGGGTGATCGAGATCGGCTTCTGTGTCGTGCGCAGCGGACCGGTGAGCTCGGGGTCGGTGTAGTTGCCGTGCTCGGCCGGGATCGGCACGTCCTCGAGGTCGAGGACCTGGTCGACGCTGCGGTTCGTCACATCGACGTAGGCGACGAGGCCGTCGATGGGGTGCGCCCACGCGCTGTCGGAGGCGTGCTGCTGGTGGAACGCGAGCCCGCGGAGGATCCGCCGTCCCGCCTCGTCGGGGTATTCGAAGACACCGGCCGACAGGGGAGCGACCCGGACCTCGTCGAGGGCGAGACCGCGCCGGGCGATCGCCTCCTGCCACGCGGGATCCTCGCTGAGCACCTGTTCGACGATCTCGAACTCCTCTTCCATGACGGGGAACTCGCCGGCGACGGCGGAGTCGACCTCGGTGACGGATTCGACGCTGCGGTGGGTCGCGGACACGACGATGTCACGGGCGGTGCCGGCTTCCTTGTCGCTGACGAGGACGCGGAACCGGCGATCGACGGTGCTGGCGTCGCGCGCGGTGCCGCGGACGGGATCGAGGAGCCCGAGGTAGGCGATCCGCGCCGCGGCGGGGAAGAGATCGGCGTCGCGGAGCGTGTCGACGACCGTCGTCATCTCGTCATCCGTGGCCAGGGAGTAGGGGGTCTGGGGAGTCATCGTCCACCTCTGCGGTCTGAGGGTTCCAGGAATCTGGGGGTTGGCGATCAGGGGTTGGCGTGAGCCGGATCACGTTATAATCTACACTCGTAGGAAATAAAGTCAATGGGGATGGAGCACCGGTGCCGAAGATCGTCGACTACGCCCAGCGTCGCCGCGACATCGTCGACGCGACGATGCGGATCATCGCGCGCCAGGGCCTGCCGGGGGCGACGATGCGCGACATCGCCGCCGAGGCGGGGTTCGCCAACGGCGTCGTCAAGTCCTACTTCGGGTCGAAGGCCGACCTCCTCGCCGCGACCTATGTCGACGTCTACGAGGCGACGAATCGCCGCGTCGTCATCGCCACGGCGGGCCGGAGCGGGCTGACCGCGCTGCACGCGTTCGCCGCCGAGGTCGTTCCCCTCACCCCCGAGCTCCGCGACGAGGCCCGCGTCGTCCTCTCCTTCCTCGCCGAGGTGGCCCAGGATCCGGTCCGGGCCCGCGAGGTGCGGGCGACGATGGCCCGCTGGCGGGAGTGGATCCGCGGGTGGCTCGCCGAGGCGGCCGCTGCGGGGGAGATCTCCGCTGAAGTCAGCATCGACGTCGAGACCGACATCCTCCTCACCTACCTCTACGGGGCGCAGACGACGTCGATCCTCGGCGGGGAGAGCTTCGACTTCGAGGGATTCCGGACCCAGCTGAGCTACCTCATCGCGCGGCTCGACACCAGGCATGTCGGAACCCGGCATCTCGCAACCGGAACGCGCGAATCCAAGGAAACGGCACAGGCAGGCAGGTGAGAGCGATGACGCTGATGGAGAGCACGGCCGCGGACTTCGACGATTGGCGCAGCCTCGTCTCCGACTCGTTCGTGCCGCTCGAGACCGACCCGCAGCGCCGCGGAGCCTTCGCCGGCTCGATCAGCGCCCGAGACTACGACGCCGTCGTCATGTCCCACATCTGCGCCAACCCCCACGCGGTGCTGCGCACCCCGCGGCTCATCGCCGGCGGGGGAGAGGACTACTACAAGGTCTCCCTCCAGGTCAGCGGGCACGGTCTCCTCGTCCAGGACGGCCGCGAAGTGCCTTTGGCGCCGGGCACTCTCGCCCTCTACGACACGTCCCGGCCGTACACGCTCAGCTTCGACACCGACTCGACGTCGTACGTCATGATGTTCCCGCAGTCGCGGGTCACCCTGCCGCAGGACAGCGTCGCCCAGCTCACGGCGACGGCGATCGGCGCCGGCCACGACCTCGGCGCCGTCGTCTCCGATGTCATCGTCCGCGCCGGCACGATGCTGCCGACCCTGACCCGCTCGGTGGGGATCAGGTTCGCCGGCAATATCGTCGACCTGCTCACGACGGTCATGGCCGATGAGCTCAGCGACGGCGCCGAGGTGCCCGATGAGCGACAGCGGCTGTGGACTCAGGTCATCGCCCACATCGACGACCACCTCGGCGATCCGACGCTGTCACCGGCGACGATCGCAGCCGCGCACTTTATGTCCGTGCGCGCCCTCCACCAGCTGTTCGCCGGTGGGGAGAGTGTGGCCGGGGAGATCCGCCGACGGCGCATCGACCGCTGCCGGGTCGACCTCGCCGATCCCCTGCAGAGGCACGTGCCGGTCGCCGCGATCGGCGCGCGGTGGGGGCTGCCTGATCCGGCGCACTTCTCCCGCCTCTTCCGCAAGGTCGTCGGTCAGCCGCCCGCCGTCTTCCGCCGCACCCACCTCGAATGACCACTGTCGTTGCGTGACCCAGGTTGCCGGGTGACCCTGGCCGCCGGGTGAGGCTGTGCACGGGAGGTCAAGGGGACTGCTCGGAAAGCCAAGACGCGCCGGCTGGTGGCGCGGCAGGGTGGGGAGAACAATGACGTCTGTGAGGTGAACGACATGAGCGCTGCCACCGGGAATTCCCACGGCCCCGGCCAGTCCAGCAGTTCCGGCCATGCCGGCGGCGCTGGTGGTCCGGGCGGCCCTGGTGATCGCAGCGGCATCGGTCACTCAAACGGTCCCGTGCGTTCGCACGGTCACGGTCCGGCGGCTGCGAGCCTCGATGCGCGGAGGATCGGCACCCCGGCACTCGTCTTCATGATCATCGCCGCCTCGGCGCCGCTGACGGTCGCCGCCGGCGGACTGCCGAGCAACTTCGCGGTCACCGGACTCCTCGGGATCCCGCTGTCGTTCATCATCCTCGGCGTCATCCTCATCCTCTTCGCGATCGGCTACGGGGCGATGAGCCAGCACGTCCACAATGCGGGCGCGTTCTTCGCCTACATCGCCAAGGGGCTGGGCAAGCGGATCGGCGTCGGAGCCGCGCTGACGGCGCTCATGTCGTACAACGCGATGCAGATCGGCATCGTCGGGATGTTCGGCTTCGTCTTCTCCTCACTCCTGAACTCGTTCTTCGGGCTCACCGTCTCGTGGGTCGTGTGCGCGCTCATCGGCTGGGTCGTCGTCGGTCTCATGGGCATCGCCCGGGTCGATTTCTCCGCGAAGATCCTCGGCATCATCGTCACCACGGAGTTCCTCGTCGTCGTCATCTACGACGTCATCGGACTCTCGAACAGCCCCGAGGGGCTGTCGACGGCCGGCTTCGCCCCCGGTGACCTCTTCGTCCCGGGGATCGGCGCGGTGCTCGCATTCTCGATCGCGGCGTTCATGGGCTTCGAGTCCGGGGCGATCTACAACGAGGAGGTCAAGGATCCCAAGCGCACGGCCGGACGGGCGACGATCATCGCGGTGTGCCTCATCGCCGTCTTCTACGCCTTCTCCGGCTGGGCGATGGTCATGGCCGAAGGTCCCTCGCAGCTCGTGCCCCGCGCCCAGGAGCTCGGTCCCGATCTCATGTTCGCCTACCTCGGCGAGCACGCCCCGGTGTGGTTCGTCGACCTCGCGAACCTCCTCTTCCTCACCTCGCTGCTCGCCGCTCTCGTCGCGTTCCACAACATCGTCGCCCGGTACTTCTTCGCCCTCGGCCGCGACAGTGTGCTCCCGTCGTTCCTCGCCCGCACTTCACGACGGTCAGGCGCGCCCGTCGCGGGATCGCTCACGCAGTCGGCGCTCGCCCTCATCGTCATCCTCGTCTTCGCGGCCGCGGGCGCCAGCAGCACGGATCCGCTCTTCCCCGTCGTCACCCTCTTCACGTGGCTGACGAACATGGGGGCGTTCGGCCTCGTCCTGCTCATGGCGCTCACCGCGCTCGCCGTCATCGGGTTCCTCCGAACCCAGCGCGCGGAGTACTCGACGTGGGTTCGGCTCATCGCGCCCGGCATCGCGGCCATCGGACTCTTCGTCCTCTTCTTCGCGATCGTCGCGAACTTCGACGTCCTCATCGGCACGACGGAGCCGACCGTGCTCTCGTGGCTGCTGCCGCTCCTCGTCCTCGTGCCCGGGCTCATCGGCACCCTCTGGGCCTTCTGGCTGCGCGGCAGCCGGCCCGAGCTCTATGCAGGAATCGGATCCGGTGGAAGTCTGGGATGAGGACCTGCATGAGACGAGGATCTGCATGAGACCCCGCGACCCTGACAGTCGGCGTCGACCCGACCGTTGGCTTCCACCCGACCGCACCCGTCCCACTCACCGAATCCGAACCGAAGGAGCATCATGAGCACCGACCTCACGACCTACGATGGACTGCTCGCCGCGATCAACGACCCGGCGGGTCGCGAGATCACCGACCCGGCGACCGGTGATGTCATCGGCTGCACCCACGAGGGCACCGTCGCCGACATCGACGCGGCCGTCAGCGCCGCGGTCGCAGCGCAGCCGGCGTGGGCCTCGCGCCCCGTCGCCGAACGCAACGACCTGCTCAACAAGGCCGCCGACGCCATCGAGGCCTCCGCCGAGGCGCTCGCACAGCTGCTCTCCCGCGAGGCGGGCAAGCCGCTCAACGGGCCCAACGCGCGCTTCGAGGTCGGCGCCTGCGCGGCGTGGCTGCGGGCGAACGCGGCCTTCGTGCTCGAACCCGAGGTCCTCGTCGACGAGGACGGCACGCACGCCGAACTCGTCTACGACCCGGTCGGCGTCGTCGGCGCCGTCGGTCCGTGGAACTGGCCGATGATGATCACCGTGTGGCAGCTCGCCCCGGCCCTGAAGATGGGCAACGCCGTCGTCGTCAAGCCCTCGGAGTACACACCGCTGTCGGTCCAGGGCCTCATCGCCGTCATCAATCAGGTGCTGCCCGCCGACGTGCTCTCCGTCGTCGCCGGTGACGGGGCCGTCGGTGCGGCGCTGACCGACCACGACGACGTCGACAAGATCATGTTCACCGGCTCGACGAAGACCGGGCAGGCGATCATGCGCTCGGCCGCTGACAACCTCGCCCGGCTCACCCTCGAGCTCGGCGGCAATGACGCGGGCATCGTCCTCGAGGACGCGGACCCCAAGGCAATCGCCACCGACCTCTTCTGGGGCGCGTTCATCAACACCGGTCAGACCTGTGCGGCGATGAAGCGACTCTACGTCCCCGAGTCCCTCTACCAGGAGGTCTGCGACGCCCTCGTCGAGGTCGCCGCGCAGATGCCGATGGGTGTCGGCCTTGACGAGAACAACGTGCTCGGTCCTCTGCAGAACAAGCAGCAGTACGACATCGTCGCCCGTCTCGTGCAGGCGGCAAAGGACGGGGGAGCGACGGTGCTCGTCGGCGGAGACCCGCAGGAGGGCCAGTCGGGATACTTCTACCCGACGACGATCGTCGCCGACATCGACAACGACAACCCGCTCGTGGCCGAGGAGCAGTTCGGTCCCGCCCTGCCGATCATCAAGTACACCGACCTCGACCAGGCGATCACCTGGGCCAACGAGCTCGAAGTGGGGCTCGGCTCCTCGGTGTGGGGGTCCGACCTCGACGAGGCCAAGCGGGTCGCGGCGCGACTCGAAGCCGGCTCGACGTGGATCAACAAGCACGGCGCCATCGATCCTCGCGTGCCCTTCGGCGGTGTCAAGAAGTCCGGTTACGGCCTCGAGTTCGGTCTCGAGGGCCTCAAGCAGGTGAGCGTCCCGCACGTCATCTCCTGGTGACCAGTCGTCTCCTGGGGTGTGCTAGCTCCTAGGTGATGGCGACATTCGGCCGTCCGGCCGGGTCCGGTTGATCTGATCCCGGGCCCGGTCGGGCCATATCTGGGGTTGGGTTGCCTCTCGGAGTGGCAGACTCTTCCGGCAACACGGCGACGCCGTACAACAGAGCGCCTCGATCCTTCGGCCACGCGGCAGTGCCCGCAACTCAGAACGGTGGCGGCTCGCCGTTGTCCCAGACCCATTCCTGCTGAGGGGACGCCGGCCGCCGGACGATTCCCATGCGCTTGACCCAGCCGGGTCTCCCGATTTCGCCCTGCGGACCGGGACAGTCGTCGGAGATGCGCGTGTCTCCCGATTCCGGCAGCGATTGCTCGGGCGGCGGTGGTTCCGGCGGCGGTGGTAGCTCGGGAGGTGGCGCAGGTGGCGACTCGGGCGGTGGCTCGGGTGGTGGTTCGACCGTGGCGAACTGCCTGGCGTGCTCGACGTTGACAGGGTTGTCCCCTGCAACGAGAATCGCGCTCACTCCGTGGGCGAAGCGGTACCGGAGGAGGCCGGCGGACTCCATCCACACGGCGTACTTCCTGTCCGTCTTCGCCTGGTGGTGCGATTTGCAGAGGGGATGGAGGTTGCCGAACACGGTGAGTCCGCCGTGTTCGGGGTCATCGTGGTCGAACGGAATGATGTGGTCGACTTCTGAGGATTCTGCTCGCCGTCGGCATCCGGGGACGGTGCACGACTGCCATTGGGCGATGAGCGTCTGTCTCACCGTCTGTGGAATGTAATAGCTCTTGGCCTGGGCATCGACCGGAGTGCCGGTGGCGGGGTCGGTGAGGATCCGCGACCACGTCGAGCAATGGCCGGCGACGCGTCGCGCCATGTCCGCCGGAACCGGTGAGCCGTCGGAGAACGTCCCCGGCAGCTCGGACTGGTCGAGCAGTGACATGAGCGGCACCGTCATGATCATCCGGGCCTGATTGGCGAACCAGAACCCTGTGGTCGGCAGGGAGAGATTGAGACCGAGGAGAGGACGACCCTCCTCGTCGCGGTCGACGTCGACCGCCTCCTCGAACCGATCGGCCGCCGCGGTGAGGGCATCGGCGATGTCGGCGACGCTGCGCACGTGCTCGGTGTCGAAGGGGATCTCCCGTGTGGTGACCTCGCCGGTGTCGGTGTCGTGGGCCCGCACCTCGATGCCGACCTGGGGCCTCGTCTGGGTGAAGATGTCGAACATCAGAGCCATGATCGTGCGGTCGTCTTCGATGACGGCACCGGACGGGAGCATGTCGGCGAACGGTGCGGTGCTGTTGTTCCGGATCGCTTTGGCGAAGGCTTCGATGCGGAGGAAACAGGCTTGGAGTTCCGCTGAGGGGCCGGTGATCGTCAGGCACGACGTGCCGTCCGGATGGGTGGTGAGGTCGACGCGGCGGTGGTCGAAGGCACGCTCGCTGCGCTCCTCGACGGGTTCGACCACGCTGATCTTCATGGCCAGGGACTTGCGGAAGGTCTCGATCGTGACATCGGCGCGACGCCGCGCGAGGTAGCAGTCGATCTCCGGCAGGTGGGCGAACCCGATGTCCTTGCACAGACGCGCGGCGGCGACGACGTGGGCGTAGGTGAAGTCGCCGGCGAGGCAGCGCTCGTGGAACTTCGGCAGTCCGTGGATGAGGAGCATCGCCGTGGTGATGTGGGTGTAGGTCGTGGTGATCGAGTTGCCGAGGATGGTCGCGAGCTCCGCGATGTCCTCGGCGTGGGAGTGCGCATGGACCCAGCCGTCGATCGACTGGGTCTCGCGGAAGCGCGGGAAGCCGGGCAGGACTGCCGTGTCGGAGGCTTCGCCGTCATCGCGTTCCGAAGGCACTTTTGGACTGTCCGACGCCGTATCAGCCTGGTCGTCGCGGGTGCGCGCCCGCGCGAAGCGTCGAGCGGTCTCGGTCAGGCTCGCGTGCCGGTACGGTTCGTCCGCATCGGGATTCATGAGGTTGAGGTGGTCGATGACCTCGTCGTGGAAGAGCGCGGCAGTCGTCTCGAGCGCGGTGAGCTGGGCCCGGTCACACGCGGAGTAGACGTCGACGGCAGCGGCGAAACGGGAGTCCGGATCGACATTGATGCGCCGGCTGTTTCGGCCAGGCTGAGCTCCGGAAGGGACTGATTCGGTTGTGTCGGTCACGGGGATTCACCTGTCTTCCCACGTCAACGTGGTTAATGACATCAGTGTAGTTCACGATCCAGATGAAGTCAATGGGTTTCTCGAAACTGATTCGAACGCAAAAATCGATAGATTCTCTGTGCTCAGCGATTTTCGGAGCCCGCGATGACATGCGAACGCCCTCCCACCTCGGCGAGCGAGGAGAGAGGGCGCGCGGAAGGGAGGGGAGGGTCAGTCCTCCCAGTAGGCGTTGTCGATCGTCTCCGGCATGCCGTCGATGACGTCGACCTCTTCGACGTGATCGTCGGCGAGGGCGTCGACGTCGAGATCGTCGCCGCTGAGCTCGGCGACCTCGGAGTCGTCGTCGCCGTAGGAGACCATGTCGTCCCCGTCGCGGTTGCCCTGTTCGGCGGCGGTCGTCGGGTCGGTGTCGAGGTCGCCGTCGAGCGCGGGGGCGTCCTGTTCGTCGTCCCAGCCGGCGTCGGCGATGAGGGCGTCGTCGGCGCCTTCGATGCCGGTGCCCTCGGGTCCTTCGGCGCCCGGTTCGACGTAGGGCTCGCTGTCCTCGTCGTCGATCTCGTCGAAGTCGTCCGATTCGGCGTCGTCCTCGGCTTCGTCGGCGGTTTCCTCGAGACCGGTGAGGTCGACCCCGGTGGGCTCGGCGTCGTCCTCTTCGAGCTCTTCCTCGTCGAACTCGTCGTCCTGCGTGAGGAAGTCGTTGTCAGCGGGATCGGTGTCGTCTGCCCAGGTGTCGCCGGTGCTCATGGTCGCTCCTTGGTTCGGGTCGGTACATCCTTATTCTTGCACCGTTGCGCGACGGTGGGGACAGGCAGCGGAAAGTGCTGAGGAATCGGTCGCGCAGGATGGATCCCCTGCAGAGATCTCCGGGATCTCCCCAGCTCGCCGAGGCGGTCCTGCGGTTCCCGCGCCCGCCCGGTCCCGCGCCCGCCCGGTCCCGTGCCCGCCCGGTCCGGAGCCGGCGCGGTTGAGGAAGCTCCGCGCCGGGCCCTCTCCACGTCTCGAGCGTCCTCAGACAGTCACGCCGTTGACTCCTGCCGCCGCGACCCCGTTCGACTCGGATGTGCCGAGGCGCGACCCTGACCCCGCACCCTGAGACCCCGCACCCTGAGACCCCGGCGTCACCGCGAGCAGCGAGTCGAAGACCCGGCGGAGCTCGCTGTCGGCGTCGGGCACGCCGGCGACCGAGCGGTAGGCGACGTAGCGGTCGGGGCGGACGATGACGACGCCTGAGGAGCTGATGCCGCGGTTCTTCATCCACGCCATCCGCACGTCGACGAAGTCGCAGCCCTCGAGGCCGACGGTGTGCGCTCTCAGCGGCAGGCCGCGCTCGGCGGCCAGCCGGTTCGCCGCATCGACCCAGCCCTGGCCGTCCTCGCCGGCGAGGACGAGGAAGTGCCCACCGGCGACGAGGTCGCCGAGCGCGATGCGCTCGTTCGACTTCTCGACGAAGGCGTGGGGGAGCGGATGGCCCGGCTTGGTCGAGGGCTCGTAGAGCCGCACGGGGTCGATGGGGGAGTAGTCGGGCGATCCGTCGGAGACGATGGCCGCGGAGTCGTACCGATACCCGAACTCGACGTTGTGATGGCGGAACTCCATCGTCTGCGTCCCGATCGCCTTGTTGAGCGCGTGGCGCTTCTCCGCAGCGTTGGGCAGCGAGTCGTCCCAGATCGGCTCGAGTTCGGCCCAGTTGTCCGTAGCGGAGGCTTCGGGCGAGAGGTTGAGCGCCTTGTCGATCGTGAAGTGATTCATCGCCGAGGCGACCGCGGCGTCGACATTGTCCTGATCGACCGGCTGGCGCTCGGCTTCGTAGGTGTCGAGCAGTGCGTCGTCGGCCTTGCCGGCGAGGACGAGGGAGAGCTTCCACGCGAGGTTGTACCCGTCGTGGATCGCGGAGTTGAGCCCGAGTCCGCCGGTCGGCGGGTGGCGGTGGGCGGCGTCGCCGATGAAGAAGACGTCGCCGGTCCTGAACCTCTCGGCCACGACTCCCTCCATGATCCACGGCGAGACCTTGTGGACCGTGAGCGCCGAGCGGTCGACGCCGAGGACGGTGCACAGGCGCTCGATGACGAGATCGTCTCTCAGCGCGTCCTTGTCGTGCGTCGCGTAGTCGAGATGCACGACCCACTCCTCCGAGGTCGTGCCCCAGTGCTCCGGTCCCATCGCCACGAGGACGCCGGAGGACCACGATCCGCCGAACTCCGGATTGACGAGCCAGCGGATGAGCACATCGTCGTCGCGGGCCGACTGGGAGAGGTCGGCGGAGAAGTGGACGGAGACCATCATCATGAGGTCCGTCGGACCGGTCATGCCGACGCCGAGGGCCGGGCCGATCGTGCGCCCGCGGTCGGCGGCGATCGCATAGCGGGCACGCACGGTGTACTCGGTGTCGGTGTCCTTGTCGAGCACCGTCGCGCGCACGCCCTCGTCGAGCTGCTCGATCGCGGTGACCTCGTGATTGAAGCGCACGCCTCGCGGGTCGGGATGGAGCGTCCGGGCGTGGTCGAGGAGGAGCGGTTCGAGGCGGATCTGGGGCAGATTGCACGTGCGCTTCGCGCTCGCCGCGATGTAGTCGGGGTCGGTGTAGCCGCCGCCCCACACCTCGAGATGGCCGAGTCGGCGCCCGGAGTACCGGTGGTCGCCGACGAGCGGCGTACCACCCGGTGGCCTTCATGTTCTCGGCGGGCGTGCTGCGCTTCTCGACCTCCGGGGCCACGCCGACCTCCTCGAAGATCTCCATCGTGCGCTGATTGAGCACGTGGGCCTTCGGCAGCTTCGAGGTGTAGGGCAGCGAGCTGACGAGCAGGTGATCGACGCCGAGCTTCGACAGGTTCATCGAGGCCGACAGTCCGGCTCCGCCGCCGCCGATGATGAGAACGGGTACTTCGATATCAGCCATGGTGCCTCCTTGCATCCCGGCATCGGCGTTGCGATGCCACAGGCTCTGATCCGACTTCTGCGCCACGATCGGTCGTCGCGTGGTGTCCACCGTATGAGCTGAATCACGACATTGCAAGAGAAAAAAGATATTTTCAGCAAACGTCGACAGATGGCTGTTCCATCTATACTGGCGCTATGCCTGCACCTCGAGCCGGAAGCACGCTCTCCGCGGAAGCCTATGATCGCCTGCGCGCCGAGCTGCTGCGCGGAAGCTTCACCCCGGGCTCGAAGCTGCGCATCGGCGAGATCGCCCGCGGATTCTCCGTCAGCGCCTCGGTGCTGCGGGAGGCGATGACCCGGCTGGCCCAGGACGGACTGCTCAGTGCGAGTCCGCAGCGCGGCTTCTCGGTTCCCGAGCTCACCGTCGGAGCGCTCGAGGATCTCACTCGGGCCCGCCGGATCATCGAAGCCGCCGCCCTGCGCGAGTCGATCGCCGATGGGAGCCTGTCGTGGGAGTCGGATGTGCTCGCGGCTCACCACATGCTCGAGCGCACGCCCTTCACCGACGGGGGCGGGCACATCACCGAGGAGTGGGGGCATGTGCACCGGGCGTTCCACGAGGTGATCCTCGCCGGCGGCCGCAGCGAGACGCTGGCGAAGGTGGCGACCGACCTGCGGGCGCGCTCGGCGCTCTTCGTCCACTGGTCGCGCGAGCTCGTCGTCGACGAGTCCCGTGACGTTCCCGCTGAGCACCGGGAGATCGCCGAGGCGACGGTGGCCCGTGATGTCGAGCGCGCGGTCGATGCCCTCGAGTGCCATATCCAGCGGTCGGCCGATGTGCTCATCGCCAGCGTCACCGCGAAGGCGAGTGCCTGAGCCTCGCGCCCGTGGCAGCTGCTCGTCCCTGGCAACTGCCGGTCCCTGAGACACAGAAGAACCCCGCGGAATCCGCGGGGTTCTTCGTGGTGGTGGCTCCGACCGGCGTCGATCCGGTGACCTTTCGATTTTCAGTTTCGATGTATGGTCAGTGTTGGTGGGGGAGGGAATATGAGAGTGTCCAAAAAGTGACTGTCGATTTCGGCGGTAATGACTTTGATGCGGCAGCGGATTCCGGTATTCGCTTCGTCCCTGCCGTGACGGTGATCGCGCCGAGGTCACCTCGACCCGGCGCGCGCTCGGGCCGCCGATCCTCGCAAGCGCGGCAGTCGTTAACCGAGTCGCTTATACCACGCTGGTTTGCTCTACCACCTAGTGTCAAATCGTCATTGGAATGAAACTGTGATGTTACTATTCCATGATCTAGGGTAGCTTAGAGGAGTGGTGCGGCGGCCGGCGTTCACCGTCTTGGGGACCTCGGGAGCTGCGTCTCGCTCGTGCCGAACGGCAGGACATGGTCCGGATGCTCTCGGACGAGGGAATGAGCACCAGGGCGATCGCTCCGATAGTGGGGGCGAGCGATAGGCAGGTGAGGCGCGATGTTTCAGGTGGGACAAATGTCCCACCTGACCCTACTCCACCGCACGTCAACACCGATACCGGCGAGATCATCGACGAGCCGGTCAAGACGACAGGCATGGACGGGAAGCAATACTACCGGCCTAATCAATCTGCAAGTGACACAGCAGGGCCACGGCTATGCGACAACTACAGGCTGAGAGTCTCCCTCATCTCCTCCGCTTCCCTGACGTAGCGATAGCCCGTCGGTCGAGACTTACCGAGGACCTCGGCAATCTCGGGTGCCGTGTGCCCCGAGTCGATGAGGGCGAGCACTCGGCGTGCCAGCTTCTCGTTCATGACACGCCGCCTGCCGCCGACTTTGCCGTTCTCGCGCGCTTTGGCGAGCGAGGCCGTGGTGCGTTCGCTAATAAGTTCACGCTCATACTCGGCCATTGTGATGACCATTCCGGCCATCATCCGCCCGGCGGATGTGCTGGTGTCGATCCCGTCTGTGATGGAGACCAGCGTGATGCCGGCGTTCTTGAATTGTTCGATGAGGGTGGCAATGTGAGCCATTGACCGGCCTAGCCGGTCGAGTTTCCAGACCTTGACGGTATCGCCTGGTCGGAGTTGGGCGAGCAGGCTGTCGAGCCCGGGGCGCTGTTGTCGTGTCCCGGAGACTCCTACGTCTTGGAGGATGCTCTCTTCTTCGACTCCTGCTGCGCTGAGCGCGTCAACCTGCTGGTCGACCGTCTGGTCGTTGGTGCTGACTCTCACGTATCCAAATGTCTTGTTCGCCATGATGGCCTCCCTAGATGTGTCTCATGAAACGTTGCGTTGTGAGACAATCTATCAAGATCAATGTGGACACGCAAGATGAGACGCGAGATTGATCGTTCACGGAGTGTTTGAGTAGTGCTCGCGTGTATCGTCTGGGGGATCGTTTTACGAGACACCTTCCTCGCCTGGTGTCGGCCCTGCCGGGTACGATTGCGACATGAGCGGCACCGAGAATGATGACAGCTTGGCGTTCGAGAGGAACCACGGATGCCGATTCGGCGAATGTGGAATACAGGTGATCGACGTTGTCATGTCGGAGGGCATTGGGAAGCTCGTTCGAGTCGGCGAGGGCGTGATCGTGAGTCACGCGCTTGAGGTGCTGCGCGAGCTGCACCCCGAGACCCTCGTTCAGAGCACGATCATAGAGGCCGCGGCCGAGGACTTCGATGACTTCGGGCACATCCGAGAGTCGGAGGACACCGCGCTTGTCTGCGCGGTGCTCGATGCGCTGGAGGGGATCGAGCATCTCGAGCCCGATGCGACCGTGTCGCTTGATTTGATCCGACGCGGCCTCGCCTGTAGTTGGGAGGCGTACCACCTGGAGTTCAATACGGGCCTGTTCGGCCCTGTGGCCTGAGCCTACGGGCGGCTGGTCGAAGAGGTGAGGCTCACGGCCGAGTGAGGCACGCCCTCGACCTTGCCCGCACGCGCCAACGCATGGAGGACCACAGCGCGGCGCAAGCGCGCGCTGAGCGCGGGGCGGGCAGTGAGTCAGCCCAGGGTCCACAGCGAGCCGGGCGAGCCGAGGGGCGCGCCGACGCAACCCGAGAGCGCGTACCCCGGTCGGCACCCGGCGGCAGGCCGGGGGCTGGCCTTGATGCCGTGACAGCTGTGATCCGAGGGGGGATAGCCCCCTCCCGCCCCATCCTCCGGCACCGCAGGTGGTTAGCATCTGTGCTCGCTCCCACTTCAGATGTCCATGATTACTTAACGATCGTTAAGTATGCCGGGGTGACGGAGCGCCTGGCCGGGGTCGTGGGGGCGGTAAACAGTCGGGGCGGGTCCGCGACGCCGCGCCCGGTTCTGGTCAGAAAATTGAAGGGCGCCCCCAAGTCGATCAGGACTTGAGGGCGCTCCGGGTGTTTCAGTTGTCAGCCGTTGGGGCGAAGGCCAGGTGCAAGCCGGCTTGTCTTCATCGGACGTGCCCCGTCGCTGTACTGGATCGGCCGGGGGCGGTGCCCGCTGGCACGGGCCAGGCGTTCGCGGTGGGCCTCATACTCTGCGATGCGCTCCCGCTCTTCGCGGCGCTCCCGCTCTTCCGCATCGCGCTTGGCCGTCAGTTCAGCGAAGTAGGCCTCACGGGCCGCCTCGATACGGGGGTCGTCTCCGACGGCGAGCGCTTCCTCGACGGTGTTCGAGGTGAGGCTCGCAGGGTGAAGGTCGATGCCGTCGAACATGTGCCGCTCGGTGCTGGACGCGCTCACGGGCGGGGGCGTGTACCGCTCATCGCCTCGGTCGATGCCTGCAGCCTTGGCGATCTCCGCGACCTCCCGTTCGAGGTCCTCGAGCAAGTGGATTTCAGACCAAAGCTCCTCTTTCAGCGGGACCATCTTCTCCTGGTACCGGGCGATGAATTCGTCCCGGTCGAAACCCGCGATGACGGCGGCTCGGTCTTCCATTCGCGCGAGGGCCAGGGCACGGTCTGCTGCAACCATCTCGCGTTCAGCCTCGGCGAGTTCCTGGCGCTTGAGCGCTGCCCGCTTCGACGCCCAGCGCAGTGATCCTTCGAGTTCGGCGAGGTCGTGCGCCCAGTCCTTCGGCTTGGCCGTTTTCGTGTCGGCTAGGGCCTCGTGCGCGTCGATCTTCGCTTGCGCGTCCGCCTCGGCCTGTTGGGCCGTGGCGAGTTCGTCGCGGGCCTTCGTCAGGCGGGAGGAGACGGCCTCGTGGCCGGGTCGGATTGCATCTTCGGCGGGTGTGGGGATATTTCGGTTCTTAGTCATGCGTTCTCTTTCGCGTGATTCGTGCTGGATTCGTGTGGTTCTCCTGCCAGCGGCGGGCCATTCGGGGGGATTCTGTTGCAGGTGATCCCTTCTGTGGCGGCGCGTAGTTTGGATGCAGTACGGTGCTCATTCGACCTCACCGTCGATCCGGTCAAGGACGTCGGTGAGCTGGTCGAGCTGTGCCAGCAGCTCCGCGATCCGGCGTGCCCGGTTCGCGTCCGCTGCACGCTGATCCCGAAGCTCGAGCTTGTCGATCTGCCTCTGGATGTCGGCGATCTGGTTGGCGAGGAGGGATCGAAACAGCTCGATGTCGGCGTCGTTCACGCGACCACCTCGGCGTCGTCGGGGACCAGCGTCAGCGGCCAGCAGTCGCGGCCCAGTTCGATGCGGTCGTGCCCGTGGAACGGGCGCTGACCGAAGGCGAGTGCGGCGGCTGCGATTCGGTCCCCGACCTCCTCCGGGGGGACAATGAGGATTTCCTGTTCGCCTCGGTAGTACGTCCTTGTTGATGCTCTACCGCCTGCTGGTCCGACCAGCGTGGTGCAGTCGAATTCGGCGCGCCCTCGGTAGCCGTTGCGTTTGTCGAGCATCATGTAGGTCAGCGGTGACCGTGTCGACGTGGTGTAGCAATCACCGATTGCCAGATCGGCGACGGTCGACCATTCGAGGTCAGGATGATCTTCGAGAAGATTATGGGCGTTGTTCATTTGTTGTTTCCTTGTTTGCGATGACCGGCCTGTGGGGCCGGGCGTCCCCGTTGGGGACTGCATGTGTTCACCTCCTCAAGGTGTCTTGTCATCGCCATGTCTGGGGGTCGGCGTACCGGCGTGCGCCGGTGTCGATCTGACGGCGCATCCCGTGGTCGAGTCCGACCGCCCTGCACCAGCCGTCGAAGCCTTCCGTGATCGGGGCGAACCGTTTCAGCCAGCCCGCTCCGTCGTATTCGTCAAGGTTGCCCTCGATCTCTCGGTTGAGCTTCGAGGTCAACGGCCAGCAGTGGGCCGGGTTCACGCACCAGCCGTTCCCGCAGACGTGGTGCAGTTCGAGGCCGCCTCGATGCGGCCCGTAGAACATCGCCCGCAAGAATCTCACGGCGACCCAGCGGAGTCCGTCGACCTCGACCGTTGGACGGTTGACGTTGGCGTCGACCATCCAACAATGAATCCCCCCGAGATCGTCGTGAGTGATCCGCCGGGCCAGTTCTGCCAGGGCGGCGTCTCGGCGTTTCGGAGCGTCGGCGAGGTACCGGTCTTCGTGAGACCGGCAGTACCGGCGAGCACGTTTTTCCCGAGGCGGACGACACCGTCGCAACCCCGCACCGAACAGAGTCCTGACTGCTGCCGATAGGTTTGCATTCGGTGCGTATCGCAGACGCGAGCACCGTCGACGTTGCGAGTTGAGATCCTTTCGCATCCTTCAATCGAGCATGGCGTCTTGTCCTTTCGAGGCCGTCCTCGCCGCCTCGTCTGTGGTGTACCAATTAATTCATTCTCTCGGTTCTTCAATGTCCTCCTTCCCCAGTTCTCGCGGGGCCAAGCGGCCCCTGCCGTTCACCCTCGTTTCGAGGGGGTATTCCTATGGTGTTGCTTCTACCGTCATGCCCTTCTTGTTATGCCGCCTGTGGGGCGGCTTGGTGTTTCACCGATCCTGAGAGGATCGGATTGGGTTCGAGTATTTGATCCGAGTTGTAAAACGGCTCGGGCAAGAGCCGTTTGTTTTCAGCTGCGTCTTCCACGCATGTGCGACACCAGACGTAGACGCCTCGCGGCGTCCGTGTGGATCGGTGAAACTCGGTGTACTGCTTCTGACGCCAACAGTTCTCGCAGTAGGCCCAGCCGTCGGTGACGGCGTGGCCGTCGAATGCGTGATTCATTCGTGTTCCTCTATTCGGTTGCCAATTCTGGGCCGGGGTGTCGGCCCGGTCCTCCTGTCTCCTGCCGCCGGGGTTGCGGCGGCACCGCCTGGGTGTTAGAGTGGAGTCACCGTTTCACGTGAAACGGTGTTTGTTGTGCCAACAGAAAATGGTGACGATTTAAGTGTACCACTGGGGTGCAACTTTTTAGCCTTCATACCTTTTGTCGATGATGTCGAAAGGTGCGCAGCCGCATCGGCGGACTGCTGAGATCTTTGGTTTTACAGGTGTAAGTGAGTTACTTGCAGCTATCTTTCTCACATGAAGTTCACAGCTGAATTTTGGTGCAACCTTTAAATGTGTTGATTACCAGCTCGTGTTCCACGTGGACGCGGGCCTCCGGCTGACCGTGTCGGAGTCGCCTCGGTGCGTCCTTGACCTTTCGATTCCATGGTATCTTTCCGCTAACAGCTCGGGCATTCAGGCCCGACGCGACGACAACGAGCGAGAGGGTGTCGAGGTGGCTGTCACTGACCTGAAGGCGACGGGTAAATGGGAGAAGGGTTCCCGCGCGAAGCGCTGGGAAGTTGATTGGTACGACTCATCGAATAGCCGGAAGCGGAAGCGCTTCCGCACGAAGGTGGAAGCCGACGACTTCGATGCTGAGGTTCATCTCAATTCCGGGGGAGCTCGGGACAGGTCGAGGGCCGCCTCAAAGTCTGTCGATGAGGTCCATTCAGAGTGGATCAAGTATCTGTCCGTCTACGGCGGGCGGTCCCATGATGGAGCGTCACCCTCGACTATCGGTGGTTATGAGTCGATCCACGCACAGTGGATCGCTCCGACCCTCGGGTCGATTCGTCTGGGCAAGCTCGACCGCGCCTCGGTTGAGGCGTGGCGTCTCGGGATGGTCTCGGCGGAGGGCCGGGGCCCGTCGCCCAGGCAACGAGGTGTCGCGGACGATCAGCTCGTCAGGCTTCTCAACTGGTGCATAGATCAGGGGTACCTGGGTGAGAATCCTGCGAAGACGCGCTCCGGTGGTCGGGCTCCTCGCCCGATCTCTCGGAAGGCGAAGGAGCACATTTATTTGGAGGGCCGACAGGTGTGGAGACTCGCGGCGTGTGCGCCGGACGTGATGACGCGAAACCTCATCCTCGTCATGGCGAACACCGGTCTCCGCTTCGGTGAGGCCGCAGCGCTCCGCGTTGGCGACTTCGACCCAGACTCGGGGGATCTCTTCGTTTCGAAGGCGCTCGCCATGGATAAGGGGAAGGTATATGAGTCGCGGACGAAGACGCATGAGACCCGGACGGTGACGATCTCGGAGTGGGTGCTCGATCTTCTGATCGAGCAGGTTGAGGGTAAGTCAGATGAGTCGAGGGTTTTCTCGACGGTGAGGGAGCACCGCGACCTTAATCGGGATAACTGGTCGAAGCGGTCTTTCGGTCCGGCGGCGCGGCAGGCATCGACGGCCATCGCTACTTTGCAGGCGCAGCTGGGGGTCTCCGAGCGGAAGAGGGGGCGGGCATGGTTTGGTCCCCAGACGGCCGCTGCCGTCGGCGCGGCATCCTCCTCGCAGTCTCTTCGGGATGTGTTGCGTACTCCGGGGGAGTGGTTCGAGAGTTCTGGTCAGTTCGACCAGGCGGTGAAGGTGATTCAGGCGAAGCACGGGGGTGACGGGTTTCAGGTTCTCCGTCTGGGGGATGTCGACTTTTCGACGCCGACTCCGCATGACTTGCGCCACACCGCAGCGTCGCACGCGATCGCGTCAGGCGCGAGCGTGATTGCAGTGCAGAAGATGCTCGGCCACGCCGACGCCAAGATGACGTTGAACACTTATGCCGGGCTGTTCGAGGATGATCGGGTAAGGCTCGGTGCGGCAATGGCGAGGGCGTTGGCGCGGCCTGAGTAGGCAGGTGTTCCTGCCGTCAAAAAGCGTCCAAAAAGTGACTATGGGATCGAGCAAAAGTGTCTACGTAGTGACCTGCATAGAACCTACGATCTGTCAATCCTTGAATTGAAGGAGGCCCCGTCTCCCCAGTAAATGCCTGGGGAAGCGGGGCTTCCATGTGGTGGCTCCGACCGGCGTCGATCCGGTGACCTTTCGATTTTCAGTCGAACGCTCTACCAACTGAGCTACAGAGCCTGGCCGCCGACATACGCATGTATGCCGAGAGAAACAAAGGCTCTTCCGAAGAAGAGCCTTATGCTCCGCGACCCTGACGGGACTCGAACCCGCGACCTCCGCCGTGACAGGGCGGCGCGCTAACCAACTGCGCCACAGGGCCTTGCTGTTGTGGTGACAGACCTTTCGATCCTACACCGTACCCCCAACGGGATTCGAACCCGTGTCGCCGCCGTGAAAGGGCGGTGTCCTAGGCCTCTAGACGATGGGGGCCTAGTTTGCTCTCGGATTCCCCGTGGGCAACGACGTTAAGCTTATCCCAACCTTTTCGGAGAATGCAAAACAGATCGCGGTGTCCTCCGTCACAGAATCCCGGCCCCGTTCGCGGGCCTCGCGCACCCGGATTCCCGTGTCAGATCCGCCCGTTAGGATCGGGGCCATGGAGCAGCTGAGCGACGAGGAATTCGATGCCATCCTCGAGGAGGCGGTCGAATCGCTGCCTGCCGGAGTCACCGACGAACTCGACAACGTCGCCCTCTTCGTCGAGGACCGTCCCGAGGACGGCAGCCGCACCCTGCTCGGCCTCTATCACGGGATCCCGATCGGCGAGCGCGGTCAGAGCGGACTCGAGATGCCGGACACGATCTTCCTCTACCGCGACAACCTCATCGCCTTCGCCCGGGACCGCGACGACCTCCGCGAGCAGCTCGTCATCACGATCGTCCACGAGATCGCCCACTTCTACGGCATCGACGACGACCGGCTCCACGAAATCGGTTGGGGGTGAGGCCGACTGACAAGGTGCCCGAACGCGATGATCCCGTGTGAGCTGGACGAAGGCTCGCTACCGGCAAGTTCGGTTTGCCTTCATTGATTGGCGCTGGGCTTGACGGTTCGCCTATTGTGGGCGGGTACCCAATCAGTAACCGATACAACATTCCGTCCGTATCGAGCTGGGAAGAGCGCGAGGCTCCGGCAGTCGCGCTCTGCGTCTCCCTCTCGACCCGCGGGCAGGAGGCACGACCCCCTTATGACAGTTGCATCTGCATCCAAATCGGCCAGCGCGGCTACCCCGGCCGTTCGCGTTCTCAATCTCGCGGGCATCGACTACAGCCTGCACAGCTTCGAGCACGACCCCGCCACCCGGCGCTACGGCTCGGAAGCCGCTGACAAGCTCGGCGTCGGGTCCGACCAGGTCTTCAAGACCTGATGATCCAGGTCGACGGCGCGCCCGTCACCGCTCTCGTCCCCGTCTCGGGACAGCTCGACCTCAAGGCCCTCGCCTCGGCGCGCAGCGCGAAGAAGGCGCAGCTGGCCGGGGTCGCGGAGACCGAGCGCCGCACCGGCTACCCGGTCGGCGGCGTCTCCCCGTTCGGGCAGCGCCACGCCGTGCCCGTCGTCATCGACCGCACCGTGCTCGAGCACGCCTCGGTCTTCGTCTCAGCCGGCCGCCGCGGCCTCGAGATCGAGATCCGACCCGAGGACCTCGTCATGCTCACGAACGCGCAGGTCGCGAAGATCGCCGCGCTCGACTGAGCAGAAACACTGGGGCGACAGCCTCACACCCACTCCACGTCGCCGACTCCGGCTGGGCCCGCCCCGCTGTGAGGTCGGCGAACATCGTCAGGGCCGGGTCCACCTCGGCGACGGGGACGAGGACGTCGAGCGTCACCTCGGCGCCGTACTCCGCCCGCACCGACCAGCCGCGGACGCCCGCCGCGCGCTCGAGGGCGTTCGCCTGCGCGTAGTCGACGGTCGCCCGCACCGGCACGAGCTCCTGCTTCGTGATGATCGATGCCTCATCGACCGCCGCCGAGGCGGCCTGGCCGTAGGCGCGCACGAGCCCGCCCGCACCGAGCAGGGTTCCCCCGAAGTACCGGGTGACGACGGCGAGGACGTACGTGAGGTCGCGGCCGGCGAGGACGTCGAGGATCGGGGCGCCCGCCGTGCCCGCCGGTTCCCCGTCGTCGCTGAAGCGCTGCGTGCGCGCATCGGGATCGAGGATGAACGCCGTGCAGTGGTGGCGGGCCTTCGGATGCTCCGCGCGGCGGGCAGCGATGATCTCCCGGGCCTGCGCCTCGGTCTCCACCGGGGCGATGAGGCCGAGGAACCGGGACTTCCTGATCTCGATCTCGGCTGCGGCGGGGCGCGCGATCGTCCGGTAGGGCATGAGGTTCACTGTAGTCCGCGGACCTGGCCTCCCAGTGCTCTACCCTTGAGCGTAGGCGGCGCCGAGGCTGCGCCGCGCGCCCCGGTCAGGGGCCCGGACGAGCGCGAGAGGTGACGATCATGGAGCAGTTCAGCGACGCGGAGCTCGCGGAGATCAGGGACGAATCCGCCCGCGCCTACGACCTCGACCGGGCCCACGTCTTCCATTCGTGGTCGGCGCAGAGGACGCTCGACCCGATGACCGTCTCCCGCGCGGCGGGCTCGTACATCTACGACGGTGAGGGCCGCCCGCTGCTCGACTTCTCCTCCCAGCTCGTCAACACGAACATCGGCCACCAGCATCCCAAGGTCGTCCAGGCAATCAAGGACCAGGCCGATCTGCTCTGCACGATCAGCCCCGCCTACGCCAACGCCGCCCGGTCGGAGGCCGCGCGCCTCATCACCGAGCGCACCCCGGCCGGCCTCGACCACGTCTTCTTCACCAACGGCGGGGCCGACGCCAACGAGCACGCGATCCGCATGGCCCGCCTCCACACCGGCAGGCACAAGGTCCTCTCCCGCTACCGCTCGTACCACGGGGGCACGCAGACGGCGATCAACGTCACCGGCGATCCGCGCCGGTGGAGGAACGACCTCGGCGATTCCGGTGTCGTCCACTTCTTCGGCCCCTTCCTCTACCGCTCCGAGTTCGCCGCGACCACCGAGGCGGAGGAGACCGAGCGCGCCCTGCGCCACCTCGAGCGCACGATCGAACTCGAGGGCCCGTCGACGATCGCCGCGATCGTCCTCGAACCGATCCCCGGCACCGCGGGCATCATGATCCCGAGCCCGGAGTACATGCAGGGCGTGCGGGCGCTCGCCGACGCCCACGACATCGTCCTCATCGCCGACGAGGTGATGGCCGGCTTCGGCCGCACCGGCCGGTGGTTCGCCTTCGAGCACTTCGACATCGTCCCCGACATCATCACCTTCGCCAAGGGCGTGAACTCCGGGTACGTCCCGCTCGGGGGCGTCATCATGGACGATGCCATCTACGACTCCTTCGCCGAGGTGGCCTATCCCGGAGGTCTGACGTACTCCGGTCACCCGCTCGCGTGCGCGGCCGCGGTCGCGACGATCGACGCGATGGAGAACGAGGGCATGGTCGCCCACGCCGCCCGGATCGGCGAGGAGATCATCGGACCCCGTCTGCGGCAGATCGCGGAGGCCTCGAAGCATGTCGGCGAGGTCCGCGGGACCGGGGCGTTCTGGGCGATCGAACTCGTCTGGGACAAGGAGACGAAGGAGCCGCTGGCCCCCTACGGCGGCGGCTCACCCGAGGTCGCCTCGGTGCTCGCCGCCCTCAAGGAGCACGGCCTCGTCGCGTTCAGCAACTACCACCGCATCCACGTCTCCCGCCGATCAACATCGGCGAGGACGACCTCGAGAAGGGCCTCGGCATCCTCGAGACGGTCCTCACCGACCTCGACTTCCCGCGCCGCTGAGCGCCCTCCCGCGCCGCTGAGCTACCGGGCGTCGTGGGTGAACGCGCCGCCGAGGACGGTCGCGCGGACGGGGATGCCGGCGATCTCGTCGGGGGCCACCTCGGCGGGATGGGCGTCGAGGGCGACGAAGTCGGCGAACTTCCCCCGGGTCAGCGTGCCCTTGTCCGCACCCTGCCCCGAGGCGACGGCGGCGACCGAGGTGTAGGCGGCGACCGCCTCGGCGGGGGTGAGCCGCTCGGCCGCCGCACCCATGACGTCGCCGTCCCGGGTCGCGCGGGTGACGAAGGCCTCGATGCCGCGCAGCGCCGTGCCGTCGGCGCACGGGCGATCCGAGCTGCCGGGCAGCAGGACCCCGGCGTCGACGAACGACTTCGCCCGGTAGAGCAGGCGGCGGCGCTCGGGTCCGAGCGACCGGTTCATCCCGTCGCCGATCGCCTCGGCGAACGCGGCCTGCGGGGTCACCGCGATGCCGTGTTCGGCGAGCGTCGCCAGGTGCTCGTCGTGGACGAGCCCCGCGTGTTCGATGCGGTTGGGCACCGCCCGCCTGCCGTGGAGTCTCTGCGCTTCGACGATGTTCGCGATCGCCGCATCGACGGCGGCGTCGCCGATCGCGTGGACGGCCAGCGACCACCCGGAGGCGTACGTGTCGAGGATCTGGCGGCGCAGCACCTCGGCGTCGGCCTGGAGATACCCGCGATGATCGCGGCCCGCGTAGTTCTCCCGCAGCGCGGCGGTCTCCCCGCTCATCGCCCCGTCCATGAAGAACTTCACCGGGCCGATGCTGATGAGGTCGTCGCCGAGGCCGGTGCGCAGTCCCGCGTCGAGGCCGATGCCGAAGCCGTCGGCCGGGTTCGCGGCGATCGCGTGGAGGCCGTCGGCCTGCGGCATCAGCTGCGCCCGGGCCCGCAGCCTCCCCTCCTCGCGGGCCCGCAGGTACGCGGAGATCTCGATGGGGGAGTGGCCGATCCAGCCGTAGGCGATGCCGCATTCGCCGAACGAGGTGATGCCCTCCTTCGCGTACTGCGTCGTCGCGAGATCGAGGGCCTCGACGATCGTGTCGAGCGAGTACGGGCGGATGAGGTCCTGGACGAGGCCCTGCGCGGTCTCCTCGACGAGTCCCGTCGGGTGGCCGGCCGGGTCGCGGACGACCTTCCCGCCGACCGGGTCGGTGAAGCCTCGGTCGAGGATGCCGGCCCGGCGCATCGCCTCGGTGTTGACGATCGCCGCATGTCCCGAGGTCTGGCGCATGAAGAGGGGCCGGCTGCCGGTGATCGCATCGAGGCGGGCGAGCTCCGGGTACTGCCCGTCGTAGTCGCGGTGGGCGAAACCGGTCGCCTCGATCCACTCGCCCTCGGGTGTCGTCGCCGCCGCCTGCTCGAGGGCCGCGTAGACGTCGGGCAGCCCCCCGGGCATCGCCGTGACGTCGACGGAGGCGAGTGTGAGGCCGAACCACGTCGTGTGGCAGTGGACGTCGTTGAAGCCCGGCAGCACGGTCGCCCCGCCGAGCGATTCGACGCGGTCGGCGGTGACGCCGTCGAGTTCCTCGTCGACGCCGACGATCCGACCGGCGAACACCCCGATCCGCTGGGCCCGGGGACGGGCGGGGTCGAGGGTGTGGGCGTCGAGATCCGTGAAGATCGCGTCGATTCTCATGGGGCTGCCTTCGTCGTGGACGTCGCTGTCACCGGTGACCCGGTCTTCTCGAGTCTGCCATCACAGCCGGGCGCCGCGGATCGCGGGGTCGGTGATGCAGTGGACGAGCGCCGGGCCCCGGTGGTCCAGCGCGGCGGCGAAGGCCTCACGGAAGTCCGCGGTCCGCTCGACCCGGATGCCGAGTCCGCCGAACGCCGTGGCCATCGCCGCGAAGTCGGGGTTGTCCAGGGCGGTGCCCGTCGCGCGGCCCGGGTAGTCGCGGTCCTGGTGGCCGCGGATCGTGCCGTAGACGGAGTTGTCGTTGACGACGATCGTGAGGTCGATCCCGTACTGCGCGGCCGTCGCGAGCTCCTGGCCGTTCATGAGGAAGTCCCCGTCCCCGGCGATGCAGAAGATCGTCCGGTCGGGGGCGACGAGTCCCGCGGCGACGGCGGCCGGCACCCCGAAGCCCATCGACCCGTTGCGCGGCCCGAGTGCCGAGGGGAAGGCGTGCGTGGGCAGGAACCGCGTCGCCCATCCGGAGAAGTTCCCCGCCCCGTAGGTGACGATCGCATCCTCCGGCAGCAGCTCCCTGACGTGGGTGAACGCCTCGTCCATGTCGACGAAGCCGGGGCCTGCCTCCGCTTCGGCCGGCGCCGGCTTCGGCACCCGCCATGCCTCGAGCTCGGCGCGGGCCGCGGTGATCCACGCAGGCAGCTCGGGCGCGGCCGCGCCGCCGGACTCCCCTTCGCCGACCTCGTTGACCGCGCCGTCTGCGGTCACCGCGTAGTCCGGGGTCCCGTCCGCGGCGACGAGTCGGGCGGCGAACCGGCTCACCGAGGTGACGATGTGCTCATCGAGGCGCCCGAAGTGACCGTGCGCATCGGGGTCGGGGCCGATGACGATCGTCTTCTGCTCCGTGCCGAGCGTGAACCCGTCGGTGGCGACGTCCGTGCGGACGCAGCCGAGGAAGATGTGGAGGTCGGCCTCGGCGAACACCCGCTCGGCCACCGGGGCCGCCCCGTACCCGAGGATGCCGAGGAAGTTCGGGCTGTCGTGGTCGATCCCGTCGTAGGCGCGGAATGTGCCGAGCACCCCGAGACCCCGGTCGGCGACCAGCGGGCGATGCGCTCGGCCGTGGCCTGCGGCCAGTCCTCCCCGCCGATGATGAGGACGGGACGCTCGGCCTGATCGATGCGGGCCCGCACCTCGGTGAGGTCGCCGTCGTCGGGGGCGGGCACCCCGACGGTCAGGGGCGGCAGCGCCGAGGCGGTCGTGCGCTGGGTCAGCACCTCCTCGGGCAGGCCGACGACGACGGGACCGGCGGCCGGTGACCGCGGTGTGCAGGGCGTCGGCGACCACCTCGGCGGCCTTGTCCGGATCATCGAGGACGAGGACCTTCTTCGTCGTCGAGCCGAACCACCCGGTGAGGTCGAACTCCTGGAACGACTCCCGACCGCGGTGGGAGGTGGGGATGAGGCCGACGAAGACGACGAGCGGGGTCGCGTCCTGGTGGGCGGTGTGGACGGCGGCCATGACGTTCGCAGCGCCGGGACCGCGGGTGACCATGGCGACCCCCGGGACCCCGGTCATCCGCCCCTCGGCCACGGCCATGTACCCGGCCCCGCCCTCCTGGCGGCAGACGATCGGGGTGATCGGCGAATCGTGGAGTCCGTCGAGGACGTCGAGGTAGGACTCGCCCGGGACGAGGTAGGCACGGCGGACGCCGTGGGCCTCGAGCTCGCGGACGATGAGGTGGCCGGCGGACAGCGACTCTGATGCATCCATTCCTCATGCTTATCACTCTTTCGTCTCAAGTGGGCACCGCGGTGGCGAAACGGATGAGGGCAGGCCGTATGATCGTCAGCACAACGGATTTCGCACCACGCCAGGAGGCTCCAGCATGACCGGCATCGACTCCGACGATCTTCCGGGACGGGCGATCTTCACGCCCGAACCGTCGGCTTCCGGAGGAGGTGCGCGAACGCCGCTGCGACCGGGGTTCCTGACGAGACCGGAGAAGGCGAAGCTCGAACGCGACCCGGGAATGCCGGCGAGCACGTGGCGGCTGCGCTCGGACGCGTGGGAGTACCTCAAGTACGCGATCAAGCGCCTCGTGATGAGCGGCGGGGACTTCTCGATGATCGCCGCCGACGGCGAGGTGTGGCGGTCCCTGCGGTCGCTGAAGACCATCGAGCTCTACTGGGGCGGGTTCGGGCAGCGCTACGTCGAGGAGATCGCCGAGCTCCTCTCCGACGGCGAGTTCGACCGAGCCCACGACATGATCACCCGCGCGGTCAACCGGCTGCGCGGGACGACGGTGCCCGACCTCCTCGAGGACGAGCTCACCGAGGAGGAGCGCAACGAGCTGCGTGACCGGCAGGACCAGCGTCCCCGGTTCGAGGTCCTCATCGTCGACGAGACGACCGAGGGCGGGCGCGACGAACTCCACTCCGACCTGCTCAAGCTTCGCAGCCCCTCCGACCAGTTCATCTACGACTACGTCATCGTCCCCACCGCCGATGACGCCGTCGTCGCGGCGCTGACGAACCCCAACCTGCTCGCGTGCGTCATCCGGCCCGGATTCACCGACCGCACCCGCGAGGTGCTCAGCCGTGACCTCCGCACCGCCGTGGCCTACGCCCACGAGGGGACGACGTCGTCGCCGACCGGCCCGATGAGCCCGCTCAACTCGGTGCGCCGGGTGCTGCGGCTGGCCGACACGCTCGCCGGCATCCGCCCCGAACTCGACCTCTACCTCATGGCCGGGGCGCACATCGAGAGCCTCGCCGGGGCGCTCACCCACCGCTTCCGCCGCGTCTTCCGCCGGGAGGACCAGTTCGAGCTCCACCTCTCCCTCCTCCGCCGCGTCCAGCACCTCTACGACACCCCGTTCTTCGCCGCGATCCAGGAGCACGCCCGGCGCCCCGCCGGGGTCTTCCACGCCCTGCCGGTCTCCCGCGGCGGATCGGTCGTCGGGTCGAAGTGGATCAGCGACTTCGTCGACTTCTACGGCCTCAACCTGCTGCTCGCCGAGACGAGCGCGACCTCGGGCGAACTCGACTCCCTGCTCGCCCCGGTGCGCACCCTGAAGAAGGCGCAGTCCCTGGCCGCCCGCGCGTTCGGTGCGAAGCGCACGTACTTCGTGACGAACGGGACGTCGACGGCGAACAAGATCGTCCACCAGGCCGTCGTCGCCCCCGGCGAGGTCGTCATGGTCGACCGCAACTGCCACAAGTCCCACCATCACGCGCTCATGCTCACCGGGGCCCGGGCCGCCTACCTCGAGGCGTACCCGCTCAACGACTTCGCGTTCTACGGCGCGGTGCCGCTGTCGCGGATCAAGCAGCTCCTCCTCGACTACCGGGCCGCCGGTCGCCTCGACGAGGTGCGGATGATCACGCTGACGAACTGCACGTTCGACGGCATCGTCTACGACCCCGAGCGGGTGATGGCCGAATGCCTCGCGATCAAACCCGACCTCGTCTTCCTCTGGGACGAGGCGTGGTTCGCCTTCGCCCGCTTCCATCCCGTCACCCGCAAGCGCACCGCGATGGTCGCGGCCGAGCGGCTCGATGAGAACCTGCGGACGAACGCCCACGACGCCGCGTACCGGGAGCAGCGGAAGCGGCTGTTCGATCCGGTCACCGGGGAGCCGGCGCCGGACGAGGTGTGGCTGAACGAGACCCTGCTCGCCCCGCCGGATGCGACGATCCGGGTGTATGCGACGCAGTCGACGCACAAGACCCTGACCGCGCTGCGGCAGGGGTCGATGATCCACGTCTACGATCAGGAGTTCGGAGCCGGCGCCGAGGAGGCCTTCCACGAGGCGTACATGACGCACACCTCGACGTCGCCGAACTATCAGATCCTCGCCTCCCTCGACCTCGGTCGCCGGCAGGTCGAGATGGAGGGCTTCGCGCTCGTCCAGAAGCAGCTCGACCTCGCCGTCAGCCTTGCCTCGGCGGTGGCCCGGCACCCGCTTTTGAAGAAGACGTTCCGCGTGCTCACCGCCAAGGACCTCATCCCCGCCGAATACCGGGAGACGACGCGGTCGATGCCGCTGCGCGACGGCCTCGGGACGTTCTGGAGCGCGTGGACGACGGACGAGTTCGTCGTCGACCCGAGCCGGATCACCATCGAGATCACCGGCACCGGCGTCGACGGGGACACGTTCAAACACGAATACCTCATGGACCGCTACGGGATCCAGGTCAACAAGACGAGCCGGAACACCGTGCTCTTCATGACGAACATCGGCACCTCCCGGTCGGCCGTCGCCTACCTCATCGAGGTGCTCGTCAAGATCGCCGAGAAGTTCTCCGACCCGCACGCGCTCACCCGGGCGAACGCAGCGACGGAACTCGCCGCCGTGATGCCGCCGCTGCCCGACTTCAGCGCCTTCGCCCCGGAATACGCCGCCGAGGTGCCCGCCGAGGACCCCGAGGCGCAGCTGCCCGACGGGGATCTGCGGTCCGCGTACTACGCGGGTCTGCGGCAGAAGTCGGTCGAGTACGTCCTCCCGCACGAGCTGCGCCGCCGCGTCGACGCCGGGGAGACCCCCGTCTCGGCCGGGTTCGTCACCCCGTACCCGCCCGGCTTCCCGGTGCTCGTGCCCGGTCAGGTCATCACCGCCGAGGTGCTCGACTTCATGTCCGCGCTCGACACCCGGGAGATCCACGGCTACGACGCGCGCCTGGGCTATCGGGTCATCCTCGCGGAGGTCGCCGGAGAGGCGGAGACGACCGGCTGAAACCAGTGTGACTTGTGCCATACTCGGTGCATGGACATTCAACTCGAACCCGGAGACATCGACACCGCGGTTCCGCCCTCGGGACCCGGATGCGTCGAATGCGAAGCCACGGGCGGCTGGTGGGTGCACCTGCGCCGATGCGCGGCCTGCGGTCACATCGGGTGCTGCGACACCTCCCCGTCGCAGCATGCGAGCAAGCACGCCGCGGAGACCTCGCACCCGGTCATCCGCAGCTACGAGCCGGGCGAGACGTGGTTCTACGACTTCCGCACCGAGCAGGTCTTCGACGGACCCGAGCTCGCGCCGCCGGAGTCTCACCCCGCATCCCAGCCGGTGCCCGGGCCCGCAGGCCGCGTTCCCGCGGACTGGATGGACAAGGTCCACCGCTGAGCGCCCCCACCCACGAAAGGTTCCGTCATGGCCAGTGACAAGTCGATCCATCAGCAGATCAACGACGCCGTCGAGGAGGAGCGCGAACTGCGCCGCCGCCTCGGTGCCGGTGAGATCACCGAGGAGCAGGAGCACCAGCGCATCGCCCAGCTCGAGGGCGAGCTCGATCAGCTCTGGGATCTCCTCCGCCAGCGGCAGGGGGAGCGCGATGCCGGACGCGATCCCAACCTCGCGAAGGAGCGTCCCGTCAGCGAAGTCGAGAACTACCTCCAGTGACGGACACCGCAGCCCCTGAGACAACCGCCGATTTCGTCGTCGTCGGGTCGGGGGCGGGCGGCGGACCGCTCGCCGCGAACCTCGCCGCGGCGGGGTTCAGCGTCGTCGTCCTCGAGGCCGGCCGCGATCACCGGTGCCGGTACTACGACATCCCCGTCATGCAGGCCTATGCCAGCGAGGACGTCGACATGGTGTGGAACTTCTTCGTCTCCCACTACGACGATCCCGACCGCGGAGCGCGGGATTCGAAGTGGGTCGACGAGGAGGGCGGGATCCTCTATCCGCGGGGCAGCACGCTCGGGGGCAGTACCGCGGTCAGCGCCCTCGTCCACATCGCTCCGCAGCCGCGGGACTGGGATGCCCTGGCGTCGCTGACCGGGGACGAGACCTGGGGCAGTGCGCACATGCGGACGATCTTCGAGCGCGTCGAGGACTGGCAGGGCGTCGACGCCCGTCCCCTGCCCGGCGACACCGAGGCCGAGCGCGACCAGAAGGCGCACCACGGGCACGGCGGATGGCTGCCGACGACCCGGGCGGATCCGGCGATCGCCGGTCGCGAACCGCGGTTCCTCGACATCATCAACGCCACCGAGGCGACGAGCCGGGAGAGGTTCGACATCCCCGCCGAGGTGTCCCTGCCGCGTGACATCAACGCCGCCGACACCCCGCCGGAGTACCAGGGCATGTCGTTCGTGCCCGTGGCCGCCGGCGGTGGGCACCGCAACGGCGCCCGGCAGCGACTGCTCGCCGCGCGGGATGCTCACCCGGAGAAGCTGACGATCATCGAGGATGCGCTGGCCACGCGGGTGGTCCTCGAGGGCACCCGGGCCGTCGGGATCGAATACCTGCCCGGTGCCGGGCTCTACCGGGCGACCCCGGAGGCGCGCCGGTCCGCGGAGGCGTCGCCGGCGGCCCGCATCGTGCGCGCCCGCCGCGAGGTGATCATCGCCGGCGGGGCGTTCAACACCCCGCAGCTGCTCAAGCTCTCCGGGATCGGTCCGGCCGCCGAGCTGCAGGAGCTCGGCATCCCCGTCGTCGTCGATCTGCCGGGGGTGGGGGAGAACCTCCACGACCGCTACGAGGTCTCGGTCGTCAACGAGCTCGACGCCGACTTCCCGATCTTCGACGGGTCGACGCTCGACCTGCCCGCACCGGGCGAACCCGATGACCACCTCATGAAGGAGTGGAAGGACGACCGCGGCGGCCCGTATTCGACGAACGGGTCGCTCGCGGCCCTCGTCGCCCGCACGAGTGCCGCCTCCGATGACGGCACCGATGTCATCGTCTTCTCCCTCGCCGCGGACTTCCACGGGTACTACCCGAACTACTCGTACGACGCGAAGCCCCACCACAACCGGATGAGCCTCCTCGTGCTCAAGGGCTGGACACGGGACCGTGCCGGGTCCGTGCGGCTGCGCTCGGCCGATCCGCGGGATGTCCCCGACATCCGGATGCGGTATTTCGACGAGGGGTCCGAGGGCTGGGAGACCGACCTCGACGGCGTCGTCGACGGGATCGAGCTCGCGCGGGAGATCGCCTCGAACATCGAGAACACCCGCATCGTCCGCGAGCTCGTCCCCGGCGCCGAGGCGGACACCCGGGAGAAGCTGCGCGATCACGTCATGGCCGAGGCCTGGGGCCACCATGCGTGCGGCACCGCGAAGATCGGCACCGCTGACGATCCGCTGGCGGTGCTCGACGGGGACCTGCGGGTGCGGGGTGTCGAGGGCCTGCGCGTCGTCGACGCGAGTGTCTTCCCCGACATCCCCGGCTACTTCATCGCCAGCGCCGTCTACATGGTCAGCGAGAAGGCGTCGGACCAGATCATCGCGGAGCACAGCGGCCGCTGAGGCGGCACCTGACGCCTCCGCCGCCGAGACGACCACTCCGCGCCCGAGATCGCCGCTTATAACCGGTGGTCTCGGCGTTAAGTGGTGGTCTCGATGAGGAAGGAGACCCATGAGCACCATGGAGTACACGCGGATTGACGCGTCGCACGCTGCGGCAGCGCGCACGACGATCACTCGTGCCTTCGCCGCGGACCCCCTCCTCGAGTGGCTCTTTCCTGCCGAGCAGTGGGAGGCCAGTGAACGCCTTGACGCGATTGCGACCTTCTACTGGCCGAGTGTCGAATCCTATGCCGCTCGGAGCGCCGGGCATGTCGCTGTCGATGAGGGCGCGGTCGTCGGTGTCGCCGTGTGGCGCATCCCCGACAAGGGCTCTCCAGGACTGACTCTGCCCAGTGCGTCCGGTATCGCGCGGCTGCTCTTGGGAGACAAGCTGAGAGCGCTCGCGGAAGGGATGCGTGAGGCTCGCGGAGACTCGGCGCTGCCGAGCGGCCCGTATCTCCACGATCTGGCAGTGACTGCCGATCGTCGAGGGGAGGGAATCGGGACGGCACTCATCGAGGCCGGCCTTCGCGAGTTCGGTGCCGAGGGCGCATGGCTGGAGACGACGAACCCGAACAACCACGGACTCTACGAGCGTGCTGGCTTCGAGGAAGTCCACGCGGGCGCGGTCGGCGACTCAGGGGTGACGATGACGCGGATGGCTGTGAATCACTGATTTGCCGAGACCACCGCTTGGCATCGAGACCGCCACTTCTGCCCGGCGGTCTCGATGCGAAGTGGTCGTCTCGATGGTGGCTTAGAAAATTTATGTGGTGCTTGCATTCATTTGAAGCTGTTTGATAGCTATTGTGAGTTCATGGTCACTGTGTTCAGCTCGAGTGAGTTGCGCGACCTCGGCGTCGGGGCCGACACGTTCGACGAGTGCATCGGCAGGATCCGCCGCGGCTGGTTCGTGCTCAAGAAGCCATGCGAGAACACGGCCCATGAGGTCCTCCACGAGATCCATGAAGCGTCGGGACATCCGTACCCGCAGACCTTCGGGGACATCCGTGACAGCACGGAGCAGCTCAAGACGCTCATCCGCTCCTACGCGCGGGAACTGCTCCCGGGGAGCTTCTTCTCCCACGTCTCGGCAGCCATCATCCACGGACTCGATCCGCCGTTTCCCACGACGACAGCGGCCGAGCTCATCCGGTCCGGGTATGGGAAGAGGAAGCAGACGGTCCACTACCGGAATCGTGAAGTCGGGCCTGACGATCGCGCCCGCGTCGGCGACCTTCCCGTGACGTCGATGAGGCGGACGCTCCTCGACCTTGCCCACGACTATCCGAGCGATGTCTCGGTCCCCTTCATCTCCCAGGCTCTGCGCGAGGGGAAGGTGTCAAAGACGTCACTCGAGAGCGGTATCCGCCTCGGCGGCAGGGGGTGCAGGAACGCACAGCTGGCGCTTGAGCTGGCGAGCCCGCTGCACGAATCAGCGGGCGAGGCGCTGTGCGCGGTCAGGTTCCACCGCTTCGGAATCACCGGCATGATTACGCAGGTCGACTCGTTTGATGCCAGCGGCTCCTGGATCGCCCGCAACGACTTCCGGCACGAGACTCTGCCGCTCGTCGTCGAGTTCCACGGGCTGGGGAAGTACTTCCTCAACGAGGGCGGGCCCGACCGGGCGAGTGCGAAGAACCACGAACGTCACATGAAGCTGCTCAACTCCGGACTGCGAGTGTTCAACCTCGTATGGGGAGACCTCTTCCGCGCCCAGCCGTTCATGGAGATCAAGGCCGAGCTCAAAGCGCTTGCCTCATCGAGATCACCACTTGGAATCGAGACCGCCACTTCTGCCCGGAGGTCTCGGCGTTAAGTGGTGGCCTCGGCGTCAGTCGGTGCCATTGAGGTAGAATCGCTCGACGAAGCGGCGCTGCCACGGGGTCTCGACGGCGCGGACATCGTAGTGGGTGCGGACGAAGGCGACCGCCTCGGTGGGAGTCACTCCGTCGAGGACTGCCAGGCAGGCCAGTGCGGTCCCGGTGCGCCCGCGCCCACCGCTGCAGGCGACGCCGACGCGTTCGAACTCCGCTCGCCTCCAGCACTCGACGAACGCATCCGCGGCATCGTCCCGGTCCTTCGGCAGGGCGAAATCGGGCCACGCCACCCACCGCAGATCCATCGCTGGCGCGGGACCATGCGTCTCCGACTCGAACTCGCGCTGCCGGCCGAGGAGGATGAGCTCGAAGTCCGCGGCGTCCGGTCGGTCATCTGCAGCAACGCGTCTCGACCGCGCCAGGGAGCGCCCCCGAACCAATCGACCCGACGACAACGCGAGGACGCCCTGACTCGTCGGATCCCAGCTGCTCACGACTGCTACTCCAGCTGTCCCGGGTGGAGGACGCGAGAGAGGAAGTCCTTCGTCCGCTGCTCCTGCGGATTGCCGATGACGTCCCTGGCCGGGCCCTCCTCGACGACGACCCCGCCGTCCATGAAGACGACACGATCGGCGACCTGGCGGGCGAACTCCATCTCGTGGGTGACGACGACCATCGTCATCCCCGCCTCGGCGAGGCGACGCATGACCTGAAGGACATCGCCCACGGTCTCCGGGTCGAGCGCCGAGGTCGGTTCGTCGAAGAGCATGAGGTTGGGGTCCATCGCGAGCGCGCGGGCGATCGCGACGCGCTGCTGCTGGCCGCCGGAGAGCTGATCGGGGTAGCGCTCGGCGAAGCCCTCCAACCCCACCTGTGCGAGGCGGTCGAGGGCGATCCGCTCCGCTTCCGCCCTGCCCCTCTTGAGCACCCGGCGCTGCGAGATCGTGCAGTTGTCCATGACCGTCAGGTGCGGGAAGAGGTTGAATGCCTGGAACACCATGCCGACATGCCGGCGCAGACTGTTGATCTCCACATCGGGGTCCGTCGCGTCGTAGCCCGCGACGGTGATCGTCCCGGCGTTGGGCTGCTCGAGCAGATTGACGCAGCGCAGCAGGGTCGACTTCCCGGATCCTGAGGGTCCGATGAGGCAGACCACCTGACCCGGCTTGACGTCGAGATCGATGCCCTTGAGCACCTCGACATCGTCGTAGGACTTGTGCAGGCCGGTGATCGTGCACCCTTCGGCGTGGATGTCCTCGGTCGGTTTCGATGCAATCGACATATCGTCCTACTTCTTGATCTTGGCGGTGCGCGACTCGAAGCGCCGGGCGAGGATCCCCAACGGGACCGTGATGACGAGATAGCAGACACCGGCGACGACGAGCGGTGTCAGCCCCGCCTCCGGATTGGAGATCGCCTCTCTGCCGAACTTCGTCAGCTCGTACTGGGAGGCGGTGAGTCCGAGGATGTAGATGAGCGAGGAATCCTTCGTCATGAGGATGATCTCGTTCGTCAGCGGCGGCAGGATGATGCGGAACGCCTGCGGGATGACGATCGTGACCATCGCCCGCGTGTGGGACATGCCCAGCGACCGCGCCGCCTCGTACTGGCCCTTCGGCACGGCCTGGAGCCCGGCGCGGATCGTCTCGGCGATGTAGGCGGACTCGACGATGCCGAGCGCGAGCATCACTGTGACATAGGTGTCCATCCGGATGCCGAACGCGTAGGGCACCGCATAGCCGAACGCGAGGAAGACGAGAAGGGCGGGCACGCCGCGGAAGAGCTCGATGTAGGCCGTCGCGATCCACCGGTAGGGAGCGACCGACGAGATCTTCATCAGCGCGAGGAGGATCCCGAGCGACAGCGCGAGCACGAACCCGAGCGCCGTGTAGATGATCGTGTTGACGAGCGCAGTCGTGATGATCTCGGGGAACTGCGCCGCGATCACGTCGGGATTGAAGAACTTGAGGTAGATCGTCTGCCAGTCGGCGAGGAAGACGGCGAGAAGGACGGCGACGATGAGGATGCCGTATTGGATGCCGCGGGATGTTCGCTCGCGCTGGCGCACGCTGAGAGCCAAAGTGCCTCCAGAATTCTGGGCCCGATGTGAGGAGCCCTCATGCATCCGGCGGGGTGGGCCGCATGCGGTGTCGGTGAACGGGAACCTGCCGAGGCCCGGCCGGCATCACGCCGACCGGGCCTCGTGGACGGACGTCAGGGAGTCGTCGCCGCCCGATCCGCTTCGGGGATCCGCGCGGCATCGGCGACGTCGCCGAACCACTTGTCGACGGCGGCGTCGTAGGCGCCGTCGGAGTAGAGGCGCTGCATCGTCGTGCCGAAGGCGTCGAGCATCGGCTGATTGCCCTTCTTCACCGCGGCGCCGAGGACCTCGCCGGTGTCGTACTCCTCGACGAAGACGAGGTTGTCGTCAGCGGCGACGGCGGTGGAGATGATGGAGATGTTGCCGATCACCGAATCGACCTGACCGGTCTGGATCGCCTGGGTCATCAGCCCCGAATCCTCGAACTGGACGGGTGTGGCGCCGTTGTCCTGGGCATAGGTCTCACCGGTCGTCGCCTGCTGCACGCCGACCTCCTTGCCCTTGACGTCGGCGATTCCCTTGATGCCGGACTCCTTCGTCGCCATGAGCCCGAGGTTGTCCTTGAGGTACGGCGCGGAGAAGTCCATCTTCGTCTTCCGGTCCTCCGTGATCGACATGCCCGACAGGGCGATGTCGCACTGAGCGGTGTCGAGCGCCGACCCGGACTGGATGGCCTCGAAGGCGGTCGTGATGACGTTGAGCTCGACGCCGAGGTCGTCGGCCAGGCCCTGGGCGAGGTCGATGTCGAAGCCGACGTTCTCGCCGTTCTCGACGAACTCGAACGGCTCGTAGGGAATGTCGGAGCAGACGGTGAGCTGTCCTTCGCTGACGAGGGGAACCCCGCCCTCGGCCGTCGGTTCCGAACCCGATCCTCCACCTCCGCATGCGGACAGGGCGAAGAGAGCGCCAGCGGCCACGGCGGCCATGGTCAAGCGTCGTTTCATGGATCCTCCCAGATCGTCGGTGACGGCGATGTCACACGCATGTGCGCCGCTCAGCAACCGAATTCTGAGCGGCATCTGTGAGGAATCGTACCGTGTCCTGTGTCACATCGATGTTTCGTCGGCCCTCGCCGAGGTGGTCGTTGCCAAACCGTTGCACGAAGCGCCGAGGCGGACCTGCGGGTCCACCTCGGCGTTGGCTGTTGCTCTGCTGAGTTCAGCTCTGCGTTCGGCTGGGTCGGGACTCAGCTCAGTTCGGCCTCGATGTCGAGGTCCGCGGTCTCCTTCGCGAAGTAGAGCGCGACGAACGTGAGGAACGCGGCGGCGACGATGTAGAGGCCGCACCAGAAGATCGTGCCTCCCTCGGCCTGCCACAGCGCGACCATCGCGAACGGTGCGGGACCGGCGCCGATGACGCTGGCCATGTTGTACGACACCGCCGAACCCGTGTAGCGGACGTTGGCGGGGAAGAGCTCGGGCAGGTACGCGGCCATCGGCCCGAACGTCAGACCCATGAGGGTGAAGCCGATGATGAGGGCGGCGACGACGCCGACGGTGCCCGCGTTGAAGAGCACGTTGACGGCGAGCCCGTAGACGGCGATGAGCACCGTGACGCCCATGAGCATCTTCCGGCGTCCGAGCTTCTCCGCGAGCGGTCCGGAGACGACGGTGAAGATGCCGAAGAACACGACGCCGATGATGAGGTAGGTGAGGAACTCGTTCTTCTCATAACCGAGCCCCGCGACGAAGCCCGCGGGATCGAAGGGCTTGCCGGCCGCCTCGGCGGCGGTCTCCGCCTGCTCCACCGTCGCCGGGGACGTGCCGTACGTGAGCGTGAACGCGGTCATGAAGTAGAAGATGACGTAGGTCGCGAGCATGATGAACGTGCCGAGCAGCAACGGCAGCCAGCTGCCGGTGAAGACGCGGCCGATCGGGGCCCGGGAGATCTGCTGGCGCTGCTCGACGAGTTGGAACGCCGGGGTCTCCATGAGCGAGAGCCGGACGTAGAGGCCGACGGCGACGAGGAGGGCCGAGAGGAGGAACGGGATCCGCCAGCCCCACGCGAGGAACGCCTCGGGCGAGAGCCACGAGTTGAGGCCGACGAAGAGGAGGTTGGCGAGGATGAACCCGACGGGCGCGCCGAGCTGCGGGAATGTTCCCCAGATCGCGCGCTTGCCCTTGGGCGCGTTCTCCGTCGCCAGCAGCGCCGCGCCCGACCATTCGCCGCCGAGGCCCACGCCCTGGGAGAAGCGGAGGAGGACGAGGAGGAGCGGGGCGAGGACGACCCAGCCGGGGGTCTCGGCGGTGGGGAGGAGGCCGATGAGGAACGTGCCGATGCCCATGATGAGCAGGGACGCGATGAGCGTCTTCTTCCGGCCGATGCGGTCGCCGAAGTGACCGAAGATGATCGACCCGACGGGGCGGGCGACGAAGGCGACGCCGAAGATCGCGAACGAGCTCAGCAGCTGCGTCGTCGAGGTCTGGTTGGGGAAGAAGAGGGCGGGGAAGACGAGTGAGGACGCCGTCGCGTAGGCGTAGAAGTCGAAGAACTCGATGGTCGTGCCGACCATCGAGGCGCTCAGCACCTTGCCGCGCGTGTTGTTCTTCCTCGTCGCCGCGATCGCCTCGGACTCGGCTGCGGACTGCGCGGGCGCGCCGTCCGGCTGTGTTTCGGTGGACATGTTCTCTGTGCTCCGCTGTGGTGGTGAAGACGGGCAGTCGTGCTCGTGTGGACGGACCGACACTACGCTCGTCTCAGCAGGCGCACAGCCTGTGTCTCAGAAATTGAGATCGCCGGCCGGGGCGCGGAGGATCACAGGTCGAGCGTCGTCCGGCTCGACGACGCGGCCGGGCCCTTCCGGCGCAGGACGATCGCGATCGTCAGCACGATGAGACCGGCGATGCACAGGCCCACCCCCACCCACGCGGGTGCCCGATAGCCGAGACCGGCGGTGATGACGATGCCGCCGAGCCACGCGCCGAGGGCGTTGGCGAGATTGAACGCCGCGTGGTTCATCGCCGCCGAGAGACTCGGGGCGTCGGTCGAATCGCGCAGCAGCCGCATCTGCAGAGAGGTCGTGATCATGGACCCTGCGATGCCGATGAAGAAGAGCGCGACGATCGCGACCGCGGCGTTCTCCGTGAACGCCCCGAACGCGGCGAGGACGAGAGCGGAGAGGATCATGCCGCCGGTGCCCGACCGTTCGATCGACTTGTCGACGAGCGGACCGGCGATGAGCGAACCCGCCGTCATGCCGAGACCGTAGACGGCGAGCACCCACGGGATCGCGGTCTCCGGGACATGGGCGACCTCGGTCATCGTCGGGGTGATGTAGGTGTAGACGGCGAACATGCCGCCGAAGCCGATCGAACCGGCGAGCAGCGTGAGGATGATCTGCGGCCGCGCCAGGGCTTTCATCTCCCGCGGGCCGAGGGTGCTTGGGAGAGTCTCACCGTGGGCACTGCGATGGCGACCATGATGACGGTGAGGATGCCGAGCGCGGCGACGAGCGCATAGGCGCTGCGCCAGCCGAAGGCGTTGCCGAGGGCCGCGGCGACGGGCACGCCGACGATGTTCGCGATCGTCAGACCGAGCATGACCCTCGCCATCGCCCGGCCGCGGCGGCCCACCGGCACGAGCGAGGCCGCGACGATCGCGCCGATGCCGAGGTAGGCGCCGTGGGGGAGGCCGCTGACGAAGCGGGCGATGTTGAACAGCGCCGCATTCGGCGCGAGCATCGAGGCGACATTGCCGAGGGCGAAGAGTCCCATGAGGCACAGGAGCAGGAGCTTGCGGTCCATGTGCGCGGCGATCGTCGTGATGAGCGGGGCGCCGACGACGACGCCGAGGGCGTAGAGGGACACCGCATGCCCGGCCTGCGGGACGGTGATGCGCAGCTCGGCGGCGATCTGCGGGAGGAGACCCATCGTGGCGAACTCTGTGACGCCGATCCCGAACGCGCCGATCGCGAGGGCGAAGACGGCGAATTTGTAGGTCCGGCGGGGCACGGGCGCATCGCTCATGGCTGTCCTCTGGGATGGGGTGCGGATTCTCACCGACGGCAGGGCGGCCGCGGCAACCGCACCAGCCTAGTGCCCGCGACCGGGCACCGGTAGTCCGCGCCGTCACAATGTGATCGGTCCCATGTCAGTGCGTCGGGCTACTGTGAGAGACATGACGGTGATGAGCGACGATCCCCATGCGGCTGACCCCGAACCGCCGCCGGGCGGACAGCGGACGTTCCTCCATGTCCTCGTCAACACTGCCATCGCCAACGTCACGACGAGCTTCCTCTGGTTCGCCCTGACCTTCTGGGTCTACCTCGAGACCCGATCGGTGCTCGCCACCGGGGTCATCGGCGGGGCGTACATGCTCCTCGTCGCTCTCTTCTCGATGTTCTTCGGCACCGTCGTCGACCGGTTCCGCAAGCTTCGGGTCATGGTCGTCGCCACGGCCGGCACGCTCGTCCTCTTCGCCGTCACCGGGCTCATCTACCTGGCGGTGCCGAATGCGATCCTCCTCGACATCGGCGGACCGTGGTTCTGGATCTTCAGCATCGTCATGCTCGCCGGGGCCGTCGTCGAGCAGCTGCGCGGCATCGCCCTGTCGACGACCGTGTCCCTGCTCGTGCCCGGGCCCAAGCGCGCCAACGCGAACGGCCTCGTCGGCACCGTCCAGGGGCTCGGCTTCCTCGTCACGAGCGTCTTCAGCGGACTCGCCGTCGGGTTCCTCGGGATGGGCTGGTCGATCGCCATCGCCGTCGTCCTCATCGGCCTCTCCCTCCTCCACCTCCTCACCCTGCGGATCCCCGAGCCGGTCATCGTCGCCTCCGCGGGGCAGCCGGGCTGGGTCGACATCCGCGGCGGCCTCGCCGCGGTCCTCGCCGCCCCCGGGCTCTTCGCGCTCGTGCTCTTCACGACGCTCAACAACCTCGTCGGCGGCGTCTACATGGCGCTCACCGACCCCTACGGGATCGAGGTCTTCGGGTCCGCTCAGGCCTGGGGCATCGCCCTGGCCGTGGTCTCGACCGGGTTCATGATCGGCGGCGGACTCGTCGCGAAGTTCGGTCTCGGGCGCAACCCGATCCGCACGATGCTCCTCTTCTGCTGCCTCATCGGACTGCTCGGCGCGGTCTTCGCACTGCGCGAGTCCTGGCTCCTCTACGGCCTCGGACTGTGGGGCTTCTTCCTCATGCTGCCGGTCATCGAGGCCGCCGAGCAGACGGTCATCCAGCGGGTCGTGCCGTTCCGTCAGCAGGGCCGCGTGTTCGGCTTCGCCATGACGTTCGAGGCGGCCTCGGCGCCGATCACCGCGTTCCTCATCGCCCCGATCGCGGAGTTCTGGGTCATCCCGTACATGCGCACCGATGCGGGCGCCGACCGCTGGGGCTGGCTGCTCGGCGAGGGGGACGTGCGCGGCATCGCGCTCGTCTTCCTGTGGACGGGCATCGTCTCGATCGTCCTCGCTCTCGCCGCCTTCGGCACCCGCGCCTACCGGATGCTCTCAGCCCAGTACCTCGAGGTCGCGGCCAAGGACGGTGCGGCCAAGGACGGTGCGGCCAAGGACGGCGCGGCCAAGGATGGCGCCGCCGCGGACGGCGCCTGAGCGCGCCGGGTCAGTCGAGACCGTCGGCGTCGACCTCGGCGAGAGCCTCTGCGGCGACGGCGAAGGCGGTGTTGGCCGAGGGCACCGAGCAGTAGATCGCGGACTGGAGGAGGATCTCCTTGACCTCGTCGCGGCTGAGCCCGTTGCGCAGCGCGGCCTTGACGTGCATCTTCAGTTCCGCCTCGTGTCCACCGGCGATCATCGCCGTGAGCGTGATCGCCGAGCGCATCCGCCGGTCGAGGCCCGGCCGCGTCCAGATCTCACCCCACGCGAAGCGGGTGATGAGGTCTTGGAAGTCGGCGGTGAAGTCCGTGATCGCGGCGTTCGCCCGGTCGACGTGGGCATCGGAGAGGACCTCGCGGCGCACTCCCATCCCCGCCTCCCACACGGCGTCGCGGTCGGCGTCACGCGGTCCCGAGGCTGTCGGCCGGGGCACATCGGCAGCCGCCCCGGTCTCTGTCCCGCTCGTGCCGCGGCGGCGAGGAAGTCGGAGAGGAGTCCCGCGGTGACGACGGGCGCCTCGATCGGGACGAGGTGGGCGGCTCCCTCGATGATCTCGAGGAGCGCACCGGGGACGGCATTGGCGATCTCGGCGAGCTTCGTCGGCGGGGTCGGAGTGTCGTGCTCACCGGCGACGGCGAGCAGCGGCAGGCCGATCTCGGACAGGCGCCCCCGGATGTCGAAGTCGGCGAGCGTGTAGCAGAGCGCGGCGTAGGAGAAGCGGTCGGCATCCTGGAGGGAATGGAGGAGTGCCGCCGAGGCCTCGGGTTCGCGTTCCATGAATCCGGGGCCGAACCACCGTTCGGCCGATCCGATGACCTGCGTCGGGGTTCCGGAGATCGCGACGGTCTCCGCGCGCTCCTCCCAGCCCGGGGCTTCGCCGATCTTCGCCCCGGTGCAGAACACCGCCGCCCGTTCGAACCGCTCCGGATGATCGAGGGCGAGCTGGAGGGCGATGGCACCGCCGATCGAGTCCCCGGCCAGCGACACGGCCACCTCCGAGTCGCCGACGACATCGGGAAGGACACGGTCGACTGTCGTGAGCACCGCCTCGGCGAGATCGGCCATCGAGACCCGGGGAACCTCCGAGCGCGACGCTCCGGCCCCCACGTCGAGGGCGGGGGAGCGACCGTGACCGGGCAGGTCGATGCCGATGACCGCGGTGTCGGGGGCGATGTCGGCCAGGGCGCTCGCCGCCTGCTGCCACAGCGCGCCCACCGAGGTGCCGAGCGAGGGCAGGGCGATGACGACCCGGGCAACGGGGGCGGTCGGGGTCGTGAGGACTGAGGCGGTGAGTTCCACGGTGGTCGCTTTCGTCAGGGGGTGGTCGGGTCGGTCGTGCGGATGATCGTCTCCCGGATGCCCTCGGCCTCGCCGAGGTAGGACGACGGTGCGAAGAATCCCTCCAGCTCCGCGGGGTCGGGGACCGGCCCGGGGGTCGCGGAGAGGGCGGCGCCGAGGCGCTCGGCGGGGTCGCCGGAACCGGAGAGGATCTCCGTGATCGCGTCCTTCGACAGGCGGTCGCCGAAGACGATCGTGAGCTTCTCGCCGTAGATGCCGGGACCGGCGGCGTCGAGGTTGCGGCGCATCGCCTCGGGGCGGGCGCTCAGTCCGGTGGCCATCTCCTCGAGGAGGGCCAGGGAGGACAGGGCGAGGACCATGAGCGCGGACAGGGCCGGCCATTCGGCATGCCAGGCGCCGTCGGAGCGCTCCTCGACGGCCGCGGCGCCGGTCGTCGCGACCGTGGCGAGCAGGCCCGGGGCGCGCATGCCGTTGCGGTGGAGGAGGACGGCGACGGTCGGGTTGGTCTTCTGCGGCATCGCCGAGGAGCCGCCGGTCGCGGCGAGGGCGAGTTCCCCGACCTCGGGGCGGGTGCCGATGAGGACGTTGCGCGCGATCGAGGAGCCCACACCCACGCACTGGGTGAAATGGGTCGCCCAGGTCAGGACGCGGACCCGGTCGGTGTGCCAGGGAACGGGGGTGGGGGAGAGGGCGGCGTCGGGTCCGCGCAGCTGGACCTCGAACTCCCGCAGCAGCGCCTCGGTGCGGTCCCCGGCGAACTCCCGGATCGCCGCGCGCGTGCCGGCGGCCCGCCGACCTGGACGGCGTCGCTGCGGGGCGTGAGAGCGGCGACCTCGGCGACCTCCGCCGCCCACGTCGCAACCCGCAGACCGAACGTCGTCGGCAGCGCCGGCTGGGTGAGGGTGCGGGCCAGGCACAGGGTGTCGGCATGGGCCTCGGAGAGGGAGCGGAGCGCCTCGGTGATGACGTCGAGACGCGCCCGGGTCTCGGCGATCGTGCGGGTGACGAGGAGGCCGAGCGCGGAGTCCATGACATCCTGGCTCGTCAGCCCCCGGTGGAGGGCACGGCCCGCCTCGGGAGTGAGGCGGGCGCGCACCCGGGTGAGGAACGGGATGACGGGATTGCCGCCGGATTCGGCGTCGGCGGCCAGGCCTGCCAGCGCCTCCGCATCGGCCTGGAGGTCCCACGTCACGGCATCGACGGCCCCGGTGACCGCGGTCCGCGTCTCCGCGGAGACGAGACCGGCCGCCGCCTGCGCGGTCACCCACGCGCTCTCAACCTCGCCGATCGCCCCGACGAGCGCCGCATCGTCGACGCTGTCGGCGCCGCGAAGATCGCCGGGGGCGAAGAGCAGCCGGGTGCGGCTCATGCAGTCTCCTCTGTCGTCTCAGTCGGTGTCGTCTCAGTCTCGGTCGACGGCCATCTCAGTCGGTGTGGCCGGGGAACCGGAGGAACGGGGTCTCGTCCTCTCCCTGCAACCGTATGTCGAAACGCAGCGTCCCGTCAGCCTCCCGGGTCGCGATGAGACGCTCCCGCTCGGCCGGGTCGAGGGAGGACAGCAGCGGATCGGCGGCCAGCGCCTCGGCGTCACCGGGGATGTAGACCCGGGTGAAGAGCCGGTTGAGCAGGCCGCGGGCGAAGACGACGACGCTGATGAAGGCGGCCTTGCCCGCCTCGGTGGGGCCGGGGACGACGGTCGAGAAGCTGAACCGGCCCTCGGGGTCGCAGGCGGCGCGCCCGAACCCGGTGAACGTGAAGCCGTCACGGCGCAGCGACCCCGTCGCCCGGGAGACCGTGCCGGTCTCGTCCGGCTGCCAGATCTCGAGGATCGCATCGGGCACGGGCACCCCCGCGCCGTCGTAGACGACTCCGGCCAGCTGCACGGCGTTGGCCGCTGCCGGCGGGACGAGCGCGCTGTCGCCCGGGTAGGGCAGGGCGTAGCCGTAGAAGGGTCCCACGGTCTGGCCGGGGGTGGCGGTGTACTCGGTCTCAGGCATCGTCGTCCTCTTCCATCCAGGTCCGCTCGGCTCCCGTGAGGACGATGTCCCACGAGTAGCCCATGAGGAATTCGTGTTCGGTGATGTCGTGGTCGTAGGTGGCCACGAGGCGCTCGCGCGCCTTCTCGTCGGTGATCGACTGGAAGATCGGGTCGAGGGCGAAGAGCGGGTCACCGGGGAAGTACATCTGCGTGACCATCCGCTGCGTGAACTCGGTGCCGAAGAGCGAGAAGTGGATGTGGGCCGGCCGCCACGCATTGTGGTGGTTCTTCCACGGGTAGGGACCGGGTTTGATCGTCGTGAACGAGTACGATCCGTCCGGTCCCGTCAGGGTGCGCCCGACCCCGGTGAAGTTCGGGTCGATGGGGGCCGGGTGCTGGTCGCGTTTGTGGATGTAGCGGCCGGCGGAGTTCGCCTGCCAGATCTCGACGAGCTGACCGGCGACCGGCCGGCCGTTGCCGTCGAGGACCCGGCCGGTGACGCGGATGCGCTCGCCGATCGGCTCCCCGCCGGCCTGGATCGTCAGATCCGATTCGAGGGTGCCGATGTCCCGGTGGCCGAACGCCGGGGAGTACAGCTCGATCGTCTCCGGGTCGGTGTGGCGGGGATCCTTCGTCGGGTGCCGCAGCAGCGAGGACCGGTAGGGCGGGTAGTCGAGTCGCGGCTGCGTCTCGACCGGGGCGCCGGCTGCCACGGCGTCTTCGTACTCGCGGCCGATCTCGTTGATCTCCGCGCTCAGCGTCGCCTGCGATTCGGCGGCGTCGTCGGGACCGGAGAGCTTCTGTGCGCTCATGGTCTGACCTCTCTTCTTCAGGGGATGGTGGTGGTGTGCGGCCAGCCGGTGTAGCACTCGGCCAGGTACCGGCGGCCGTGGTCGGAGGTGAGGATCGAATCGAGCTCGCCGAGGCTGCGGCGGGCTTCGAAGGGATCCGCGGTGGGGTCGGTGTGGAGCATCCTCGTCATCTGGTACGAGAAGTTCTGGGCCTTCCAGACGCGCTTCGTCGCGGTCGCCGAGTACCGGGCGAGCGCCTCGGCGTCGGAGTCCTGCAGGGCGCGCACGAGGGCGGGGGCGAGCACCGCGACGTCGGCGAAGGCGAGGTTGAGGCCCTTCGCCCCGGTCGGGGGGACGGTGTGGGCGCTGTCGCCGGCGAGGAAGAGGGAGCCGTGCTGCATCGGCTCGGTCACGGCCGAGCGGAACGGCAGAACCGTCTTGTCGATGATCGGACCGGTCCGGAGCGCGAAGCCGTCGGGGCCCTCGACGCGGGCCTGGAGTTCGGTCCAGATGCGGTCGTCGGACCAGTCGGCGACCTCGGTGTCGGGTGGGGCCTGGAAGTACATCCGCTGGACGGTGTCGCTGCGCTGGGAGATCAGGGCGAAGCCGCGTGCGGAGCGGGAGTAGATGAGGACCTCGTGGCTCGGCGGCGCCTCACAGAGGATCCCGAACCATGCGAACGGGTACTCGTGGAAGAACCGCCTGCGCGTGGTCTCGGGGATCGATGCCCGGGAGGGGCCGCGGGAGCCGTCGGCGCCGACGACGTACCGGGCGGTGACGGTGAGCGGCTCACCGTCGTCGGTGACGGCGCGCACCTGCGGGGACTGCGATTCGACGGCGTCGAGGCGGGTGTCGGTCACCGCGTGGAACGTCGGTCGTCCGGTGCGGGCGCGGGCGGCGGCGAGGTCGACGTAGATCTCGTTCTGCGGGTAGAGCCACACGGATTCGCCGACGAGGTCCGGGAAGTCGAGAGGGTGGCTGACCCCGTCGACGCGGATGTCGATGCCGTCGTGGCGATGGCCTGCGGTGTGGACGCGGGAGTCGATGCCCGGGGTCTCGAGCATCCGCACCGAGGCTGCCTCGAGGATGCCGGCGCGATGGGTCGTCGCGATGTCGTCATGGCTGCGATTGTCGACGACGACGGAATCGATGCCGGCGACGTGCAGGAGATGGGCGAGCATGAGGCCCGCGGGTCCTGCGCCGACGATCGCGACATCGGTGTGGAGATCTGGCACTGAGGCCTCCTTGCCTGTCAGGGTTCACCTCAGTGTGCTCCGCACCACGAAACCGGCGCGACAACTTTCTCATTCAACGGCGTCCGTGGGTGACGACACATGACGCGGCATTGACGCGGCGAGAGTGATTGCTCAACAATAGTGGGCGGTGCGGGCTAGTGTTTGCCGAACTCGCTCGGGTTGGGATCGCCTGTTCTGCACTGCAATGCTCAACACCTGGGCCCCGTCATCGCAGGACGGTCCCCGGTGCACATCGGCAGGAAGGCCATCCATGATCATCACCGGTCTCGTCGTCGGGCTGCTGCTCGGATTCGTCCTGCAGCGCGGACGCTTCTGCGTCACCGGCGCCTTCCGCGATCTCACGCTCACCGGCAACACCCGGTGGTTCTCCGCGCTCATCGTCGTCATCGCCGTCCATGCGATCGGCCTCGCCTCCTTCAGCTCGCTCGGGATCATCACCCTCGAGCAGTCGGCGTTCCCATGGCTGGCCTCCATCCTCGGCGGACTGATCTTCGGGGCCTCGATGATCCTTGCCGGGGGCTGCGCCACGGGCACGTACTACCGGGTCGGCGAAGGACTCGTCGGCAGTTGGATGGCGCTGATCTTCTTCGCCCTGACCGCCGCGATCATGAAGACCGGGCCGGCCGCGGGACTCACCGAAGGGCTGCGGTCGATCACCGTCCCCGACGGCACCCTGAGTGCGACGACCGGGCTGAGCCCGTGGGTCTTCGCGATCGCACTCTCCGGCGTCGCCGTGTGGCTGACGATCCGCCACAACCGCAAGCTCACCACCCCGGTGGCCACGCTTCCCCCGCGGCGGACCGGACTGGCCCACCTCCTCTTCGAGAAGCGGTGGAACCCGTTCGCCACGGCCGCGATCATCGGCGTCATCGCCACCCTCGCCTGGCCGCTGTCGGCGGCGACGGGACGCAAATCCGGGCTCGGCATCACGACCCCCTCGGCGAACCTCGTCACCTACTTCGCGACCGGGGACGTCACCCTCGTCGACTGGGGAGTCATGCTCGTCATCGGCATCCTCGTCGGCTCGTTCATCGCCGCGAAGGCCTCCGGGGAGTTCCGGATCCGCGTGCCCGACCGTGAGACGCTGCTCAAGGCGATCGCCGGCGGCGTCGGGATGGGCATCGGCGCGGCGATCGCCGGCGGCTGCACCGTCGGCAACGCCATGGTCTCGACCGCACAGTTCGAATACCAGGGCTGGGTCGCGACGTTCTTCATGATCGTCGGCGCCGTCATCGCCGCGAAGGCCACCATCAGACCACGCAGCGCAGCGAGCACCCCGGTACCCGCAGGAAGCGGGACAGCATGAAACAGATCCTCGAGACCAACGGGCTCGTCTGCCCCTTCCCCCTCGTCGAGGCCAAGGACGCGATCAGCGGCTTGAGCGTCGGTGACGAACTCGTCATCAACTTCGACTGCACCCAGGCCACCGAGGCGATTCCCCAGTGGGCGGCGGAGAACGGCTACCCGGTCACGCACTTCGATCGGACCGGCGACGCCTCGTGGACGATCACCGTCCAGAAGGCGTAGGTCACAGCCGCACGATCGTCTCCGCGCCGTCGGCGACGGTCAGGCGCATCGCGGTGTTCTGCTCGATCCGGCTCCACCCGGTGTGGCTGAGTCCCGAGCTCGTGACGATCGTCGCCCCGTCCGCGAAGCGCTGCCAGCTCATCCGGTAGTAGTGGCTGCGGTGGTCGAGCGGGAGCCGACCGCCGGTCTGACTGGTGTCGAAGCTCGCATAGGGCACCTCGGTGCCGAGCGTGGCATGGACGACGATGAGCCCGGTCCGGGTGAGGACGAGCAGGTTGATGCCCGGGTGGTCGAACTCCGCGCGGATCTCGCGCACCGTCTCGACGACGGCCTCGAGGAGCGGGGCGCCGGTATCGACCCGCCGGAGGATGAGGGCGAAGAGGAGGGCCGAATCCGTCGTGCCGCCGATGCGCGCGATCTCGGCTTCGGTGACCTGCGCCCGCAGCTGCTCGACCGGGTGGATCGACCCGTTGTGTGCGAGCGCGACGCCGTCGGCGAGGAACGGGTGCGTGTTCTCGACGAGGTCGGCCATCCCCGTCGTCGCCATCCGCAGGTGGACGATCCGCCCGCGCGCCGCCGCATCGTCGAGCGCCGCGGTGAGACGGGGGTCGTTCGTGCCTTCGTGGGGCGTGCGGAACCGGTCGAGCGCCTCGGTGGCCGGATCGATCCACGCCGTGCCCCACCCGTCGTCGTGGAGTCGGCCGAGGTCCTGCCACTGCCGGCACTGGGCGCGGCCGATCAGTCCGGCCGCGCTCACCGGGGTCGGCGAGATGAATCCGAGAAGCCTGCACATTCGCCACCGTCCTGACTAGACTCGCTCCATGAAGATCACGGTACTCGAAGGCGATATCACCGAGGTGCGCGTCGACGCGATCGTCAACGCCGCGAACTCGAGTCTCCTCGGCGGAGGCGGCGTCGACGGGGCGATCCACCGCGCGGCGGGACCCGCTCTCCTCGAGGCGACGAGGGAGCTGCGGCGGACGAGTCTGCCGCGCGGTCTTCCCCCAGGCCAGGCCGTGGCCACCGAGGCGGGGGAGCTGCCGGCGCGGTGGGTCATCCACACCGTCGGCCCGAACCGGAACGCCGGGGAGGCCGACCCGGAGGTCCTCGAGTCGGCGTTCGAATCGAGCCTCAACGTCGCCGAGGAGGTCGGGGCCGCCTCGGTGGCGTTCCCGGCGATCGGCGGCGGGGTCTACGGCTGGTCGCCGCGGGATGTCGCCGAGGCGGCGCATGCCGTCATCGTCGACGGGCGGGCCCGCGGGCGCTGGGAGACGATCACCGAGGTCCAGTTCGTCCTCTTCAGCGACGCGATGACGAGCGTCTTCTGCCAGGTCTTCGACCACGATCAGTGGTGAAAGGGGAGCCATGAGAGTCCACAGCATCATCGCCGATCTGCCGGTCGCCGACATCGCCGCCGCGCGCGACTTCTACACGTCCTACCTCGGGCTGGCGACCGAGGAGTTCAACCTCGGCTGGGTCGCCCGGTTCACCTCGCCCGAGACGGGCGCGCACCTCCAGGTCGTCACCGCGGACGCGACCGCACCGGTCGACGCGGCCGTCTCGATCAAGGTCGACGACGTCGACGCCGCCTACGCCGAGGCGGTCGATCGCGGGTTCGACATCGTCCACCCGCTCACCGACGAGGAGTGGGGCGTGCGGCGCTTCTTCGTCCGGGCACCCGACGGCAACGTCTTCAACATCGTCGCCCACCGGGAGTAGGCACTACCCTCGAACCATGCCCCTTGCGCTCATCACCGGTGCCGCCCGACCCGACAGCATCGCCGCCGGCATCGTGCCGCGACTCGAAGCCGACGGCTGGGACGTCGTCACCAGCGACCTCGACGGCACCGACCAGCCCTGCGACCTGTCGACGCCGACGGGTCCCGAGGCGCTCATCGCGGCGGTGACCGCCGAGCACGGCACCCTCGACGCCCTCGTCCTCAGCCATGCCCACGGCGTCGAATCGGGCATCCTCGACACGACGGCGGAGAGCTTCGACCGACATGTCGCCGTCAACGCCCGGGCGAGCCTCCTCCTCATCGCCGCCTTCGCCCGGCAGATCGGCCCTGACGGCGGAGCGGTCGTCGCGTTCACGAGCGACCACGTCACCGGCAACCTGCCCTACGGGGCGTCGAAGGGGGCGCTCGACCGCATCGTCATCTCCGCAGCGAGAGAACTGGGACCGCGGGGAATCTCGGCGAACGTCGTCAACCCCGGCCCCATCGACACCGGGTGGATGGACGAGGACTTGCGGGCCGCTCTGCTCCCGGCCCAGCCGCTCGGTCGCCTCGGCACGCCGGCCGACATCGCCGGCATCGTCGCGTTCCTGCTCTCACCTGCCGGTCGCTGGGTCTCCGGGCAGCTCATCAGCACCGACGGCGGATTCTCCGCCCGGTTCTGACCTCACTCCTCGTCGCGGCTGAGGTTCCACAGCAGGCGGAGGAGCTCGGCGTCGAGGTCGTTGCCGTGGTCGGTGGCATCGGCGTCGCGGACCTCGTTGTGGAGCTGCTCCATCTTGAGGTCGAGCTCACCGGCGACGGCGGCGGCGCGGGTGAGTTCGGCGACGAGGCGGTCGGGTACGTCGCCTGCGTACTTGTAGTGGATCTTGTGCTCGAGGCTCGCCCAGAAGTCCATCGCGATCGTCCTCACCTGGACCTCGCAGATGATCGGCACCGGACCGTCGGAGAGGAAGATCGGGATCTCCAGGATCGCGTGGAGGCTCTTGTAGCCGTTGGGCTTCGGATGGGCGATGTAGTCCTTGATCTCGATGACCCGGATGTCGTTCTGCGAGGTCAGGGTCTCGAGCACCCGGTAGGTGTCGGCGATGAAGCTGCACGTGATGCGGATGCCGGCGATGTCGGTGATCGCCGTGCGGATGACGTCGATGTCGAGCGGCAGACCGCGCCGGGTGATCTTCTCGAGCAGGCTGCGCGGGGTCTTCACCCGCGAGCTGATGTGCTCGATCGGGTTGTAGCGATGCAGGGTGAGGAACTCCTCGCGGAGGATCGAGACCTTCGTGAGCACCTCGTCGATCGCGAACCGGTGATGCATGAGCAGGCGCGAGAAGTCCGTGCGCAGCCGCTGGACCTTCTCCGCCTGGGCGGGGGTGAGCGGCTCGGCGGGCTCGCCGGGGACGACCATCGATTCTCCTGGGGTTCGGAACCACCTCGGCGGTGGTCAGGCTCAGTCTACGTCGGGGGTTCTCCCGGCGCCGGATGTGTGGTTGACTGAGCACACCAAGCAATTGCATTCTGCAAGCACTCAAGGGGGGAGTGATGGGAACAGTGGCATGCTCGCTCGACGGGTTCATCGCCGGTCCCGGACACGACATGTCGTGGCTCTCGACGGCCGAGTTCGCCGAGGGCACCACCGAGAGCATGGCCTCCGAGGTCGCCGTCATCATCTCCGGCAGGCGGGGCTACGATGCGGCAAAGGCGCAGGCCGACAGCCGCGACGAGTTGACGGCCGAACCGTACGGCGGAGCATGGTCGGGCACCGAGATCATCCTCACCCACCGCCCCGCGGAGCTGGCCGGCGACGATTCCGTCATCGCGCTCGACTGCTCGATCACCGAGGCGATCGACCGCGCCCAGGCCCTCGCCGGGGACGGCGACATCCAGATCATCAGCGCCGACATCGCCCGGCAGGCGCTCGAGGCCGATCTCATCGATGAGCTTCAGGTCTTCGTCGCCCCGGTCTTCCTCGGCGACGGCACGCGGATCTTCGACGTCCCCGGCGGCCGTCGCATCGACTGGGAGCTCGTCGCGATCGATGCGGCGAACGCCCGCAGCTGCGGCCGGACCTATCGTCCGCGGCGGTCGGCGGCGTACCGTTGAGCCATGTGCCGGAACATCCGAACCCTCCACAATTTCGAGCCCGCGGCCACGAGCGACGAGGTTCACGCCGCAGCCCTCCAGTATGTGCGCAAGATCGCGGGGACGACGAAGCCCTCGAAGGCCAATGCCGAGGCCTTCGACGCCGCCGTCGAGGAGATCGCCCACATCACGCAACACCTCCTCGACTCCCTCGTGACGACCGCACCGCCGAAGGATCGCGAGGTCGAGGCCGAGAAGCGCCGCGCCCGCTACGCCGCGCGAGCATGAGCTAGTCCGTGACCGACCGGCCCTGGCTGATGAGGTCCTGAGTGATCCCCGCCGAGGCGGCCCGCAGCGCCTGCATGATCGCCGGCATCCCGACGTTGCGCTCGGAGTCGACGACGACGCCGAGGCCCGCGATCGTCAGCCCGCTGCCGTCGAAGACGGGCACGGCCACACCCGTCGTGCCGTCGTCGATGTGACCGACGAGTTCGGCGCAGTGATAGGTCCGGATCGTCTGGAGCATCCGCCGCAGCACCGTCGGATCCGTCGTCGTGCGCTCCGTGAACGCCGTGAGCGCACCCCGCAGATACGCCTCGCGCACGTGCCGGGGCGCATGCGCGAGGAGGACGAGTCCGCACGAGGAGGCGTGCGCGGGCAGTCGACCGGCTGTGCGCGAGCGGTTGATGACGGCCATGGGCTTCGACATCCGCTCGATGAAGAGGACCTCCCGCTCCCGGAGGATGCCCAGCTGCGTGTTCTCCCCGACGAAGTCGTGGACGGCGATCATGTGCGGCCGCGCCAGGGACGCGAGCTCGACGGCGTCGGAGGCGCGGTTCGACAGCTCCCACATCCCCACCCCGATCCGCACCCGCCCGCTCGGATCCCGCTGCAGGAGGTCGTGGGACATCATGTCGTTGATGAGGCGGTACGCCGTCGACTTCGGCAGCTGGGCGCGGCCGGCGAGCTCTTCGGTGGTCAGGCTCGGGTGGTCGGGGTCGAAGGCCCCGAGGACGCGAACGAGCCGATCGATCATCGAGTCGCCCGAAGGTGAGTTCGCCATACCAGCATCGTAGCCGCGCGAACCTGTGCGTCCCAATGAATGGAATAACCGTAGCCAGACGTGTCGCCGCTCACTAGCGTGGCGATTATCGGCGGGGCGTCCCCACCGTCCGTCTCGAAGGAGAGCATCGTCCATGGCAGCATTCACGGTCCGGCAGGCAGTCCACGACCTCATGGCATTCCACGGTATGACCGTCCTCTTCGGCAATCCCGGATCGAATGAGCTGCCGTTCCTCAAAGACCTCAGCGCCCGCTACATCCTCGGGCTCCAGGAGGCCGCCGTCGTCGCCATGGCCGACGGCTACTCCCAGGTCACCGACCGTCCCACGCTCGTCAACCTCCACGCCGCCTCGGGGTCGGGCAACGGCCTCGGCGCCCTGACGAACGCCGCGATCTCCCGCTCCAAGCTCGTCGTCACCGCAGGCCAGCAGGTGCGCAGCATGGTCGGCCCCGAGGTCATGCTCGCCAACGTCGACGCCACGATGCTCGCCAGACCCCTCGTCCACCGCTCCCTCGAACCGCTCGCGGCCGCCGATGTGCCCCGCGCGTTCTCCGAATCCGTGCTCGCCTCCCAGCGCGGTCCCGTCTACCTCTCCGTGCCCTACGACGACTGGGACGCCGAGGTCGAAGAGAGCGTCGTCGGCCAGCTCTCGCGCACCGTGACCCCCGGTTCGGCCCCCGACCCGGCCGTCATCGCCGACCTCCGCGACCGGCTGGGCGCAGCCGAGGCCGCGGTCCTCGTCCTCGGCCCCGACGTCGACACCCCGGAGGCGTGGGCGGCCGCGATCGCCCTCGCCGAGGCGCACGACCTTCCCGTATGGGCCGCCCCGTCCCTGCCGCGCATGCCCTTCCCCAACCAGCATCCGCTCTTCCGCGGAGTGCTGCCGGCGGCGATCGGCCCGATCGGGGAGATCCTCGGCGCCCACGACCTCGCCCTCGTCATCGGCGCCCCCGTCTTCCGCTACCACCAATGGCAGCCGGGAGAGTACCTGCCGGAGACGACGCATCTCGTCCAGATCGGCGACGACCCGGACGCCGCCGAGCGCGCCCCCTTCGGCGATGCGCTCGTCACCGACCCCGTCGCCGCTCTCGTCGCGCTCGCCGAGGCCGCCCCCGCCCCCGGCACCCCGCGGACGTGGGAGCCGGAGATCGAGCCCGCGACCGCCTCGGCGACACCGGGCACCCTCCACCCCGAGGAGGTCTTCGCGACCCTGCGGGAGACGATGCCGGTCGACTCCCGCTACGTCGTCGAATCGACGTCGACGAACTCCGCGTTCTGGGCGCAGATGGACCTCCGCGAGTCCGGGTCGTACTTCTTCCCCGCCTCCGGCGGTCTCGGGTGGGGTCTGCCCGCTTCGATGGGCGTCGCGCTCGCCGATGCTCGCCGACCCGTCGTCGCGATCATCGGCGACGGCTCCGCCCACTACTCGATCGCCGCCCTGCGCACCGCCGTCGAGGAGGGCATCCCCGTGACCATCGTCGTCCTCCGCAACTCCACGTACGGGGCGCTCGTGTGGTTCGCGGACATGCTCGACGCGGGCACGGTGCCCGGGCTCGACCTCGGCGACGTCGACTTCGTCTCGATCGCCCGGGGCTACGGCATGACCGCCGTCCACGCGGACTCGACCGCCCATCTCGCCGAGCTCCTCACCGAAGCCCACGGTGCCGGCCGGCCCACCCTCATCGAGATCGACACCGAGAAGACCACCCCTTGACACCCCCACCACAACCCCAAGGAGACACCGCAATGAGCACTGAGACCTTCCTCGGCACCGACTGGAACGGCCGGATCTTCACCGGCGACTGGGTCGACGGTCGCGACCCGATCCCCGTCGTCGAACCCGCCACCGGTGAGACCCTCGCCCGGATCGGCATGGCCTCGTCCGACGATGCCCTCGAGGCGGCACGACGGGCGGCCGCCGCGCAGCGCGACTGGGCGAAGACCAAACCGACGGAACGGGCGGCGGTGATGCGCCGCGCCGGTGAGCTGTGGGCCCAGCACGCCGCGGAGATCAACACGTGGATCATGCGCGAATCCGGTGCGATCGCGGCGAAGGCCACCTTCGAGACCGACTATGCGGCGGCCACCTGCTACGACTCCGCAGCGCTGCCGACCCACCCGAAGGGGCAGGTCCTGCCCTCGGACGAACCCCACTGGTCGTTCTCCCGCCGCGTGCCCGCGGGCGTGGTCACCGTCATCGCCCCGTTCAACTTCCCGCTCATCCTCTCCATCCGCTCCGTCGCCCCGGCGCTTGCCCTCGGCAATGCCGTGATCCTCAAGCCGGATCCGCGCACCGCGGTGTCCGGAGGCGTCACCCTGGCGAAGATCTTCGCCGAGGCGGGGCTGCCCGAGGGCGTCCTCCAGGTCCTGCCCGGCGGCGGTGACGTCGGCGAAGCCCTCGTCGCGGCCCCCGAGGTCTCGGTCATCTCGTTCACCGGGTCGACCGCGGCGGGACGGATCGTCGGCGAGAACGCCGGTCGCCTCCTCAAGCGCTGCCACCTCGAGCTCGGCGGCAACAACGCCCTCATCGTCCTCCCCGGCGCCGATCTCGAGGCAGCCGCCTCGGCGGGCGCCTTCGGATCGTGGTTCCACCAGGGTCAGATCTGCATGACCACCGGCCGTCACCTCGTCCACGACAGCATCTACGACGACTACGTCGCAGCACTGGCCGAGCACGCCGCGAAGCTGCCCGTCGGCGACCCGAGCACCGAGGAGGTCGCCCTGGGGCCGATCATCGACGAGAAGCAGCAGACGCACGTGCGCGACATCATCGAGAAGGCTCAGGCCGACGGCGCCCGCCTCGTCACCGGCGGCGTCGGCGAAGGCCCGTTCGTCCCGGCGACGGTGCTCGCCGACCTCTCGCCGACGAACCCCGCGTGGACGCAGGAGATCTTCGGTCCCGTCGCCCCCGTGGGACGGTTCTCCACGCTCGAGGAGGCCGCGGACCTCGTCAACGACAGCGAGTACGGGCTGTCGGTGAGCATCCTCGGCGACCTCGGCACCGCGATCGATCTCGCCGATCACATCGACTCGGGCAAGATCCACATCAACGAGCAGACCATCGCCGATGAAGGGGACGTCCCCTTCGGCGGCACGAAGGACTCGGGCAACGGCTCCCGCATCGGCGGCGCCGAGGCCAACATCGAGTCCTTCACCGAGGTCCAGTGGATCACGATGCGCTCGCAGATCGCACCGTACCCCTTCTGACCACCGACACCTTCACAAGACCGGAGACAGCGTTGTCCGCATCGCCCACCGCACCATCCCGCCCCACTCCCGCGGACACCCGCTGGCCGGCCGTCCTCTGCTGGCTCGCCGTCGCCCTCGAGGGCTTCGACCTCGTCGTCCTCGGGGCGGTCATCCCGCAGCTGCTCGCCACCCGGGCGCTCGGCTTCACCCCCGAGGCGGCGACGCTCGTGGCGACGATGAGCCTCGTCGGCGTCGGCCTCGGGGCGGCCGTCGTCGGGCCGATCGTCGACCGCGTGGGGCGGCGGGTGACGATCATCGCGTGCGTGATCATCTTCTCCGTCTTCACCCTGCTCGTCGCCTTCGCTCCGAACGTCGCGCTGTTCACGGTGTTCCGGTTCATCGCCGGTCTCGCGCTCGGTGCGGTCATGCCCAGCTGTCTTGCCTACATCAGCGAGCACAACCGCTCGGGCAAGACCGGCAAGGCGACGACGCTGACGATGACCGGCTACCATGCCGGCGCCGTGGCGATCTCGCTGCTCGCGGTCTTCTACTCGCACAACTGGCATCTGCTCTTCATCGCCGGTGGCGTCGCGGGGCTCGCCATGGTGCCGCTGCTGTGGTGGAAGCTGCCGGAATCGACGGCGTTCCTCGCCGCCCGCTCGGAGCAGAGCACGGAGGCCGCGGCGGCGCCGAAGACGGGGATGCGCGGTCTCTTCACCGGCCGGTTCGCGCTCGTGACGATCGGCGTGTGGGCCGCGAGCTTCATGGGACTCCTCCTCGTCTACGGTCTCAACACGTGGCTGCCGCAGCTCATGGCCGATGCCGGATACGAGGTCTCCGACTCCCTCGTCATGCTCTTCGTCCTCAACCTCGGTGCCGTCGTCGGCCTCGTCGTCGCCGGGTGGCTCGCCGACCGGCACGGGACGAAACCCGTCGTGCTCCTCTGGTTCGTCCTCGCCGCGGTCTTCCTCGCGATCCTCAGCATCCCGATGACGAGCCAGCTGCTGCTCAACCTCGCCGTCTTCATCACCGGCGTCTTCGTCTTCTCCGCCCAGGTCCTCATCTACGCGTTCGTCTCCGCGATCTACCCGGCGACCGCGCGCGGCACGGCGCTCGGCATGGCCTCGGCGGTCGGCCGGATCGGCGCGATCGTCGGACCGTTCATCACCGGCACCCTCGTCGCCGCCGGCATCGCCTACCCCTGGGGCTTCTACCTCTTCGCCTTCGTCGCCGTCCTCGGCTTCCTCGCGATGGCGATCGTGCCGGCGGTGGTCGATGCGAGGAACGCTACTCTGAGGGCATGACACGCTGGATCGACGCCGCCTTCGTCCGCGGAGGCACGAGCAAGGGCCTCTTCTTCCGTGCCGCGGACCTGCCACCGGTCGGCGACGGCGAGGAGCGGACGGCCTGGGACCGGATCTTCACCTCGGCGATGGGCTCGCCCGATGCCTTCGGTCGGCAGCTCGACGGGATGGGCGGGGGCATCTCCTCCCTGTCGAAGGTCATGGTCGTCTCCGCCTCCGACCGCGACGGCGTCGACCTCGACTACACGTTCGCGCAGGTGGAGATCGCCGAGGCGGCCGTCGACTACTCGGGCAACTGCGGCAATCTCTCCTCCGGGGTCGTCCCGTTCGCTCTGCTCACCGGGCTCATCAGCGCCGGTGACGGGTGGCATGTCTTCCGCCTGTTCAACGTCAACACGGGCCAGCTCGTCGACGTCGGCCTCACCGTCGAGGACGGTCAGGCCGCCGTCGACGGGGACTTCGTCCTCACCGGGGTGAGCGGGAAGGCCGCCCCCATCGAACTCATCTACCCCGATCCGGCCGCAGCCGCACCGGTGCGCTCCTGCCGACGGGAAACACCTCGGATTCCCTGACCGCCGGCGGGTTCCTCATCGACGCCACCCTCATCGATGCGACGCTGCCGCTCGTCATCGTTCCCTGCACAGCGGTGGGGCTCACGGGCACCGAGCTGCCCGAGCAGATCGACGCCGACTCCCGGGCGCTGGGGCTCATCGAGGAACTGCGCCGCGCCGCCGCGGTGCGGATGGGACTGTGCCCGAGCCCGGAGACCGCGCCGCAGGTCGTGCCCAAGGTCGCCGTCGTCAACGCGCAGGCCGACACGCGTCTCCTCGACGGCACGCGGCTCCCCGCCGCCGACGCCGACCTTCCCGTGCGCGTCATCTCCATGGGGCAGGCCCACAAGGCGGTGCCGGGCACCGCGGCGATGTGCCTGGCCGCGGCCGCGCTCGTCCCCGACACGATTCCCCACCGGATACTCACCCGCAGCGCGCACCCGCGCTCCGGGCCGGAGGTGCGGCTCGGCACTCCCTCCGGGGTCGTCACCGCCTCGGCGGTGCGCGATACGACCACCGGAGAGGTCACCGCCACCTCGCTCTACCGCACCGCGCGCGTGCTCATGCGCGGTCAGGTGGCCGTCGCGGACTGACGCGACGGCCGATCCTCAGTGCTCGGCACCGCCCTCACGGCGGCGCCGGGCGATGATCACCGAGGCAGCCCCGACGAGGAGGAGTCCCGCGGCGATCGACACGGGCAGGGCGAGCTCCGAACCGGTGCGCGGCAGGTTCCCGCCGGGTCCCGCGGTGTTCTGCGCGTTCTCGTCGCCGGCGCCCTGGGAACCGCCGTTCTCGTCGGCATCGTTCTGCGAGCCGGAGCCGTTCTCGTCGCCGTCGTCCTGACTTCCGTCGGCGTCGTCTTGGCCGCCGTCGGCACCTGCGTCGGCACTGCCGCCTGCGTCCGCGCCGCCGTCAGCCGCTGCTGCCGCACCCGCGTCTGCACCCGCACCCGCGTCTGCATCCGCCGAGGCCTCCGCGTCCTCACCGCCGGTGCCGCTCTCGGGGTCGAAGATCCCGACGAGGACGGGATCGTGGTCGGAGGCGCGGTAGCGGTCGGGGGAGTAGAGGTCGGTGACGTTGTAGTTGAACCGGCTGTACTCCGAGGCGATCGGCTCGACGGAGTTGATGTCCCAGATGTCGGCGCCGGTGACGGCGTCGAATGCCGTCTCGGTCTCGCCCGCATCGAGGGCGAGCACGTGGTCGAGGCTGCCCGTGCGTCCCTGGAAGACGTACGTCGACCCATCGGTCATCTCCGCGGCGACGTCCTTGTACCCGGCGTCGTAGAAGACCTGCATGGGGTCCTCCTGCGTGTACGAGTTGAAGTCGCCGAGGAGGTAGACGTAGTCGGTGTCGGCCGCCGTCTGCTGCTGCCCGGCGAAGTCGACGAGGGCGTTGGCCTGCTTGACGCGGTCGGCGTTCGAGAAGCCCTGACCGTCGCCGGTGTCCTCGTTGCCCGGGCCCTCGCCCGAGCCCTTCGACTTGAAGTGGTTGGACACGGTGACGAACGTCTTCTCCGTCTCGGCGGTGCCGGCGTCGTCCTTCGGCGCGAACGCCTGGGAGAGGGGTTCGCGGGCATTGGAGAACGCGTCCTCATCGTCGAGGATGACCGATTCGCCCTGCGGGGCCACCTCGGCGATCTGATAGATGAGGGCGGTGCGGATGACGTCCTCTTCAGCGGGAAGGTCGGCCGGGGAGGGGACGAACGCCCACTTCTCCGTGCCGGCCGCCTCGTTGAGGCGGGTGACGAGCGTCTGCAGGGCGGAGTCGCGGTCCTTGCCGAAGCGGGCCGAGTTCTCGATCTCCATGAGGGAGACGACCGAGGCGTCGAGGTCGTTGATCGCCTCGACGATCTTCGTCTCCTGCCGCTCGAGGCTCTCCGCGTTGGCCGCACCGCGGGCATCGCAGCCGCCGCGGACGGTGATCGGGTTGCCCTCGCGGTCTTCGTAGTAGGTGCAGCCGGAGAGCTGGTCGCCGGTCGTCGTGAAGTAGTTGAGGACGTTGAAGCTCGCGAGGCTGACCTGGCCGCCGACCTCCTCGGGTGCCGCGCTGCGGGTGTCGGAGAACTCCGCCGGCTGGACCGCCTCGGCGTTGTCGCCGGTGAGCTGCGTCGTCGGCTGGAACCGCCACTTCTCGAACCCGAAGCCGAGGACGACCGGTGAGGTGAAGGTCGCGGCCGCGCCGACGCGCACGGGGGCGTCCTGACTGAGGTAGGGCAGGGGCACGTCCTGGTCGCTGTCGAGGTAGTCGACGGTCGCCCCGTCGTCGAGGATGACCTCGCGGGCGAGGTTCTCCGCCTCGATCGCCTCCGCCTCGGCGCTGCCGGGTCGGGCAACGTCGGTGGGCTGGCGCAGGACGCCGTCGCCGGTGGCGAGGGCGATCTCGCCGTACGTGTTCGCGTTGTAGTTGTCGGAGACGGTGAGCTCGCCGGAGGGCTGGACGAGCATGCCTTCGAGGGCCTCGCGCTCGGCGGCATCGTCGGGGAAGGCGCCTTCGACGGCCTTGACCGCCTCGACGGGTTCGTCGAGGCGGGTCATCCCGGAGGCGGAGACGGTCAGCTGCGTCTGCCCGTAGCGCTCCGAGGCGGTGCCGGTGAGTTCGAGGAAGTCGCCGATGCTGACGTCGGCCACGGTGTCGGGGGAGTAGACGAAGATGCCGTCGGAGGCACCGGGTGTGGCGTCGTCGGCCCCGCCGGAGCCCGCGGTCTGGACGAAGTAGCCGCCGAGTCCGCCGGTCGGATACGCGGCCGTGACGACCCCGCGGGTCTTCACCGTCTCACCCTGCATCGGGCTGGCGTCCTCGGTGCCCTGGATGTCGGCGATCGGGGTGACGTCCTCAGGAGCCGGGCCGCCGCCGTCGCCGCCGTCGCCGCCGTCGTCGGGCAGGGTGTCCGGGGTCGGCGGGGCCGCGCTCCACGCCCCGTCGATGAGCTGGATCGACTGACCGCCGGTGGCCGTGGCGCCCGTGGGGGTCGCCTCCTCGTCGACGACGGGGTCGGGGGTGTGGGTGTTCGCCCTGCCCGTCACGCCTCTGCCGCCGGTGACGCCGCCGATCTGGTCGAAGGAGATGAGCGTGCCCGCGTCGTCGATCGCGAATGCCGAGGCCCCGTAGCTGCCGTCGGCGGCCGATCCGGAGTTCACGGAGTTCGTGATCGGCACCTCGACGGCCAGGGCACCGGAGTCGCCGACGGTCGTGCCGTCGGGGACCGTGGTGACGTTCTCCGCCGCCTGGACGCTGCCGCCGCGGGTCACCGAGCCGACGGTCCATCCCGAGAGGTCGGTGCCGGGGTCGGCGGCGATCTCGATGAAGTCGGTGTCGAGGGTGTAGCCGATCTCGCTGATGTGCGGAGCGGTCGCAGCACTCGCCGAGGCGGCCGGCAGGACGAGTCCGAGGCCGGCGACGAGGCCGAGAGCGGCGGCGGAGGCGAGGGAGGACGAGGCTTTCATGGAGGCCTTTCGGGATCAGTGGGCACGCGCGGACGCGACGGACGGATCCCTTGCACCCTATCGGCCCACTGGTCGACGCCGACGGCAACCATGTGAACGCGATGTGAACACTCGGGCAGTCCACTGAACGCGCTGACTGTGACCGAGCCTACACTCCGGGACCGACACGGAACGCGAACCGCGTCTCGACGAGCTGATGGTCGGAGGGAAACCGATTGTCCCGCTGACCGGGGATGAGAGCGCAGCGTCCGCCGACATCGGCGAACCCGGAGCGCGGGTGCTCCTCGCCGGCGGCCACGCAGCCGCGGACCACCGAGTCGAGCACGTCGAGTCCGCGGGAGAAGACGAAGTCGATCCTGTCCCGCGGTTCGCCGCCGCCGTCTCCTGTGGGCAGCGGTTCGATCGGGGACCATGTGTCGGCGGGAGTCGCGGCCGGGTCCGGATGGATGTGCCGATAGGTGTCGACGAACCCGGCGGCGAGCACGGCGTCGGTGCTCGCCCACCGGGTGTTCGGCCGGTCCGCTCGCGCGTGCCAGTCTAGGGTCGCCGGGGCATTGAAGTCGCCGCTGATGACGACGGGCATCTCCGGGTCGCCCGCGGCGGTGAGGATGCGCTCTGTCTCTGCGAGCACCGCGGTGATCTGGGCGAGACGCTCAGCCTCCTCGGCGTCGGCGATCTCCTGTCCCCGGCCGGCCAGCGCCTGATAGGGACCGTACGGGTAGGGCGCGAGGTGGACGGACCACACGAGGATCTGCGGGCCTTCGGGCACCGGTCGGACGAGGGCGGCCTGCGCGAAGGGCGTCGTATCGGTGTCGTCGACGGCCGTGGCCTCCCCGGTGCTCAGCACTGCGACGTCCGGGCCGGACTGGGCGAGGGCGGCGGTGAGCTTGGGGGCGAGCGCTTCGGCCGCGGCTCCCCAGCACTCCTGGACGGCGAGGATCTCGGCGGGGAACTGCGCGGCGATCGCGTACTGCTTGTCCTGGCCGAAGTTCACCTCCCGGCCGCCGAACCACACGTTCCAGGTCTGGAGGGTGAAGGTCATCGGTCATCGCCCCTTCGGGAGTCGAGGTGGAGGGTGGAGGTCGCAGGATCGAAGCGCAGCTGCGTCAGATCCGCCAGGCGCACGGCGGAGACGAGGGCGATGGACGGATCGGCATTGACGCCGATGACGGTGCACCCGGCGGTGTGAGCGGCCTGCGACCCGACGCGCGAGTCCTCGAACGCGACGGCCGCGGCGGAGGTGAGGCCGAGCGCCCGGGCGGCCTGCTCGTAGATGTCGGGGAACGGCTTCCCGCGGTCGACGTCGTCGATCGTGACGACCTCGTCGAAGAGCGGCAGCAGTCCCGTCCGGTCGAGCAGCCCGCGCACGTCCGCGCGGCGACCGTTGCTCGCCACCGCGATCGGCACGGCGCCGGAGAGCGCGCGCACGAGCTCGGGCGCCCCGGCATCGGGGCCGACACCGCGGTCAGGGCGGCACTGTAGGCGCGGTCGACCTCGGCGACAGCGGGGACCGGGGCGGTGCCGGTGCGCACTGCGTCGAGACGGGCCACCGCCTCGGCGGCGGTGAGACCGCGGAAGGACTCCGCGGCGGCCCGGTCGGCGCCGAGCCGCTCGAGATGGAACGCCATGAGGTCGAGCCAGGGCCGCTCCGAGTCGACGAGGATGCCGTCGCAGTCGAAGATCGCCGCACGGACGGGCAGAGCGGTGTCGATCACGCCCACGCCCCACCCGCCTCGGCGCGCGGAACCCGCAGGGCAGGAGCGGCGGTGATCCGGGCGCTGACGCGGTCCCCGGGGCGCAGCTGCGCGGCATCGGCCGAGGACAGCGACGCCGACCAGGCACCCGGTCCGGCGCCGAGGCGGTCGGGGCGGCCGAGCCGGACCATCGTGCGCTCGCCGGTGTAGGTCGTGCCGGTGACCGCCAACGCCCCGTCGGGCGACGGTGTGATCGCGAGGTGCTCGGGGCGGACGAAGACGACCTCGGTGCCGTCGGGGTCATCCGGCAGCCGATCGTCCGGGCGCCAGGTCGCGGGGACGGCGAACTCGTTGACGGTGCCGACGAAGCGGGCGACGAACGGGGTGGCCGGGCGGGCGTAAACGGTCTCGGGAGCCGAATGCTGTGCGATGCGTCCGGCGCTCATCACGGCCACGCGGTCGGCGATCGCGAGCGCCTCGCCCTGATCGTGGGTGATGAAGACCGTCGTCGTGCCCAGGGACTGCTGCACCCGCCGGATCTCGTCGCGCAGCGCGGCGCGGACCGTGGCGTCGAGTGCCGAGAGGGGTTCGTCGAGGAGGAGGACCTGCGGCTGGGTCGCCAGCGCCCGGGCGAGTGCCACGCGCTGCTGCTGACCGCCGGAGAGCTGGTGGGGGAAGCGGGGCCCCATATTGCCGAGGCCGCAGATCTCGAGGAGCTCGTCGCGGCGGGCAGCGCGCGCGCCGGCATCGACCTTCCGGATGCGCAGACCGTATTCGATGTTCTCGCTCACCGTGAGGTTGGGGAAGAGGCTGTAGCCCTGGAAGACCATGCCCATGTCGCGGCGGTTGGGCGGGAGCCCGAGGACGGATCGCCCGCCGACGAGGACATCGCCGGAGTCGACGGACTCGAATCCGGCGAGGATGCGCAGGGTCGTCGTCTTCCCGCACCCGGAGGGCCCGAGGAAGCTCACCATCGACCCGGCGGCGATGTCGATGTCGACGTCGGTGAGCACGCGGGTGGTCCCGAAGGACTTGACCACACCGCGGAAGGTCACGGACTTCGGGTCGGAGGCAAGTGCTGCGGCCGGGCGCGATTGCTCCGGAGCGGTCGTCTGGATCATGCGGGCTGGGTCTCCTTCTGCGGCGCGGCGGCCGGGGCGGCGGGGGTTGCCGCGTCGCCGAGGCTGCGTCGGTCGAATCGTGAGGCGCTGATGGTCGCGGTCGCGAGCAGCAGCCAGGTGGTGAGGTTGAGCAGGACGGACAGGGTGATCGACCCGCGGAAGTTCGCGTCCGAGAGGGTGTTGAGGTAGACGGGCAGAGTGTTGATCGAGAGAGTGGCCGCGATCGTGTACTCCCCGATCGAGAGCGCGAAGGCGTAGAACGCGGAGAACATCACCGACCCGCGGATGTTGGGCACGACGACGCGCGCCAGCGTGGTCTGCAGGCCCGCGCCGAGGGAGGCCGAGGCCTCGTGGAGGGTGCGCAGATCGAGGGAGGAGAGTCCCGCGTCGATCGAGCGGTAGGTGAACGGCAGGCAGAGGATGACGTAGGTGCCGACGAGCACGAGCGGCAGGTTCTCCGCCTGGAGGAGGAGGTTGATCTCCATGCCGAGACTGCCCCGGCCGTTCGACGCGAGTCCCCGCAGCACCGTCGTCATGCCGGCGGCGATGGCGATCGCGGGGATGACGAGCGGCAGGGTGCAGAGGATGGAGAGCAGCGACCGCAGTCGGGGCGCCCAGAGGTGGACGGCGACGACGGCCGGGACGAGCGTGCCGATGAGCACGAGGGAGGTGAGCGCGGCGATGAGGAGGCTGCGGATGAGCGGGGCGACGATCGCTCCGGAGTCGGCCAGTCCCCTCAGCCCGTCCGTGGTGAACGTGCCGTCGGTCCGGAAGAACGCATACGTCAGCGAGCTCAGCTGCGGGGTGAGCACGAAGATCGCCAGGGCGATGAGCGGCAGCCAGGTGAGGGTGCGGGCGGTCCTGCTCTCGCCGAGGCGGGGGTTCAGCGATCGAGCCATGCGGCGCTCCTCTTCGTCAGGGCGTTGAAGGCGATGAGCACGATGACGGCGACGACCCCGGTCGTCACGCCGAGCGCCATCGCCGTGCCCTCGCCGCCGGTGGCTGCGGAGCTCGCGAGCTGGCCGGCGATCTCGAGGGGGATGAGCGGGAACGCTCCGGTGCCGATGAGCACCGCCGCTGAGGCGTGGGTGCCGAAGGCGGCCCCGAACATCAGCAGCCACGCGCCGAGCACGGCGGGGGTGAGGACCGGGATCCCGACCCGTCGCCAGAAGACCCACGACGTGCCCCCGAGGGACGCGCTCGCCTCCCGCCACTCCCGCTTGAGGGCGATGAAGCTCGGGAGGGTGAGCAGGATCATCGTCGGGATGAGGAAGTACTGGTACATGAGGATGAGGCCCTTGACGCTGTAGAGGGTGAAGGACGGATCGAGCGCGGTGAGCAGCGAGACGAAGTAGCCGGTGTTGCCGACGGCGACGATGAAGGAGAACGCCAGCGGCACCCCGCCGTCGTTGGCGAGCACGCTCGAGACGACCGCGGCGATCGCGCCGACGACCTTCGACCGCACAGCTGAGAGCGCCCATGCGCAGATCCCGCCGGCGACCATCGCGACCGTCGCCGCGGCGAAGGAGAGGACGAGGCTGTTCTGCAGGGCCAGCGACCGTGAGCCCGAGCCGAGCGAGGTGAAGTTCGCGAACCCGAGGCTCGGCTCCTGCCCCGCGTCACCGGGGACGAGCAGCGAGGTGACGACCATGCCGATGACGGGCACGGCGAAGAAGACCGTGAGGATGAGCGTCAGCGGCGCCAGGGCCGCCCAGGCCGGCGAGAGGACTCGCCGACCCGGACGGGAGGGGGCTGCGACCGGCAGGGTCATCCGACGGCCTGGGCCCAGTTGTCGGCGAGCACCTGCTGCTGCGAGGCGCGCTGCTCCTCGTTCGGCTGCGGTGCCGGTTCGCTCGTCGCGGCTTCGGGCAGCTTGCCGAGCGCCTCCTCGTCGACGGTTCCGGCGTCGACCATCGCGTCGAGGCGGCCGGGCTTGACGTAGCCCTGGAGCAGGAGGTTCTGCCCCTCGTCGCTGAAGACGAACTCCTGCCACAGGCGGGCGACAGCCGGGTGCGGGGCGTCGGCGTTGACCGAAGCGGCATAGTACGAGGACACGGTCCCATCGGAGGGGATCGTCGTCGTGAAGTCGACGCCGGAGTCCCGGACGTCGTCGGCCCACTGCAGCAACAGGTAATCCCAGTTGAGGACGATCGGCGTCTCCCCGGTCTCGACCGTGCCGGAGACCGCTTCGGACGGGATGAGGTTGCCCGAGTCGGAGAGCTGCGCGAAGTAGTCGATCCCGGGCTGGATGTCATCGAGGCTGCCGCCGTTGGCCAGTGCCGCGGCATAGACGATCATGAAGCCCGATTCACCTGTGGTGGGATCGCCCGGCAGCGCGACCTGGCCCTCGTACTGCGGATCGAGGAGGTCGGCGAAGCTCGTCGGGCAGGTCTCGACGGCGGCGGCGTCGCAGCCGATGCCCACCGTGCCGCCGAGGTGGTTGTACCACGTGCCGTCGGCGGACTTCATGGTCTCCGGCAGGTCACCGGCGGTCTCCGGGGTGTAGTTCGCGAGCAGCTCCTCGTTCGTCGAGGTCACGGCGAAGGACTCGCCGGTGTCGAGGTAGTCGAGCGAGGTGTCCTGGCCGACGCGGTTCTTCACCGCATTGATCTGGTCCTGGCTCGAGCCGGAGGACGTGTCGTTGTTGATCTCGATGCCGTACTTCTCCGAGAACGCGTCGAGCAGGCCCCCGTAGTTCGCCCAGTCGGGGTAGAGGCCCATGACGTTGAGGGTGCCTTCGGCCTGTGCCGCGGTCACGAGGGCATCCATGCCCCCGCCCTCGGCGACGGATGTGGCCTGGCGCCAGTTGGCCGACTCATCGGATTCGGCGGCGGCGGATCCGCATCCTGCGAGAACGGCAAGGGTTCCTGCGGCTGCGACTGCAGTGAGCGTGCGCGTGATTCTGGACATGGTTGAACTCGCCTTTCGGACTGTGTGCGCAGGGCGCACTCGGGTCGTGCGGAAGGGGCGGAACGATTCCCACCCTAGAAGATGTCGGGCGGATCACACAATAAGTTCACTGGTGAACTTGAGTGCGACAGTTGTACTTCACCAGTGAACATTGACCGTGGAGTGGAAGCGTGGTGACGACTCGGTGAATTCGCGGACCCGGGTTCCGGGCCCGTTCTGGCAGAGTGGAATGATGGCGGGAGTGGAGAGGGGGCCCATGACCACGGGACAGGCGGCGGCGAACGGCCAGCCGGGTGCGCGCTACGAGCAGATCGCCGAGCAGATCCGTGACGCGATCCGCGAGGGACGGCTGGCGGTCGGGGACAATCTGCCCGCCGAGACGGTGCTCGCCGAGGAGTTCGGCGTCGCTCCCGGCACTGTGCGCGAATCGCTGAGACTGCTCGTCGCCGAAGGCACGATCAGCGGCCGGCGCGGCGTGCGCAAATCGGTGCTCCGGGTGCCCCGGCCCGCCGCGATCGCCGAGGAGTTCCGCAGCTTCGCCCAATGGGCCAGCGCCCACGGACGGACTCCCGGCGGACTCGTCATCGAGCAGAGCTGGGAGATCGCGGGCGAGCGGACCGCTGCTGCGCTCAGCGTCGATCCGCGCGCCCGGGTGCTCGCGGTGCTGCGCGTGCGCACGCTCGACGGAGAGAAGGTCATGGTCGAGCGCACCCGCTACCCCGAGCGCCTCGGGCAGATCATCGAGGCGCTGCCCGCGGACCTCGGATCGGTCACCCGTCACCTCGCCGACGTCCACGGCATCGTCTTCGCCGGAGCCGACCACGTCTTCTCCGCCATCGTCTGCGGCATCCAGGATGCGGCGCTGCTCGACGTCGCCCGCGGCCGTCCGCTGCTGCGCCACGTCCGTCGCAGCCGGGACGCGGCAGGCCGCCCGCTCGAGGTCTCCGAGGACCGCTACCTGGCGAACAACCTGTCCGTGGCGATCACCAACGGGCGCAACGTCAATCCCCTCAGCTGGCTGACGTCCGACGACGTCGACTGGGCCTGAGGGAGTCGACTGGGCCTGAGGGAACGGCGAAGGGCGCTCAGCCGCCTGGGTCAGAGGTGGCTGAGCGCCCTTGGTGTGTCCGCGGCGATCAGGCTCGGATGATCACGCCTTGAGCTCGGCGGCGAGCTCGTGGAAGTCACGGCTCGGGTTGCCGAAGCGGTGCAGCGTCATCGACACGGCCTGCTCCTGGACGTAGTAGCGCAGCTCGACGCGACCCGAGGAGGTGACGGGCTCGTCGATGACGGCGACCTCGGGGCGCTCTGCTGCGACCGCGAGCAGCTCCGGCTCGTACGTGCCGAGGACGCGGATGCGCGCGCCCACGGTGTCGTCGTAGCGGCCGTCGGCGACCATCGATGCGAACGCCTCAGCCGATTCGACGCGGGAGGCCGCACCCGAGCGCTCGACGGCGATCTTCACGTCCGCCGAGATGTCCGTGGCCACACTCAGCTGCACCGTCGAGCCGACGGTCTGCGCGGCCGAGAGCGAGCGTTCGAGGTCGAACGCCGTCGCCGCCGCGGTGACGCGCAGGGTGACCGGGCGCGGACGGTAGCGGAAGATGTTCGCCTCCGAGCGCAGTCCCGTGTGGTCCTTCGCGGCACCGAACTCGGCGTCGAACCAGCGGCGGTCGTCGGCCTGGGCGCGCTCGAGGCTCTGACCGTCGCCGACCGAACCGGGCAGGGTCGCCGGATCGTCGGTGTAGTGACCGAAGAGCATGAGGTAGTTCGGGCCGCCGGCCTTCGACCCCAGACCGACAGACGACTGCTTCCAACCGCCGAAGGACTGGCGCTGGACGATCGCGCCGGTGATGCCGCGGTTGACGTAGGCGTTGCCCACCTCGACGCGGTCGACCCACTGACGGACCTCATCGGGATCGAGCGAGTGGATGCCGCCGGTGAGACCGAAGTCCACGGCGTTCTGGAACTCGATGGCCTCGTCGAGGTCGCGGGCGTGCATGAGGCCGAGGACCGGACCGAACACCTCGGTGAGGTGGAAGAACGACCCGGGCTTGACCCCGTCCTTGATGCCCGGGCTCCACAGGCGGCCGGTGCCGTCGAGCTGCTTGGGCTCGAGCAGCCACGACTCGCCGGGCTCGAGCGTCGTCAGCGCGCGACGCAGCTTGTCCGAGGGGTCCTCGGTCAGCGGACCCATCGTCGCCGACAGGTTGGCCGGCCAGTCGACGACCATCGAGGACGCGGCGTCGATGAGCTGCTTGCGGTAGCGCTCGGAGTCGTACGTCGATCCGACCATGATGCCGAGCGACGCCGCCGAGCACTTCTGCCCGGCGTGGCCGAATGCGGAGTACACGAGGTCGGCGACGGCGAGGTCGCGGTCGGCGGCCGGGGTGATGATGAGGGCGTTCTTGCCCGAGGTCTCGGCGTTGACGTGGAGTTCGGGGCGGAAGGACTTGAACAGCGCGGCCGTCTCCGAGGCGCCCGTGAGGATGACGCGGTCGACATCCGGGTGGGAGACGAGGTGCTGACCGAGCTCTCGCTCGATCGGCGCGCTGAGCTGGAGGACGTCGCGCGGGACGCCTGCCTCCCACAGGGCGTCGACGATGAGCGCCGAGCAGTACGGGGTCGGACCCGAGGGCTTGTGGATGACCGCGGAGCCGGCGGCGAGGGCCGCGACGGTGCCGCCGGTCGGAATCGCGATGGGGAAGTTCCACGGCGGGGTGACGACGACCATCTCATCGGGCGTGAACGTCGCCCCCTCGAGCTTCTCGAGCTCGAGGGCGTGGAGCGCGTAGTAGCGGATGAAGTCGATCGCCTCGGAGATCTCGGGATCCGACTGGGACGGCATCTTCCCGACCTCGGCGGCCTCGACGGCGATGAACTCGCCGCGGCGGGCGGCGAAGATCTCGGCGGCGCGGTGGAGGATCTCCCCACGCGCTGCCGCCCCGAGGGCACGCCAGTCCGCGGCGGCGGTGCGACCGCGAGCGATCATCGCATCGATCTCGTCGGTCGATGCGATCGTCGGCGCGGCCGGACGGGAGTCGAGGTAGCCCGGTGCGGTCGCCTCGGCGATGATCGACCGGATCCACTTCTGGTTGGCCGGCAGCGACGGGTCGGTGTCGGGTTCGTTGGCGAAGACGACCTGGGCGGGTCCGGCGACGTGGGCGGCGGAGCGGTCCTGGGTGCGGTTCGGCAGCGGTGCGGCTTCGCCGTCGCGGGCGAGCTCGGACTCGAGCTGCGCGACCGAGGCGCGGAAGCGGTCGGCTTCGCGGTCGAAGATCGCATTGCCGTTGGCGAGCTCGAAGATGCCGGACATGAAGTTCTCCGTCGCGGAGTTCTCCTCGAGGCGGCGCACGAGGTAGGAGATCGCGACGTCGAACTCCTTCGGGTGCACGGCGGGCACGTAGAGGAGGAGGTCCCCGACGTCCTCGGTCACGGCGGCCGCCTGCTCGGTGGCCATGCCCTGGAGCATCTCGAACTCGACGCGGTCGGTGACCTCACGGGCGACGGAGAGGTGGTGGGCGAAGGCGATGTCGAAGAGGTTGTGGCCGGCCACGCCGATGCGCAGGCCCTCCATGCGCTCGGGGGTGAAGAGCCAGTGGAGGACGCGCTTGTAGTTCGCGTCGGTGCTCTGCTTCGAATCGCACGTCGTCGTCGGCCAGCCGGCGACCTCGGCGTGGACGGTCTCCATCGCGAGGTTCGCGCCCTTGACGAGGCGGACCTTGATCCCGGCGCCGCCGGCGGCCACGCGCCGGCTCGCGAACTCGCTGAGCCGCTGGATCGCCCCGAGGGCGTCGGGCTGGTAGGCCTGGATGACGATGCCGGCCTCGAGGTCGGTGAACTCCGGTTCGGAGAGCAGGCGGGTGAACACGGCGAGCGTGAGCTCGAGGTCCCGGTACTCCTCCATGTCGAGGTTGACGAACTTCGCGCCCGTCGGGGCCTTCGCGGCCTGGGCGTAGAGCGGGCGGAGGCGGTCGACGACGTAGTCGACGGTCTCGTCGAAGGCCCACATCGACAGCTGCGAGGCGACCGAGGAGACCTTGACGGAGACGTAGTCGACGTCGTCGCGGGCGAGCAGGCGGTGCGTCTCCTCGAGGTGGTGGTCGGCTTCGGCATCGCCGAGCACGGCCTCGCCGAGGAGGTTGATGTTGAGGCGGTGGCCCTCACCGGTGAGCTTGGCGACGGTCGAGCCGAACGGCTTGTCGCGGGCGTCGACGACCATGTGGCCGACCATCTGGCGCAGGCGCGTGCGGGCGGCGGGCACGACGACCTGCGGCATCACCTTCGCCAGGGCCGCGCCGGCCTTGATCTGCGCGCGGTCGAGCTTCGACATCGTCTCCGGGGCGAGCCTGCCGACCTCGGCGAGCGCATCGGCGGCGGCGTGGACGTCATCGGTGCGCACGACGCGGTCGACGAACCCGACGGTGAAGTCGAGCCCATTGGGGTCGGAGAGGACGGCCGAGAGGCGTTCGCCCGCGGGGTTCTTCGCAGCGGTCTTGTTCGTGGCCACTCGCAGCCATCTGCGGACGGTGTCGACCGAGGCCGCGGTGAGCTGTTCGAGGTCGGTGTCTGTGTGCAGCAACGTGGGTCGTCCTTACTGTCGTGACGGGGTTCCAGCGGGATTTCCCTCAGTATGCGCCGCCCCGAATGCGGGGTGAATGGCTGGCGACCGCCCGCCGAATAATTTGAGTCAGAAGTCGTGAGCGCGCGGGTAGAATCGGGTCATGTACACGCCCGAGTTCCGTCGTCAGACCGTCGTTCGCGCGGCGGTGACCTCGATCGCCGAGGCGGCCGCGGAAGCGGGGGTGTCCGAGTCGAGTCTGCGTCGCTGGGTCCGCCGCGCCGACCTCGGCGACCGTCCCCGCAGCGGCCGGCCGCAGATCCAGAGCACCGCCGCCCAGGTCGTCGAAGCGCTCGTGGGAACCGCGGGCGCCCGCATCTCCGGACCGGACTTCTCGACCCGGGCGCTCGCCGAGGCGACGGGCCTGAGCCAGAGCATCGTGACCCGGGCGATGCGGGACCTCACGGTGTCCTCGGCTCGTCTCGCCGAGGTCCGGGTGGCCGGGGGCGGCGGTGACGAGGTCGTCGCCGCGGTCGGCGGGTTCCCGCTCATCGTCGTCGGCTTCCGCCGACGTGCAGGTGCCGAGCCCGGCCCGGCGGTCCCGGCCAGGCGGATCCAGCGGCGCATCGCCGGGCTCGTCGCCGCGCTGCGCTCGGCCGGGGTCACCCGGTGGTCCCAGCGCTTCGGCAGCGAGCACCGGCAGGCCGATGAGGCGGCGATGACGATCATCCGCGACGGCGTGCCCGGAGTCGCCCCGAGCGACCTGCGGCTCGTCGTCTTCGACCCCCTCGGCGAGCCGCCGAGGTCGTCGCCGCATCGTTCGAGCACGCTCCGCATCTCAGCCACCTCTCCCTCCACCGTGACATCGACGCCTTCGTCACCGCGCTCAAGGAGGCGTTCGCACACAGTCAGGACATTCCCGGCTCGCTCCTCGACCTCGTCTCCGGGCGCGTGCGCCACGGCTTCGAAGGGGTGAACTGGCAGGCCGGGCGGCAGACCGAAGCGCCGAAAACTTCCACGAGTTCTGACTCAATGGAGATCTCCTCGTGGCTGCCGAGCGCGACCCGCTCGATCACCGAGCACCTCGCGATCGCCCTGCGCGAGGAGATCATCGACTCCGGCTACGAACCCGGGGACCGGATCAGCCCGAAGCTGCTCTCCCGCCGCATGGAGGTGCCGCGGTCCTCGGTCGATGCCGCACTGCGGCGGATGGTCGACGACGGACTGCTCGACGGCACCCGCGGCGGGGCGAGGATCCCGCTCATCACGACCGTCGACGTCCTCGACCTCTACGCGGCGCGGATGGCCGTCGGCGAGGTGCTGCTGCGGTCCCTCGCCCTGCGCCCGCAGCGGTTCCTCGTCCCCGTCCAGCTCGCCCTCCGGCAGGTCGAGGCCTCGGCGGCGACGCGCAGCGGCATCGACGTCGAGGACGCCGACCTCCACTTCCAGCAGGAGCTCGCGCGCGCCTCGGGGCTGCGGCAGAGCGCGCGGGCCTTCGAATCGCTCACCCTGCGTCTGCGCCTCTTCATCTCCGTTTTGAGGCTCGACTACTCACCGGCCAGCGACCGGATCCTCGCCGACGACCGCGGCATCTTCCGGGCACTCTCCCGCGGGGATGCGCGGGAGGCCATCGAGGTGTGGCGGGGCAAGGTCGACAACGCCGTGCGCCACATGTCCGGTCTTCTCGCCCGCCGTCGCTTCGACCACGAGCTGTGGGCGCAGCTGACCCAGCACTTCGGCTGACCCGGCCTTCCGCGCAGCGCTCACAGGCCCATGATCGTGATGGCGATCGTGAAGTAGACGAGCAGTCCGCTGGCATCGCAGAACGTCGAGATGAACGGGGTCGACACGACCGCCGGATCGACGCGGCACGCTTTGGCGGCCAGCGGGATCGACCCGCCGACGAGGGCGGCGATCGGACAGTTGACGATGAGGGTGAGGCCGATGATCGTCCCGATGTCGAGGCCGTAGAGCGGGGAGGCGATCGCGAACGCGGGGACGGCGAGGAGGACGCCGAGGGCCAGGCCCGTCGTGAACTCCTTGGCCGCGACCCGCGCGAAGTCCCGCAGCCCCACCTCGTCCATCGCCAGCGCCCGCGTCACGGTCGTCGCCGCCTGCGAGCCGGTGTTCCCGCCGATCCCGGTGAGCAGGGGGATGAAGAGGGCGAGGGCGACCACCTCGGCGAGCGTCGATTCGAAGATCTCGAGGACGTGGACGGTGAGCACGGCGGACACGGCGAGGACGAGGAGCCAGACGATGCGCGTGCGGGCGATCGTGAGGATCGGGGTCGGCAGGTACCGGCGGTAGAGCGGCTGGGTGCCGCCGGAGAGCGCGAAGTCGGCTTCGTCGGCCTCGGCGATGATCCGGGCCGCGTCGTCGATCGGCACGATCCCGACGAGGCGGTTCTCGCTGTCGCACACGGGCAGGACGGGCACGCCGTCGCGCAGGGCCGCCCGGGCTGCCGTCTCCCGGTCCTCGCTCGTGTGCGTGACTGTCTCGAGCGGGTCCATCGCCGAGGTGACCGGGGCGTGCGGGTCGCACCGGAGGAGTGCGAGCGCGTCGAGGGTCCCGATGAGGGTGCGGTCGGCGGTGAGGACGGGGAGGAGGCGGACGTCGGCGAGATCGACGTCGGCGGCGCGGATCCGGTCGGCCACCTCGGCGACGGTGTCGTCTGCCCACGCCACGACGGCCGTCGGAGACATCCGGCGGGCGATCGAGTTCCGGTCGTAGCCGGCGACGGCCATGACCGCGTCGAGGTCGGCAGGGGAAACCGCGGAGAGCAGCTTCGTTGCGACACCGGCGGGGAGCTCGTCGACGAGGCGGCTCTGGTCCTCGGGGTCGAGGTCGGCGAAGATCGTCGTCAGCTCCGTGGTGCCGAGCGCGGTGATGAGGTCGGAGCGCGTGCCGCGGTCGAGGCGGTCGAAGACGTCGACGGAGACGGTCTTCGGCAGGAGTCGGAAGACGACAGCCGCCTCGGTGGCGGGCAGCTGTGCGATGAGGTCGGTGGTCGCCGATGAGCCGAGGCGGCGCACGGCTGCGGCCAGGCGCGGCAGCTCACGGTCAGCGGTCAGGGTGCGGATGGTGGACGCGTCCATATTCGTCTCCGGGCAGTCGTCGATCGACGCCTGCGGAGGAGAGATCGGACGGCAGGCGTCAGGGCATGGGGGAGGGGCGGCACAATCGAGAGTCGGAATCCATCGACGACCACCTCCTTGACGCGGCTCCGGCAGCTTTCCTCCACCCTATCGGAGGGGTCGGACACGAGCCGCATCGGGTAGATTTGGGGAGACATTCGGGCGAGACGAGGGAATATGCGACCGTGGAGATTCTGACTGTGGGCGTGGCCGGGGGCACCGGCAGCGGGAAGACGACGCTGACCCGGGCGCTGCTCGCCGAATGCGTCGGCGTGTCCTCGGTGCTCTACCACGACAACTACTACCGCCGGCAGGACGATCTCACCTTCGCCGAGCGCGAGCGCGTCAACTACGACGACCTCGACGCCTTCGACAACGACCTCTTCGTCGACCATCTCCTCGCGCTGCGCAGCCAGCGGTCGGTCGAGAGCCCGATCTACGACTTCTCCAACCACAACCGGAGCACGGACACGACCGTCGTCCAGCCCTCCCCGGTCATCATCGTCGAGGGCATCCTCATCCTCGCCGAGCCGCGCATCTGCGAACTCCTCGACATCAAGCTCTTCGTCGACACCGATGCCGACGTCCGGCTGCTGCGGCGGATCAAACGCGATGTCATCGAACGGGGTCGGACGCTCGAATCCGTCGAGGAGCAGTACCTCGGCACCGTCAAGCCGATGCACGAGCTCTACGTCGAACCCTCGAAGCGCAACGCCGATCTCATCGTCCCCGAGGGCGGCCACAACATCGTCGCGATGGACATGATCATGCGGAGGATCAAAGCCGGGGCGTGACGCCCGGGTGGCGTGTCGTCCCAGGTCACCGAGGTCGGAGATCTCATGTCAGGACCGTGCCCTAGGGTGCGGTCATGGACTTCGAACCTGCCCTCGCCGGTGGGGCGCCTGTCCCGGACGGGGCGTCGGACTACCTCGCCGAGGTGGCCCGGCTGAGCGGATTCCTGCGCGGTGCCGCGGCGGCGGAGTCCGAGGACGAGGCGCTCGCGCGGATCACCGCGCTCGAGGAGCTCACCGCGACGATCGCCGCCGCCCAGTCGGCTGAGGCCGTCGCCTTCGCCGAGCTGCGCCGGGACCGGGACCGGCTGAACGGACTGCCCGTCCAGGAGTGGGGTGTGCGCGCCGGGGACGAGGTGGGGCTGGCCAAGCGGGTCTCACCGGGGTCGGGGCGGAAGTTCCTCACCGCCGCCCAGGCGCTCGTCACCGAACTGCCCGGCACCTATGCAGCGCTGGCGGCCGGGGAGATCTCCGCGGACCGGGCGCGGATCATGGTCGAGGAGACGGCGACGCTCGACCCGGGGGATCGGGGCCGCGGATGCGGGAGAGCCTCGGCCAGTCGGGGCCGCGCGGTCTGCGCACCGAGGTGCGGGCACTGGCGATGCAGGTCGACGCCGCGGATGCCGCGAAGAAGGCGGAGCGTGCCGCCGCTCACCGGCGGGTGTCGCTGACAACGCTCGCCGACGGCATGGGGCGGGTGAGCGCGATCCTCCCGCTGCCGCAGGCCGTGGCCGTGTGGACGGGGCTGAAGGCCGAGGCGGATGCGGTGATCGCCGCCGGGGAGGCGCACGGTCGGCGGCACCCGCAGATCATGGCCGACGGCTTCGTCGAGCGGCTGACCGGGCAGACGAGGGCCGCGGCGGTGCCGACGGAGGTCCACGTCGTCATCGACGCCGAGTCGCTCTTCGCCGACGGGATGGTGCCGGCGTGGATGCCCGGATTCGGGCCGCTGCCGGCGGAGTCCGCGCGGACGTTCCTCGCCGCGAACGAGGCGGAGGTGTTCATCAGGCGGATGTTCACGAGCGTGACCGACGGTCAGCTCGTCGGCACCGAATCGCGCTCGCGGGCCTTCACTGGGCGGCTGCGGCAGATGGTGATCTTCCGCGACGATCGGTGCCGGACCCCGTGGTGCGATGCCCCGATCAAGCACGCCGATCATGCTCAGCCGTTCGCCGCCGGCGGTGACACCTCGTGGGAGAACGGCTCGGGACTGTGCGCCTCCTGCAACTACGCGAAGGAGCACCCCGGGTGGTCGCACGAGGCGACCGCGACGGGCCTGACGGTGACGACCCCGACCGGGCGGAGGTACGCGACGACGACCCCGCCGTTGCTCATACGGATGAAGCATCCGCGGCGGTCGAACCGCGGGATGGCCGGCGCCGGTCCTCCAGACGGCGGTGCGAGTGACTGGCGTCGGGTCTTCGCCGGTCTGCTCGAGCCGGACGCGGCCCCGGCGTGGTCGGTGAGAGACCCGGTGCGCCCGCCGCCGCGGCGACGCGCCCGCTCCCACGCCGAGGAGGTCCTCCGCACGCAGATCCGCGCTCGCGCCGGATGACGCGGCCGGGTGAGACGGCCGGGTGACAGTTCTGCAACATCCTCGTCACCGGCCGGCGGCAGGTGAAACCGAGGATGGTGGTCATGAACACCGTGGACCGCCCCGCACCCGTCGGCACGCAGCTGCTGCCGCGCGGTCGACGGTCGCGGTGGGTGGCGCGGTGGCTGCCGCTCGTCGCGCTCGCGTCCTGGGTGGCGATGATCTGGGTGCCCGTGCTCGACAGCGGGAACCATGAGGGTCCCCGCCTCGTCATCACCTCGCTCGGCGAGCAGCCGATCGCCCCGGAGACGAGCGATGTCGCGTTCCTGCTGCCGTGGATCGCGATCATCGCGTGCGCGGTCACCGCATGGATCTCACGCTCACTCGTCATGTGGTCCCCGGCGGCGGTGATCCTCGGGCTCGTGCTCCTCGTGGCGCTCACCCTCATGCTGCTCGACCCGCCGTTCTTCATGTGGGACGGGATGGACGAGCAGGGTCGCTGGGTCGGCGGGATGGAGATCGGCTATCCGGCGCCCGGGGCGGTGCTGTGGGCGCTCGGCAGCACGGCCCTCATCGTCGGCGGCATCTTCGGCCTCTACGGCAGCCGGCACTGCCGTCACCGCAGGCACGCCGAGAAGTACTCGGGCTCGCGCTTCTGAGGTCGACAGTCGGAGACGGCGGTGTCGCCTGCCGAAAGTGGCTGCGTCAGCTCCCGGAGACGGCGGCGGCCAAGCGGTTGAGCGACTCGTCGAGCTGGTCCTCGCTGACGACGGGGAACAGGGAGAGCAGCTTCGGGTCGTCGACCTTCGACCAGTCGTAGGTCAGCGTCACCTCGGTGCTGTCGGGGCCGACCGCATTGAGCTCGTAGACCCATTCCCAGCCGCCGGGCTCCTTCGGATTGTCCGACTGAGCCGGCTGCCACCCGACCATCTTGTTCGCGTCGTACGCGGTGACATGGTTGTGCATCCGGTAGTCGCCGCCCATCGCGTCGGCGAACATGTTCATGACGAAGACGTCGCCGACGCCCTGGATGCGCTGGGACTTCTCCGCCGCCCGCACCATCCCCGAACCGTCGAACTGCTCGTGGTTCTCCGGGAGGGTGAGGACGTCGAAGATCTCCTGTGTGGGGTGGTCGATGACACGGGTGACTGTGATGCTCTTCTCATTCGTAGCCATACGACCACCCTGCCACAGGCGCAGTGCCAATCCGAGGCCTTCGCCCCGGTCATCAGCCAGCTCTCAGACAGGCCGGCTCTCAGCTCTCGGGGAGGAAGACCCCGGCGAAGAACTTCCCGATCTCCTCACGGGCGCTCAGCGGGTAGATGCCGGCGACGTACTGGTCGGGCCGCACGACGACGACGGCACCGTCACGGCTGATCTCGCGGGTGTCGAAGATGTCGTCATCGGGCAGGGCCGCGTAGATGTTCTCGAGGTACTCGAGGCTGTACTTCCCGACGAAGGGGCGGAAGACCGGGGGCACGTCGGTGAAGTCGAACTCCGTGTGCGGCTGCTGGTAGATGACCTTGAGCTCGACGAGGGCGTCAACGTCCTCGCCGGTGCGGCGGTAGGCCACGAGCGGGGAGGCGGGATCGGATTCGAGCCAGTCGGCGAGGCCGGGAACTCCGTTGAGCGCCTCGGCGTCGGTCTCCTGACCCGGGGTCGCCCCGTCGGCGAAGACGTAGATCCGCCAGCGGCCGTCGGCCTTCGCCTCGTGCCCGAGGTGGAGGGGGTAGGAGTCGACGACGCGGTTGACGCGCGCGGACTTGAAGCGCTTGCCGACGGGGAAGCCCGCCGCGAGCTCCTGGTTGGCCGTCGAGGCAGTGATCATCGACTCCGTGTACTCGGTCATGAAGCCGGCGGGGAACTCCGCGGTCTTGACGTAGAAGTCCTCGAGGTAGGCCTTGTCCGGCAGCTGATCCTGCGGGGTGGCCATGAGCGTCGACCACTCCTTGTCGAAGTCGATGAGGTTCTTCGCGGTGACCTGGCGCTCAGCGGAGTAGGTCCGCAGCAGCTCGGACGACGACCGGCCGGTCGCGACCTGCCCGAGCTTCCAGGCGATGTTGAAGCCGTCCTGCATCGAGACGTTCATGCCCTGACCGGCCTTCGCCGAGTGCGTGTGGCAGGCGTCGCCGGTGATGAACACGCGCGGGCACGGGGAGTCCGGGACCGACTCGTCGGTGTCGTCGAAGGCGTCGGTGAGGCGGTGGCCGACCTCGTAGACGCTGTGCCACGCGACGTTCTTCACGTCGAGCGAGTAGGGGGCGATGATGGCGTTCGCCTTCGCGATGATCTCCTCGATGCTCGTCTGGCGCACCTTGCGCGCATCATCGACGGGCACCTCGCCGAGGTCGACGTACATCCGGAAGAGATGACCGCCCTCGCGGGGGATGTGGAGGATGTTGCCGTGCTTCGACGAGATCGCGCACTTCGTGCGGATGTCGGGGAAGTCGGTGTTGGCGAGAACGTCCATCACGCCCCACGCATGGTTGGCCTGGTCACCGGACATCGTCCGGCCGATCGCCGAGCGCACCCCGGAGCGGGCGCCGTCGCTGCCGATGACGAAGCCGGCGCGGATCGTGCGCTGCTGGCCGGCGCGCTCACCGGCGGTGTAGCGCACGGTCACCGACACCGGGTGCTGGGGATCGGCGGCGGTGGCGGGATCCTCGACGGAGAGGTCGACGAACTCGATGCCGTAGTCGGGTTCGATGCGGGCCGGGGACTGCTTGGCGAACTGCGCGAAGTAGTCGAGAACGCGGGCCTGATTGACGATGAGGTGCGGGAACTCGCTGACGCCGGTCTCGTCGTCCTTGGGACGGCCGGTGCGGATGATGTGATCGGGGTTCTCGGGATCCGGATTCCAGAAGGCCATCTCCGTGATGTGGTAGCCCTCGCGCATGATCTCCTCGGCGAAGCCGAACGCCTGGAACGTCTCGACCGAGCGCGCCTGGATGCCGTCGGCCTGGCCGATGACGAGGCGCCCGTCGCGCTTCTCGATGATCCGGGTGTTGACCTCGGGATATTGGGCGAGCTGTGCGGCGGCGACCATGCCCGCCGGTCCGCTGCCGACGATGAGGACGTCGACCTCGTCGGGCAGGGCTTCGGGTCGGTCGATGCCGTACCCCGCCGCCTCCTCGATCCGCGGATCCGCGGACACGTAGCCGTTCTGATGGAAGTGCATATCAGCCTCCGGTTTCTCACACACCCTCGTGCGTCTCGAGTGATCCATCACGCACACTGTGATTGAGATCGTATCAGTTCATATACGATCAAGCACGCGAATCCAGGAAATCACGACAAGCCCTTGTCCAGTGGCAAAGCATCGTATACGATTCAATCAATCAACGACGAGAGAACGAGGTTTCGATGTCGACTGCAGTGCCCTCCCGCCCCGGCAAGATCATCGCCGTCCACGTGGCGTACGAGTCCCGTTCGGCCCAGCGCGGCAAGCGCCCCGCCGCACCCTCGTACTTCCTCAAGGCCGCGAGCTCGGTCGCCCCGAGCGGAGCGACGATCGAGCGCCCCGCCGGCACGAAGCTGCTCGCGTTCGAAGGCGAGATCGCCGTCGTCATCGGCAGCCCCGCCCATCGGGTCACCGCGCATGAGGCGTGGGATCACGTCGCCGGCGTCACCGCGTCCAACGACTTCGGTCTCTACGACCTCAAGACCCCTGACAAGGGGTCGAACGTGCGCTCGAAGAGCCGCGACGGCTACACCCCGCTGGGTCCGAACCTCATCCCCGCCGCCGAGGTCGACCCGCAGGAGCTGACGATCCGGACGTGGGTCAACGGCTCCCTCGTCCAGGACGACGACACCGGCCCCGACCAGCTCATCTTCCCGCTCACCCAGATCATCGCCGACCTCAGCCAGCACTTCACGCTGGAATCCGGGGACGTCATCCTCACCGGCACCCCGGCCGGCTCGACCGTCGTCGCCCCCGGCGATGTCGTCGAGGTCGAGGTCACCGGCGCCTCCTCGGCGTCGGGGGAGCAGCTGAGCTCGGGACGCCTGCGCACCGAGGTCGTCGAGGGTCCCGGCGACTTCGACGCAGCGCTGGGCAGCACTCCGGCCGTCACCGAGGCGCTCGCCGCCGATGCGTGGGGCTCCCGCGAGGAGGCAGGCCTCCCGCCGGAGGACGACGGATCCCTGCCCGCTGGGCTGCGCGAGAAGCTGGAGAAGGCGCCGACCGCGGGTCTGTCCGCGCAGCTGCGCGCCCGCGGCCTCAACAACGTCGTCATCGACGGGGTCCGTCCGCTCAAGCCGGGCACGACGCTCGTCGGGGTCGCCAAGACCCTGCGCTTCGTCCCCAACCGGGAGGACCTCTTCAAGTCCCACGGGGGAGGCTACAACGCGCAGAAGCGCGCCTTCGACTCCCTCAAGCCCGGCGAGGTCATCGTCATCGAGGCCCGCGGCGAGTCCGGATCGGGCACGCTCGGTGACATCCTCGCCCTCCGCGCGAAGTCCCTCGGCGCCGCCGGGGTCGTCACCGACGGGGGCGTCCGCGATGCCGCCGAGGTGGCCGGCATCCTCCCCGTGTTCGCGACCGCGAAGAACCCCGCGGTGCTCGGTCGCAAGCATGTGCCGTGGGAGTCCGATGTCGCCGTGGCCTGCGGCAGCGCCACCGTCCTGCCCGGCGATGTGATCGTCGGCGACGACGACGGGGTCATCGTCATCCCGCGTGACCTCGCCGAGGAGGTCGTCGACGCAGCGCTGGAGAAGGAGACCGAGGACGGCTGGGTCGCCGATCAGGTCGCCGCCGGCAATCCCGTCGACGGTCTCTTCCCGCCGACCGGTGAGTGGAAGGCGAAGTTCGAGGAATGGAAGAGCTCACGATGACCGCCGAGGCCGCCCCGCTCGGCCAGCGCCTGAGCAAGGCCGAGCTCGCGTACAACTGGATCCGCGAGCGCATCGGGGACCACACGTTCGACGCCGGCGACAAGCTCGTGCTCTCGCAGATCGCCGTCGACCTCGACACCTCCGTCGTGCCCGTGCGGGAGGCGATCCGCAGGCTCGAAGCCGACGGTCTCGTCACCTTCGAGCGCAATGTCGGAGCGCGGGTGGCGATGGTCGACCACGGGTCGTACGTCCAGTCGATGGAGGCCGTCGCGATCCTCGAGGGCGCGGCGACGGCGCAGGCGCTCACCCACATCACCGATACTGACCTCGCCGCCGCCGAGGCGCTCAACGAGCAGATGCTCGCCCTGCTCGACGACTTCGACCCGGTCGAGTTCACGCGGCTCAACCACGAGTTCCATGCCGCGCTCTTCGCCCGCTGCCCCAACGATCGCCTCCGCACGCTCGTCGGCGTCGAATGGGACCGGCTCGCCCACCTGCGCAACTCGACGTTCTCCTTCGTTCCCGAACGCGCCCGGGAATCCGTCGACGAGCACTCCCGGATCATCGCACTCATCCGAGCGGCCGCCTCGGCGGATGAGGTCGAACGCGTCGTCCGCGCCCACCGCACCGCCACCCTGCACAGCTACCAAGAAGCCACCACAGCAACAGAGAGGGACAAGTCATGACTGCGTCCACCACTGCTCCCGCCAACCTGCCGGAGAAGATCCGCCACTACATCGACGGCGAGTTCGTCGACTCCCTCGACGGCGACGAGTTCGACGTCATCAACCCCGTGACGAACCAGCCCTACATCAAGGCCGCCTCGGGGAAGAAGGCCGACATCGATCGCGCCGTCGCCGCGGCGAAGAAGGCCTTCGAAGAGGGTCCGTGGCCGACGATGCTCCCGCGCGAGCGGGCCCGCGTGCTCAACCGCATCGCCGACATCGTCGAATCCCGCGAGGACGAGCTCGCGGCCATGGAGTCCTACGACTCCGGGCTGCCGATCACCCAGGCCAAGGGCCAGGCCCGCCGGGCCGCGGAGAACTTCCGCTTCTTCGCCGACCTCATCGTCGCCCAGACCGACGACGCCTACAAGGTGCCCGGACGGCAGGCCAACTACGTCAACCGCAAGCCCAAGGGCGTGGCCGGGCTCATCACCCCGTGGAACACCCCGTTCATGCTCGAATCGTGGAAGCTCGGCCCGGCGCTGGCGACCGGAAACACCGTCGTGCTCAAGCCCGCCGAGTTCACCCCGCTCTCGGCGTCCCTGTGGCCGGGCATCTTCGAAGAGGCCGGCCTGCCCACAGGCGTGTTCAACATGGTCAACGGCTTCGGCGAAGAGGGCTTCGCGGGCGATTCCCTCGTCAAGCACCCCGACGTGCCGCTCATCTCCTTCACCGGTGAGTCCTCGACCGGCCAGGCGATCTTCGCCAACGCCGCCCCGTGGCTCAAGGGCCTGTCGATGGAGCTCGGCGGGAAGTCCCCGGCCGTCGTCTTCGCCGACGCGGACCTCGACGCCGCCGTCAACGCGACGATCTTCGGGGTCTTCTCCCTCAACGGTGAGCGCTGCACCGCCGGGTCGCGCATCCTCGTCGAGGACTCGATCTACGACGAGTTCGTCGAGCGCTATGCCGCCCAGGCGAAGCGGGTCAAGGTCGGTCTGCCCTCGGATCCCGACACCGAGGTGGCCGCTCTCGTCCACCCCGAGCACTACGAGAAGGTCATGTCCTACGTCGAGCTCGGCAAGGAGGAGGGCCGCCTCGTCGCCGGCGGCGGACGCCCCGAGGGCTTCGAGGACGGCAACTTCGTCCAGCCCACCGTCTTCGCCGACGTCACCCCCGACGCGCGCATCTACCAGGAGGAGATCTTCGGCCCCGTCGTCGCGATCACGAAGTTCTCCTCCGACGAGGAGGCGCTCGAGCTCGCCAACGACACGAAGTACGGGCTCGCCGCGTACATCTGGACCTCGGACCTCAAGCGCGCCCACAACTTCGCGCAGGCCGTCGAATCCGGCATGGTGTGGCTGAACTCGAACAACGTCCGCGACCTGCGCACCCCCTTCGGCGGCGTCAAGGCCTCGGGCCTCGGCCACGAGGGCGGATACCGCTCGATCGACTTCTACACCGACCAGCAGGCCGTGCACATCAACCTCGGCGAGGTCCACAATCCCGTCTTCGGGAAGCAGTGAGAGGAAAACCCATGTCCGACCCCATCACCACCCCCACCGTCCCCGCGCCCGACGTCGTGCGCTGTGCGTACATGGAGATCGTCGTCACCGACCTCCAGCGCTCCCGCGACTTCTACGTCGACGTCCTCGACCTGCAGGTCACCTGGGAGGACGAGAACTCCGTCTACCTGCGGTCGATGGAGGAGTTCATCCACCACAACCTCGTCCTCCGCAAGGGTCCCGTGCCCGCGGTCGCCGCGTTCTCCTTCCGGGTCCGCAGCCCGGAGGAGGTCGACGCCGCCGAGGCGTTCTACCGTGAGCTCGGCTGCCCCGTCGAGCGGCGCAAGGACGGCTTCGTCCGCGGCATCGGCGACTCCGTGCGCGTGCAGGATCCGCTCGGCTTCCCCTACGAGTTCTTCTACGACGTCGACCACGTCGAGCGGCTCGCATGGCGCTACGACCTCTACTCGCCCGGTGCGCTCGTCCGCCTCGACCACTTCAACCAGGTCACCCCGGACGTGCCGCGCGCCGTGAACTACATGGAGGACCTCGGCTTCCGCGTCACCGAGGACATCCAGGACGATGAGGGCACCGTCTACGCGGCGTGGATGCGCCGCAAGCCCACCGTCCACGACACCGCGATGACCGGCGGCGACGGACCGCGCATGCACCACGTCGCGTTCGCCACCCACGAGAAGCACAACATCCTCGCGATCTGCGACAAGCTCGGCGCGCTGCGGATGTCCGACTCGATCGAGCGGGACCCGGCCGCACGGGGTGTCGAACGCCTTCTACCTCTATCTCCGCGATCCCGACGGGCACCGCATCGAGATCTACACGCAGGACTACTACACCGGCGACCCCGACAACCCGCGGGTGACGTGGGACGTCCATGACAACCAGCGCCGTGACTGGTGGGGCAACCCGGTCGTGCCCTCGTGGTACACCGACGCCTCGACGGTCCTCGACCTCGAGGGCAACCCCGTGCCGCTCACCGCCCGCACCGACGACTCCGAGCTGGAGGTGACGATCGGCGCCGACGGGTTCTCCTACACGCGCCGGGAGGACGCCGAATCCGACTTCGGAGCCCACTCGGGCGCCGAGGACGGCGAAGAGGAATTCAAGCTCGGCCACCAGCTCTGAGGAGGGGACATGCTCGAAGACGCCGTCATCGCGGGCATCGCCGATGAGCTCGCGGAAGCGGAGAGGACGCGGTCGAAGATCGGTCTGCTCACCGCCGCCCACCCGGACATGACCGTCGAGGACTCGTACGCGGTCCAGCGGGAGTGGCGCCGGCGCGGCGAAGCCGCGGGACGGCGGATGGTCGGGCACAAGATCGGTCTGACGTCGAAGCCGATGCAGCAGGCCACCGGCATCACCGAACCCGACTACGGGACGATCTTCGCCGACCAGGTCTATGAGACCGGCGCGGTCATCGACCACGCGCAGTACTCGGGAGTCCGCATCGAGGTCGAACTCGCGTTCGTCCTCGGTGCCGACCTCACCGGCCCCGACGTCACGCTCGTCGACGTGCTGCGGGCCACGGAGTACGTCGTCCCGGCGCTCGAGGTCCTCTCCTCGCGCATCGAGATGGAGGGGCGCACGATCGTCGACACGATCTCCGACAACGCGGCCCTCGGCGCGATGGTCCTCGGCGGGCGGCCGGTGGCCGTCGACGCCGTCGACCTGCGCTGGGTCGCAGCCCTGCTCTACCGCAACGAGACGATCGAGGACTCCGGTGTCGCCGCCGCCGTCCTCGACCATCCGGGCCGCGGCATCGCGTGGCTGGCGAACAAGCTCGCCGACCACGGGGACAGCCTGCGGGCGGGCGAGACCGTGCTCGCCGGCTCATTCACGCGACCGATGTGGGTCCACCCCGGCGACACCGTCCACGCCGATTACGGAGATCTGGGAGCCATCACATGTCGTTTCGAGTAGACCTGCCGCCGACGTTCGCCGACCGGATCCGCGGGCTCGCCGACGGCGACCACCTCGCGGGGATGTGGGTGAGCTCGGGGTCGCCCGTGGCCGCCGAGATCGCCGCGTCCTCCGGGCTCGACTGGGTCCTCATCGACGGTGAGCACTCGCCGATCGGCCTCGAGACGACGACCCGGCTCCTCCAGGCGATGAACGGCTATCCGGCCACCCCCGTCGTCCGCGTCCCCGTGTGCGATCGGGTCCTCATCAAGCAGCACCTCGACCTCGGCGCCCAGAACCTCCTCGTGCCGATGGTCGACACCGTTGCCGACGCCGAGGAGGCCGCCCGGGCCGTGCGCTACCCGCCTGCCGGGGTCCGCGGGGTCGGGTCCGCGCTGGCGCGGGCCTCACGCTGGAACACCGTGCCCGACTACCTCACCCGGGCGGCCGACCTCGTGTCCCTGACCGTGCAGATCGAGTCGGCGACGGCCGTGGAGAACGCCGCGGAGATCGCCGCCGTCGACGGTGTCGATGCCGTCTTCGTCGGGCCCTCCGACCTCGCCGCCTCGATGGGGCTGCTCGGTCAGCAGACGCACCCCGATGTCACCGCGGCGGTGCGCGCGACTTTCGAGGCGGTGCGGGCCGCGGGCAAACCCGTCGGCGTCAACGCCTTCGACCCGGTGCAGGCGCGGGCCTACCTCGATGCAGGGGCGTCGTTCGTCCTCGTCGGCGCCGATGTCAGCCTGCTCGTCGCCGGTGCCCGCCGCTGGGCCGAGGAGTGGTCCGGTCGGGACTGAGTCAGCGGCGCTCCGCGACCTCTTCCGCGCCGGTGGCCTCATCGTCTCCGCCGACCGGTGACGAGCAGCGTCGCCGCTCCCACCCCGATGAGGACGATGCCGGCGCCGATGAGCAAGCCATGGCCGGTCGCTCCCGTTCGCGGCAGCTCTGAGACAGGGCCCGGGGCCTGAGGCCGGTCCGCGACCGGAGTCGTCGGGGGAGAGCTCGGCGGCACAGGTTCCTCCGAGGGCACAGGTTCCTCCGGTGGCGCCGGCTGCTCCGGGGGCGAGGGCGCGGTCGGGGGAGGACTCGCGGTGCCCTCCGCCACCCGTTCCACGGTCTCGGCGGGGATGCCCCATTCGCTCGTCCAGCCGCGGTGGACGTCGTCCTCGGCAATCGTCGTCACGAACGTCACCCAGCCGACGGGCATATCGATCGGCTCCGTGCTCACCGTCGCGCTGCCCTCCTGATCGGCGACGACGGTGATGTCCTGGGCGGCGATCTCGGTGCCCGACGGTGTCGCCGACTGCTCCGGTTCCTCGTCGGTGCGATAGGCCGTGACCGTGAGCCTCGCCTCGGCGCCGGGCCGCAGCCCGGTCACCGCGACCTCGTCGGTCACGGTGTCGCCGTCGAGCCGGGCCTGGGTCTGCGCTGTCGGGGTCCACGGGGTGAAGCCCGTCTCCTTCGGCTGGCCGTGGATGCCCGTCCACTCCCTCGTCGAGTCGTCGGCGGCGATGGTCTCGGTGAAGTAGACCCAGCCGCGGAAGTCCGCGGGGATCCGAATGCCGGGGGACTCGTGGGTGCCGTTGCCGACGTCCGCCGACGTCACGGATCCGACCACCTCGGCGTCGTCGTTCCTCTTCCCCACCTCCGGCTTCGACGTCGTCGCCCACAGCTCGTGGACGACGTCGACGGTGTGGTCGCCGATGAGACCGGACACGGTGAACGTGTCGGTGACCGTGTCCCCGGGGGAGGGGTTCGCCTCCGAGATCTCCGTGACCACCCGCGGCTGCGAGGTCAGGTCGACCTCGGCGGAGTCGGTGAGCGTGATGGGTTCGCCCGGGGTGATGACCCGCTGCACCCGGGTGCCCGACGTCGGCTCGTAGAGGGCGACGGTGTCCGGGGCGACGCTCGCCGAGGCGCTCACCCTCACCGTGCCCGGACCCTCGGCGGTCAGCGTCGTCGTCGCCGGAGCCGTCCCGCTCGTCAGACTCGCCGGGCCGTCGGCGCCGGTGACCTCGAGCGTGATCGGCACATCGGGCACCGCGGTCCCCGACGCCGTCGTCAGGGCGGCGGTGAGCGTGACCCGGTTCGTCGTCGGGAACGACGGCGTCGGGTCTGCGGGGGCGCGAGCGAAGTCCCCCTCGCCCGCGGCATAGGGTTCGAGGATGGGGATGTCGAGGACCGGTTCGAGCGCGATGGTCAGCGTGTAAGGTCCTGCCATCCGCTTCGCCTCGGCCATGATCGTCTCGTACTGCTGCGCGGCCCCCTCGAACTCCGCACCGAGGTCGCCCGGCTCCTGCGGCGGGACCGTGTGATCGTGGTCGATGCGCTCATCGGTCCGGGCGATCGCGCTCAGCGCCGCCTGCACATCGGGATCCGGTGAATCCGCGTACGTCGCCAGCGCCCACGCCGTGACCGGCGCCGTGACCTCCTGCGCCGTCGCGTCGGCGAAGAACTCCGGCAGCGGCGACTGCTTCCCCGCGTCGATGCAGTACGCGAACGTGTCCGGGAACGTCCGATACGCCCCGTACCAGGTCTTTCCCTCGGGCGCTTCGTGCCAGATCCCGGGACCGTAGGCGTCGGCGCTGCTGAGCATCGGCACCTCGCCGAGCTCGGCACTCGCCCCGTGCGCGGGCCCGGGGGAGAGCCCGGCGCAGGAGAGGACGGCGACGATGAGGAGGACGAGGACGGACAGGGGCGTGGGTCGTCTGCGAGTTTTCATGCCCCGATTGGACGCCCCACGACAGAGTCCTGACCAGACCCCGACAACCCCCTGTGGAAACCGGTGCCGGCGTCCACAGGAGAATGAGCGCGAGTCGACAAGGCAGGTTCACGGCTGGGGACGCGAGTCGGCGGCGCGGCCGGGCGCGGCCGGCGGGCTCCTCAGCCCTGCAGAATCGGGCAGCGACGACGGCACGGCCCTCCCGCCTCGGTGCCGGGAATCCACAGTCAGATGCACGCAAGTGACCGGTGCCGGCTGTTGCTGAACGGACACGTCGCTTTAGGGTGCGTGTCAGTGTTCGACCGTAGACTGATGGGGCAGTCAACGCTCTGAACAGCGGCTTCGAGCGCCCCATGGAGAAGGACGGACTATGTCGGAACAGGTCGGCCCAGGACAGGCGGGCTCGAACCAGGGCCCCGGCCCGCACGGGAACGGCCCGCACGGGAACCGCCCGCACGGGAATCCGCAGCCCGGACCGCGGCAGGCGATGGGCCCGCAGCAGTTCCCGGGACGACCGCCGATGGCAGGCCCGCCGATGGCAGGCCGCCCGTGGTCGGCCGCCGATGGCAGGACCGCCCGGTTTCGTCCGGCCGCCCCAGGTCGACCCGCGGCGCAGCGATGAGCGCTTCCGCCCGCGCCCGCAGGAGGAGCAGCGCCCGCAGGAGGAGCAGGCCCGACGCCCGCAGCAGCGCCGCGGCGATCCCGCCGGTCGACCCGTCTATCCCGGCCCCCCGGTCCACCACAGGCAGCCGGTCGGCTCGCAGCCGGGGATTCCGCACCCGGGGCAGGGACCCCGCCGAGTCTACGAACAGCCGCGCTTCGCCCCGACCGTGACACAGGAGATGCGGGTGCGCGCGTCGATGCAGACCCCCGATCACCGGGTGTCGGAGACCCCGTGGACGGGAGCGGTGCGCCGCACCCAGCCGCCCGAGGAGCCCGGTTCGACGACGAACGTCGTCCGGCTCGCGATCGCGATCCTCGCGCTGTGCGCCCTCGTCTTCGGCCTCCTCGTCATGGCCGTCGCCGGCGGCTTCCAGTTCGGGGCCAGGCTCTTCGCCCTCATCGGGCTCTCGGCGATCCCGCTCGTCGGGATCATCGCCTACGTCCTGTGGCTCGACAGGTGGAAGCCGCAGCCGAAGATCCTCCTCGGCCTCTGCCTCCTCTGGGGCGCGGTCGCCTCGGTCATCCTCACCCTCTTCGTCTCCCTCGTCGGCGAGGTCGCCCTCTTCCTCGTCGGGGTCGGCGAGATGCCCGACGTCTTCGCCACCGTCGTGCAGGCCCCGATCGTCGAGGAGACGATGAAGACCTCCCTCCTCGTCGTCCTCGTCCTCGCCGCCCGCCGGCACTTCGAAGGCCCCCTCGACGGCCTCGTCTACGGTGCCCTCATCGGCGCGGGCTTCGCCTTCACGGAGAACATCCTCTACCTCGGCACCGCATGGCAGGAGAGCACCTCGGGGCTGTGGGTCACCTTCGTCCTCCGCTGCCTGTGCTCGCCGCTGCTCCACACCGCGTTCTCGAGCTGGGCGGGGGTGACGATCGGCTTCGCCGCCCGCAAGTGGCCGTGGTGGGCCGTCGTCCTCATGTGGCTGCCCGGACTCTTCATCGGCATGTGCCTCCACGCGATCTGGAACGGGTCGATGACCGGCCTCCAGCTCATCAGTCCGATCGCCCAGATCGTCGGACTCATCGTCCTGAGCTTCATCCTCACGACCTGCTGGGTCGTTCTCGGGCTGCTGCTGCGCCGCAGCGAGCGCCTCCACACGCTCAACATGCTCGGCGACTACGCGAACTCCGGGTGGCTCTCCCACGCCGAGGCGGACATGCTCGGCACGTGGAAGGGCCGGAAGTCCGGCCGCCGGTGGGCCAAGTCGTTCCCCGGCGGCAAGGCGGAGATGGCTGAGATGATCCGGCTCGCCGGGAAGCTGTCGACGACGCGCATGCGCCTGCTCGCCGGCATCGGCGGCGGTCGTGAGAAGGAGATCGAGAACTTCGAGCTCCGCGAATTCGCCGGAGCCCGCGACCGGCTGCTCGCCGCCTCCCGCGGCGAGGCGAAGGCCGTGTCATGATCATCGTCGACATCATCATCGTCCTCCTCGGCATCGGCGCCCTCTTCGCCGGATTCCGGCAGGGCTTCGTCGTCGGACTGTGCACGGTCGTCGGCTTCGTCGTCGGGTGGATCGCCGGACGGCTGCTCTCCCCGCTCGTCGAGAACCTCTCCGCCGGCACCTCGGCGATGGAGAATCCCGGCGTCGTCGCGCTGCTCGCGGCGATGCCGCTCGTGCTCAGCGTCCTCTTCGCCTTCGCCGGCAACGGGATCGGCACGTGGATCAAACGCGCGATGGACTCCGAGCTCGGGCAGGGCATCGACGCGATCGGGGGCACCGTGACCGCTGGCGTCGTCTACGTCCTCGTCATCTGGCTCGCCGCCGGCTTCATCCGCGCCACCCCGCTCGTGGGGCCCAACCAGTGGGTCGCCGACTCCGGCGTCATCGCCGCGATCGACCGGACGATCCCGTACTCCTCGCAGAGCGCGCTCGGCGATCTCGCCTCGACCCTGCGGGCCACGGGCTTCCCGCAGGTCTTCTCCGGGCAGACCGAGGAGATCCGCGGGGTCGGCGAACCCGACGCCGACATGGTCGAGGTCGGACGCAGCGTCGAGGAGTCGGTCGTGAAGATCACGACCACCACGACGACGTGCCGGGCCGGCTCCGAGGGCTCCGGCTTCGTCTACGACGACGGGCTCGTGGCGACGAACGCCCACGTCATCGCCGGATCGACGAGCCTCGCCGTGCAGGTCGGCGGGACCGGGCGCCCCTATTCCGCCGAGGTCGTCGAATTCGATCCGGAAGCCGACGTCGCCGTCCTCCGGGTCCCCGAGCTCGACGCTCCCGCCCTCGAGTTCGGCAGTCCGCTCGGACCCGGGGACGACTCCGTCGTCGTCGGCTTCCCCGCCAACGGCCCCTACACGATCTCCCCGACGCGGGTGCGCGAGCAGATCAACGCCCGCGGCCTCGACATCTACGACCAGAGCAGCGTCGTGCGCGACGTCTACTCGCTGCGCGGCATCGTCCGCGAGGGCAATTCCGGGGGACCGCTCATCGACTCCGGCGGCAATGTCGTCGGCATGGTCTTCGCCCGCTCGGCCACCGACGAGGAGACCGGCTACGCGCTCACCCGCGCCGAGATCCGCGACGAACTCCAGGCCGGCGCGGCGAACACGACCCCGGTGCCGACGGGACAGTGCACGAGCTGAGCCCGCGCGCAGCTCAGGCGAGATCGAGCCCGGCGATGACCGCGCGGTGGTCGCTCGTGCCCTCCCCGAGGACCCTGTCCGAGGTCGCGGTGAACCCGCGGTAGAGGATGTGGTCGAGGCGGGTGACGGGGAACTGCGCCGGCCACGTGAAGCCGAAGCCCCCGCGCGCCTCGACGCGGGTGTCCTGAAGCGGCGGGACGAGCTCGTCGAAGTTCCGATCCGTCGACGCGGTGTTGAAGTCGCCGGCGACGATGATCTGCTCCGCGTCATCGCCCTCGATGACGGTCGAGAGCCGGCGCAGAGCGGCGTTGCGCATTCCCTCCTGGCCCGGCCGCACCGAGGGCATGTGGACGGCGTAGAACCGGATGTCGCCGTGATCGGTGGCGATCGTCGTCGCGAAGGCGCGCGGCCACTGCAGTCCGAGGTCGATCTCCTCCGGCGTCGACATCGGCCACTTCGACCACACGCCGAGGGTGTCGATGACCTCCGAGTGGGCGAACGAGGCATTGAGCTCGTCCTGGATGATCTGCCCGGACAGTGACGCGAGCTCCTGCATCGTGACAATGTCGGGATCGGCGGCGACGATGTTCTGCGCCGTGGCCGTCGGCTCCGGCAGGCGGGCCCCGACGTTCTGCGTGGCGACGGTGAGGTCCGGGGTGCCGGCATCGCGCGCCGGCAGGAGCGGACCGCCGAACATCACGCCCCACACGAGCGCGGGGACGAGCACGCCGATGACCGAGAGCACGGAGAACCGGAAGAGCATCATGAGCAGGACGAGCCCGATGATGATCCCCGTCCACGGCAGGATGCTCTCGACGAGCAGGGCGATGCCGCCGCGGGCGGGCAGCAGCTCGTGGAGGACGAGGAACGCGGCGTAGAGAAGGCCGACGACGAGTGCGGTGATGCCCTTCGCGGACTTCCGTGCGCGAGCGGGCCGGGAATATGGCTGATTCATCGATTAGGAATCCTAACCGCGAACCCTGGCCCCCTGCTGGACGGGCCGTGCGACGTGCGTCTCAGTGTTAATTCACCGATGGGCTGGTTCACCGATGGGCCGGGTCACCGATGGGCGGTGGCCGACCACACGGTGACGTCGGGATGCGTGTCGTAGCGGTAGCCGGCGCCGCGCATCGTGCGGATGACCGAGGAGTGCTCGCCGAGGCGGCGGCGCAGTCGGCGGATGTGGACGTCGACGGTGCGCTCGTCCGGTTCCTCGGCCCCCGACCACACGGCGGCGATGAGGGCCTCGCGCGGCAGCGTCTCATCGGCATGGGAGACGAGGGTGGCGAGGAGGTCGAACTCCTTCGTCGTGACATCGACGAGATCGCCGTCGATGCGGACCTCGCGGCGCGGGATGTCGATGCGCAGGCGCTCGGCGGGTCCGGCCTCGGTCTCGCGCAGGGTCGGCGGATGGATGCGGTTGGGAATCCGGGAGCGCACCGGGCCGTGGCTGCCGGCCGGGGTTCCCGACGCGGCGGGGGAGCCGTTGGCGACGGCGCGCACGGCGTCGATGTCGCTGCCGCGGCCCTCGGGGGCCAGGGCGATGACGGCCTGGGTCTCGGCCTGGGAGGCGAGTTCCTTCGCGTACGCCTGGAGCTCACCGGCGATCGCGGAGAGGTTCGTGCCGTCCGCGGCGCCTTCGACTCGTCGAGGCCGATGTAGACGATGATGCCGCGCGCCGCCTTCGGCGAGGGCACGACGCCGGAGGGCCCGTAGGTGTGCGGCGGGTTCTGCGGGTCCACGGCGCTCAGCCTGGCACCGGCGCGGCGCACCGCGACAGCGCTGCGGGGGTGGACGTAGTTCGGTTCGGGATTCGGCATGTCTGTCCTCTGGGTGATGCGATGGAGTCCGCTGCGCGACGTGTCTGCACTCGTTCGCAGCCGGACAGCGGAAGGGCGATCACCGACGACGAACGCAGGGCATACACATCGATGCCGCGCGCATTCGCGCTTCGTGATTCGCAGAGGTCATGCCTTCATTATTCGTCACATGCGCGCACCCGGGCAAAGGATCGCCGGGTTCTGAGACGAGTGTGAAGTTTTGTGACGAGATCGTTCAGTCGACGATGCCGTACATCCGGTCGCCGGCGTCGCCGAGGCCGGGCACGATGTAGCCGAGCTCGTTGAGGCGCTCGTCGAGGGCGGCGGTGTAGATCTCGACGTTCGCCGAGGCCCCGTAGTCGCGTTCGATGCGCTCGACGCCCTCCGGTGCGGAGACGAGGCAGACGGCGGTGACGTCGCGGGCGCCGCGGGCGAGCAGGAAGTCGATGGCCATCGCCAGGGTCCCGCCGGTGGCAAGCATCGGGTCGACGACGAAGATCTGACGTCCGCTGAGGTCGTCGGGCAGGCGATCGGCGTACGCGGTCGGCTCGAAGGTCTCCTCGTCGCGGACCATCCCGAGGAAGCCCACCTCGGCGGTGGGGAGGATGCGCAGCATCCCGTCGAGCATGCCGAGGCCCGCGCGCAGGATCGGGACGACGACGGGACGGGGTTCGGCCATCCGAGTCCCGGTGAACGTCGCCACCGGTGTCGTGACCTCCCGGTCCTCAACGGCCAGGGACCTGGTCGCCTCGTAGGCGAGCAGCATGACGAGCTCCTCGGTGAGCTGCCGGAAGCGCGCGGAATCGGTGTTCTCATCTCGGAGAACGCTGAGCTTGTGGGCGATGAGGGGGTGGTCGGCTACGTGAAGGCGCATACTCAGATGGTACGGGAATCGGCTGTGGTGAAAGCCGGGGGAAGAGTCCACAATGGAGTCATGTCCTACTTCACTGAGATCCTTGCCGAGTCGAGCGACGGATTCCGCGCTCTCGATGTCGACGTCCGCGACGCCACGGACCTCGACAGCCTTGTCGACATGATGCGGAGTGCGGGAACCGATGACGGGGAGGCCGTCGCCGTCATCGAACACGAGGACGAATGGTTCGGTCTCGTCCGCCTCGCCGCGGACAACGAGGTCAAGGTCTTCATCTCGGATCTCGGCGCCGCCGAGCTCAGCCCGTTCGCGGAGATCTTCGCCGACTACCTCGACTCCCCGGACGACGCGTACGAGGCCGAACCCGAGGAGGAGTTCGGGCTCGATGCGGAGGAGCCGGACGCCGATGACGAGGACGACGACGTCGAGGACGAGGTCGAGATGCTCGACTTCGACGGCGACGGCGAATGGGGCGGCGACGCCGACATCTTCGCCGACCGCGGTCTGACTCCCGCCGACCTCATCGAGCAGGTCGAGAAGTACCCCTCGGATCCGGCGCGCGTCGTCGCCCACGTCGGGGAGACCGTCGGCTTCGCCGATCAGCTCGAGGCCGCCCGCTGAGCCACGACACCCGTGCCGATGAGCTCGGCTTCGGCGGGCATGCGCACTTCTCCGCGTGGATGGCCCTCGCCCTCGCCGAGGCGGCCCGGGCACCCGCGCACGACGACGTTCCCGTCGGGGCCGTCGTCCTCGACCGCGAGGGTCGGGTCATCGGGACCGGCCACAACCGGCGGGAGGTCGACGAGGATCCGCTCGGCCATGCCGAGCTGCTGGCCCTGCGGCAGGCCGCCGCGACGACCGGGCGGTGGCGCCTCGACGGGTGCACCCTCGTCGTCACCCTCGAGCCGTGCGCGATGTGCGCCGGAGCGCTCATCGGCGCCCGGGTCGCCCGCCTCGTCTTCGGCGCCTTCGACGAGAAGGCCGGAGCCGTCGGGTCGGTGTGGGATCTGCCGCGCGATCGGGCGGCGCTCCACCACCCCGAGGTCTACTCCGGGGTGCAGGAGAGCGCGGCGGCGGCCCTGCTCAGCGACTTCTTCACGGCCAAGCGGGGGACGTGACCGCACTCACCCCGATCCGATTTGGCCCGCTCCCGGCACCGACTGTATTGTTGTCGGCGGTGGCGTGTCCGAGCGGCCGAAGGTGCAACACTCGAAATGTTGTGTACGGTAACCCCGTACCGTGGGTTCAAATCCCACCGCCACCGCCAATGAAAACCCCTGGTCAGCCGGGGGTTTTCGTGTGTCCGGGCCCGTCGCGGCCAGGGTCTCGAATGGGTTGCACTTCGCCTGTGACGATTGACACACCGACCGTGAGACGCGAGACTGTCGGGATGAAATAGAAATATTTTCCGCATCATGGAAGGATACTTCTCTTTCGTTGCGCATGTTCAAGGCGCAGGGCTGCGACGACGATGTCATAGCCGACCAAATCGAACAGTTTGAGGTGGTCCATGACAATGGCAGACAAAGAAGTGTCGAACGACGACCAGCGGCAGGACACGGACGCCGCCGCCCGCAGTTCGGGCGCACTGGACAGATTCTTCGAGATAACCAAGCGCGGTTCCTCGGTCAAGCAGGAGATCCGCGGGGGCATCGTCGCCTTCGTCGCGATGGCCTACATCGTCGTGCTCAACCCGCTCATCCTCGGCGGCTCCGCCGACGTCGCCGGCGGCACGCTCGACTTCGCTCAGCTCACGGCCGTCACCGGACTCGTCGCGGGACTCATCACGATCCTCTTCGGCGTCATCGCCAAACTGCCGTTCGCGCTCGCCGCCGGCCTGGGGATGAACAGCTTCCTCGCCGTCTCCGTCGTCCAGGAGGTGACCTGGGCCGAGGCGATGGGACTCGTCATCATCAACGGCATCATCATCGTCCTCCTCGGCGCCACCGGCATCCGCACGGCGATCTTCAACGCGGTTCCCCACGCGCTCAAGATCGCCATCACGGTCGGCATCGGCCTCTTCATCGCATTCATCGGGTTCGTCAACTCCGGCTTCGTCACCCGGACCCCGGCCGGTCCGCCCGTGCAGCTGGGACAGGACGGGTCGATCACGTCGCTGCCGACGCTCGTGTTCATCGGCGCCCTCATCCTCATCGGCGTCCTCGTCGCGCGGAAGGTGCCCGGCGGCATCCTCATCGGCATGATCGTCGCGACGATCGCCGCGATCATCATCCAGGCGTTCGCGAAGCTCGGCACCGTCGGCGACCCGGTCAACCCCGACCCGGCCGGCTGGAACCTCAGCGCACCGCAGCTGCCGACCAGATCGTCGCGCTGCCCGACTTCGGGCTCATCGGCGCGTTCGACCTCTTCGGAGCCTTCGAGCGCATCGGCGTGCTCGCCGCGACGATGCTCGTCTTCACCCTCGTGTTCACGAACTTCTTCGACGCGATGGGCACGATGACGGGTCTGGCCCGCAGCGCGGGACTCCAGACGAAGGACGGCATGTTCCCCCGCATCCGCAGCGCCTTCGTCATCGAGGGCCTCGGCGCCGTCGCCGGCGGTGGCGCGTCCGCCTCGTCGAACACGGTGTTCGTCGACTCCGCTGCCGGCATCGCCGAAGGCGCGAGAACCGGACTGGCCGCGATCGTCACCGGTGTGCTCTTCCTCCTCTCGATGTTCTTCGCCCCGCTCATCGGCGTCATCCCGATGGAGGCCGGCGCCGCCGCCCTCGTCGTCGTCGGCGCCATGATGGTCACGCAGATCCGCGAGATCGACCTCAGCGACTTCCGCACCTCGCTGCCGGTCTTCCTCACCATGGTGACGATGCCGCTGACCTACTCGATCGCCAACGGCATCGGCGTCGGCTTCATCTCGTGGGCGCTCATCCACGCGTTCAGCCGTCGCGGACAGCACGTCCACTGGCTGCTGTGGATCGTCTCCGCCGGATTCGTCCTCTACTTCGTTCGCGGCCCCATTTCGGCTATCTTGGGAGGATGAGCATTGTGACGGAGCACACCGCGTGGGGGAAGGGGCAGATCGCCCACGGCGACTGACGCCCGCGGGGCGATGACGCCCCGCCGACCGCTCTCCGCTGCTGTTCGCATGGATAACCAGAAGTCTCGGAGAGCCAGCGCAACTGTTCCAACCATGCACTGTGCGCCTCCTCGCTGAGGCGCAGGAGGTGAGTGCGATGTCAGCGTCGACCACAGAACGCTCGGCCTGTCGGATCTCGGTCAACGGCACCGATCGCGACTTCGACGGTCCCACCCATACCAATGCCCTCGACTTCCTCCGCGGCGAGGGCCTGACCGCAGCCAAGGAAGGCTGCGCGGAAGGCGAATGCGGAGCCTGCGCGATCCTCATCGCGCGACCCGACGGCGACGGCACGACCCGCTGGACGTCGGTGAATTCCTGTCTCCTGCCGGCCGCGGCCCTCGACGGCCAGGAGGTCATCACGGCCGAGGGACTCTCGGCCGGTGACCACATCCACCCCGTCGCCGAGGAGATGGCCGTGCGCGGGGGATCCCAGTGCGGCTACTGCACACCCGGCTTCATCTGCTCGATGGCCGCCGAATACTACCGCCCCGGGCGGGAGGAGTTCGATCTCCACGCGCTCTCGGGCAACCTCTGCCGCTGCACCGGATACCGTCCGATCAAGGACGCCGCACAGGCACTCGGCACCCCAGAGGCCACCGACGCCCTGGCCGCCCGGATGGCCGACCCCGCCCCCGCCTCGGCGCCCACCGATCTCCACCGCCCCGACACCCCGACCGGGGACCTGGGCCGCTATCGCCGCCCTGCCGACCTCGCCGAGGCGCTCGGCATCCTCGCCGACGACCCCGACGTCCTCCTCGTCGCCGGCGCCACCGACTGGGGTGTCGAGGTCAACATCAAGGGCGTGCGCGCGAAGTCGCTGCTCGCCATCGACCGGTTGCCCGAGCTGCGCGGCATCCGGCGCACCGCCGACCACATCGAGATCGGCGCCGCCCTGACCCTGAGCGAGGTCGAACGCGGACTCGCCGGCAGCGTGCCGCTGCTCGGCAAGCTCTTCCCGCAGTTCGCCTCCCGTCTCATCCGCAACGGGGCGACGATCGGCGGCAACCTCGGCACCGGGTCGCCGATCGGGGACACCCCGCCGGCCCTCCTCGCCCTCGAAGCCGAGCTCGTGCTCGCCTCGCGCGACGGTGAGCGCACCGTGCCGCTCGCCGACTACTTCACCGGCTACCGGCAGACCGTGCGGAAGCCCGGCGAACTCATCTCCGCGGTGCGGATCCCCCTGCCGCTGGCACCCCTGACGTCGTTCCAGAAGATCGCGAAGCGGCGCTTCGACGACATCTCCTCCGTCGCGATCGGCTACGCCGTCGACGTCGTCGACGGGGTGGTGGTCAAGGCCCGCATCGGCCTCGGCGGAGTGGCCGCGACACCGCTGCGGGCCCGGGCGACGGAAGCCGAGCTCGAAGGCCGGCCCTGGACGCTCGAGACCGTCCACGCGGCGGCGGAGACGCTCGCCGCGGAGGGCACGCCGATGGACGACCACCGGGCGAGCGCGCAGTACCGCACGGCGATGCTCCGCTCCTCCCTCGAGCGGTTCTACGCCGAACAGCTCGCCGCGATGACCGAGGAGGCCGGACGATGAGCCAGCTGTCCCAGCGCCCCGCCGACCCCGTCGTCGGCGAGAGCCACCACCACGAAAGCGCGTTCGGCCACGTCACCGGCGCCGCCCTCTACACCGACGACCTCGTCGGGCGCCTGACCGGCGTCCTCCACGCGTTCCCGGTGAGGTCCGAGCACGCGCACGCGCGCCTCGACTCCCTCGACACCGCACCCGCCCTCGCGGTGCCCGGGGTCGTGCGGGTGATCACCGCCGCGGACATCCCCGGTGTCAACGACCAGGGCGTCAAACACGACGAGCCGATGCTGCCCGTCGACGAGATCATGTACTTCGGCCAGCCCCTGGCCTGGGTCCTCGGCGAGGACCTCGAAGCCGCGAAGGCCGGAGCGCAGGCGGTCACCGCCGAGGTCACCCCGCTGCCCTCGCTCGTCACCGTCCCCGAGGCGATCGCCGCCGGCAGCTTCCACGGCATCCAGCCGACGATCGACAAGGGCGACGTCGACGGGGCCTTCGCCGACGCCGCGCACGTCTTCGCAGGAGAGTTCGAGTTCGCCGGCCAGGAGCACTTCTACCTCGAGACCCAGGCCTCGCTCGCCCACGTCGACGAGAACGGCCAGGTCTTCATCCAGTGCTCGACCCAGCATCCGACGGAGACCCAGGACATCGTCTCCCATGTCCTCGGGATCCCCGCCAACGAGGTGACCGTCCAGTGCCTGCGGATGGGCGGAGGGTTCGGCGGCAAGGAGATGCAGCCCCACGGCTATGCCGCCCTCGCCGCCCTCGGCGCGACCCTCACCGGCCGCCCCGTGCGGCTGCGGCTGAGCCGCACCCTCGACATCACGATGACCGGCAAGCGCCACGGCTTCCACTCGACCTGGCGGATCGGGTTCGACGACGACGGGCGGATCCTCGCCCTCGAGGCCACGCTCACCGCCGACGGCGGCTGGAGCCTCGACCTCTCCGAACCCGTGCTCACCCGCGCGATGTGCCACATCGACAACGCGTACTGGGTGCCCAACATCCGCGTCCACGGACGCATCGCGAAATGTCACAAGACCTCGCAGACGGCGTTCCGCGGGTTCGGCGGACCGCAGGGGATGCTCGTCATGGAGGACATCCTCGGCCGCGTCGCCCCGCAGCTGGGCATCGACGCCGCCGAGCTGCGCCGCCGCAACTTCTACCAGGCCGGACAGGACACCCCGTACTACCAGCCCGTGCGCCATCCCGACCGGATGGAGGCGTGCTGGGATCAGGTGCTCGCCGCCGGCGACGTCGAGACCCGGCGGGCGGAGATCGCCGAGTTCAACGCCGCCCACGACGACGTCAAGCGGGGGCTGGCGATCACGCCGGTGAAGTTCGGGATCTCCTTCAACCTCACCGCCTTCAACCAGGGCGGGGCCCTCGTCCTCGTCTACAAGGACGGCTCCGTCCTCGTCACCCACGGCGGCACGGAGATGGGGCAGGGCCTGCACATGAAGATGCTCCAGGTCGCGGCGACGAGCCTCGGGGTCCCGCTGTCGACGGTGCGGCTCGCGCCCACGCGCACGGACAAGGTCCCCAACACCTCGGCGACGGCGGCGAGCTCCGGCTCCGATCTCAACGGGGGAGCCGTCAAGGACGCGTGCGAGCAGATCCTCGGTCGGCTCAGGCACGTCGCCGCGGGCCTCCTCGGGGCGCCCGCCCACGAGGTCGAGATCAGCCGCGGCATCGTCAGCGCCCTCTCGTCGGCGAAGACGATCACGTGGGAGGAGCTCATCAACACCGCGTACTTCCAGCGGATCCAGCTCTCGGCCTCCGGCTTCTACCGCACCGAGGGACTCCACTGGAACCTCTCGGAGATGCGCGGGGAGCCGTTCAAGTACTTCGCGTACGGGGCGGCCGTCAGCGAGGTCGAGGTCAGCCGCTTCGACGGCTCGTACACGCTGCGCCGCGTCGACATCGTCCACGACGTCGGGGATTCGCTCTCCCCGCTCATCGACCTCGGCCAGATCGAGGGCGGCTTCGTCCAGGGCGCCGGGTGGCTCACGCTCGAGGACCTGCGCTGGGACGACAGCGACAAGCCCAGCCGCGGACGGCTGGCGACGCAGGCGGCGAGCACGTACAAGATCCCGAGCTTCTCCGAGATGCCCGAGGTCTTCAACGTCGCGCTGCTGGAGAAGGCCCATGAGGAGGGCGCGGTCTACGGCTCGAAGGCCGTCGGCGAACCGCCGCTCATGCTCGCCTTCTCCGTCCGCGAGGCCCTGCGGGAGGCCGTCGGCGCCTTCGGGGCCCCGGGCACCGTCGTCGAACTCGCGTCCCCGGCGACCCCGGAGGCCGTGTTCTGGGCACTCGAGGCCGTCCGCTCCCGGGAGCCCGTGCCGTCATGACCTGGATGGACACCGCAGCCGAGCTTCGCAGCGCTCGGGTGCCGGCCGTCCTCGTCACCCTCGCCTCGGTCCGGGGACACGCTCCCCGGGAAGCCGGCGCGAAGATGATCGTCTCCGCCGATGACCTCTTCGGGACCATCGGCGGAGGCAATCTCGAGATGACGGCCGTCACCCGTGCCCGCGCACTCCTCGACGGCGGGGAGAGCGAACCCGAGATGCTCAGCCTGCGGCTCAACGACAAGGCCCCGGCGCAGTACGGGCGGCAGTGCTGCGGGGGAGAGGTCACCCTCCTCCTCGAACCGCTGCCCGTGCCCGCCGTCGTCGCGATCTTCGGGATCGGCAACATCGGGCTCGAACTCACCCGCATCCTCTCCCGCCACGACATCGACCTCCATGTGTCCGATTCGCGGCCCGAGCAGCTGAGCGAACTCGACCATCTCGAAGCCCCGGTGGCCGCCGTGACCCGCCACTTCGCCGTCGTCGGCGAAGAGGTGCTGATGAGCCTGCCCGCCGGCGCGCACGTGCTCATCATGACCCACGACCACGCCGAGGACCTCCACCTCTGTGCCGCCGCGCTCACGCGCGGGGACTTAGGCTCCATCGGCCTCATCGGCTCGAGCGCGAAATGGCAGCGCTTCCGCCGGGCCCTCCAGACCGAAGGGCATGCGCCCGAGGCCGTCGACACGATCATGTGCCCGATCGGCCTGCCCGCAGTCAGCGGCAAGCGCCCGGCGACGATCGCCGTGAGCGTCGCCGGCGACCTGCTCAGCCGCCTGCCCTGACCCGATCCATTCCACCTTCCAGACTTCAGGAGTCCACCCCATGCAGATCTTCCGTGCCCGCATCCTCGACACCCCGACCGATCCGTTCACCGGCGGCACCCTGCGCAGCGACGCCGATGTCGCGCTCGTCGTCGACGCCGGCCGCATCGTCGCCCGCACCGACTTCGCGACCGCGCGGGAGCGCCACCCCTACGCCGAGGTCGTCGACCTCCGCTCAGGGGTCCTCCTGCCCGGGTTCGTCGACACCCACGTCCACTACCCGCAGGTCCGGGCGATCGGCCACCTCGGCAAGCCGCTCCTCGACTGGCTCGACGAGGCGGCCCTGCCCGAGGAGTCGAAGCTCGGCGACGACGCCTACGCCCGTGCCGTGGCCCACGAGTTCCTCACCGGCCTGACCTCGGCGGGGACCACCTCGGCGATGGTCTTCGGATCGCACTTCGCCTCCGCCGTCGACATCCTCTTCGCCTCCGCCGCCGAGGTGGGGCTGCGGATGACGACGGGACTGGTCACCAGCGACCGCAACCTCCCCGAGGTCCTCCTCACCGACGTCGACCGCTCGGTGACCGAGAGCCAGGAGCTCATCGACCGCTGGCACGGGAGAGGACGGCTGCGCTTCGCGGTGACCCCGCGGTTCTCCTTCTCCGCCGGACCCGAGCTGCTCGCCGCCGGCGGCGGTCTCGTCAGGGACAACCCGGGCATCTGGGTGACCTCCCACCTCAACGAGAACCGCGACGAGATCACCGGGGTCGCAGAGATCCACCCCGAGTCCCGCGACTACCTCGACACCTACGATCGGGCCGGGCTGCTCGGCGCGCAGACGATCCTCGCCCACAACGTCCACCCCACCGACCGGGAGCTGACGCGGATGGCCGAGGTCGGGGCGGCGGCCGCGCACTGCCCGACGTCGAACTCCGCGCTCGCGAGCGGATTCTTCCCGCTGCGCCGCCACCTCGACGCCGGGGTGAGGGTCGCGCTCGGCTCCGACGTCGCGCCGGCATCGGGTTCTCCCTGCTCAAGGAGGGCGTGCAGGCGTACTTCATGCAGCAGCTCGACCCGGCCGGGGGAGTCCCGCTGACGTCGACGCACCTCCTTCACCTCGCGACGGCGGCCGGGGCCGCAGCGCTCGGACTGGACGCCGAGGTCGGCGACCTGTCGGTGGGCAAGCGCTTCGACGCCGTGTGGATCGACCCCGCGGCCGGGCAGCCGCTCGACGTCGGCATCGCGCATGCGGGCTCCGATGAGGACGCGCTGGCGAAGATCTTCGCCCTCGGCACCCCCGCCGACGTCTCCCGCGTGTGGATCGACGGCGAGCTCGTCAAGGGCTGAGTCTTCGGTGCAAGGGTCTTGACTCTCCGCGCCGACGATGCGTATGCTGATTTCATCCAACGGAAACTAACTTCCGTAATACGGAAACTCGCAGAGTCGCGAAGGAGACCCCGATGTCGTTCGACTTCACTCAGGCAGACAGCTACATCCTCAACTGCTCCACCCTGCTCACCGAACTCCCGGTGCTCGAGCGCGCCCAGGCGGCGAAGGACGCAGGCTTCGACAAGGTCGAGTTCTGGTGGCCCTTCGACGGCAATCCGACCCCGAGCCAGGACGAGGTCGATGCCTTCGTCGCCTCGCTCGAGGACGCCGGGGTCGAGCTCAAGGGGCTGAACTTCTGGGCCGGCGACATGGCCGGCGGGGACCGCGGGATGATCTCGATCCCCGGCGCGCAGGCCGACGTCGCCGCGAACGCGGCCATCGTCGCCGAGATCGGCCGCCGCACCGGCTGCCGGGCGTTCAACGCCCTCTACGGCCTCAGGCTCGCGGACTCGACCCCGGAGGAGCAGGACGCCGTGGCACTGGAGAACCTCGCCGTCGTCGCCGCCGCGGTCGAGGGCACCGTCCTCGTCGAGCCGATCTCCGGGGCCGAGGCCTACCCGCTCAAGACCGCGGCCGAGGCCGCCGCCGTCGTCGAGCAGGTGCGGGCCGCGGGGACGGAGAACATCGCCGTCCTCGCCGACTTCTACCACCTCGCCGTCAACGGCGACGACGTCGCCGCGGCTATCGAGACCGGGGCCGCGAGCTTCGGGCACATCCAGATCGCCGACGCCGAGGGCCGCGGGGCACCGGGCACCGGGCAGCTCCCGCTCGAGGCGTGGATCGCCCGCTCGCTCGAGCTCGGCTACTCCGGCGGCATCGCACTCGAGTACAAGCAGGACCGCGACACCGCCTTCGCGTGGCTCGCCCGCTGACCAACCGACTACGACCAGTAAGGACTTCCATCATGAGCACAACAATCGGATTCATCGGACTCGGCATCATGGGACTGCCGATGGCGAAGAACCTCGTCAAGGCCGGCTTCACCGTCCGCGGCTACAACCGCACCCCGGCGAAGGCGCAGGAGCTCGTCGCCGCCGGCGGTGAGGCCGCGGACTCGATCGCCGAGGCGGTCGCCGGCGCCCAGTTCATCATCACGATGGTCCCCGACTCACCCGATGTCGAGGCCGTGCTCACCGGCGACGACGGCATCCTCGCCGCCGCCGACGCCGGTGCGACGTGGATCGACTTCTCGACGATCCGTCCCGATGTCGCGAAGGATCTCGCCGCCCAGGCAAAGGAGGCCGGCCTCAAGCCGCTCGACGCTCCCGTCTCCGGCGGCGAGCCCGGCGCGATCGACGGCGTGCTCTCGATCATGGTCGGCGGCGAGGAAGCCGACTTCGACGCCGCCGCGGACGTCTTCGACGCCGTCGGCAAGACGATCGTCCGCGTCGGACCCTCGGGCTCGGGGCAGACCGTCAAGGCCGCGAACCAGCTCATCGTCGCCGGCAACATCGGACTCCTCGCCGAGGCGGTCGTCTTCCTCGAGGCCTACGGCGTCGAGACCGCCTCCGCGCTCCAGGTCCTCGGCGGCGGTCTCGCCGGATCGAAGGTGCTCGAGCAGAAGGGGCAGAAGATGCTCGACCGCGAGTTCGCCCCCGGCTTCCGCCTCGCGCTGCACCACAAGGACATGGGCATCGTCACCGCCGCCGCCCGCGAGGCCGGCGTGGCGATCCCGCTCGGCGCCGCCGTCGCCCAGCTCGTCGCCGCCACCGTCGCCCAGGGCAACGGCGGTCTCGACCACTCCGGTCTCCTCACCGTCGTCGAACAGCTCTCCGGTTCGGACGACATCGCCGCCGGCGACACCGCCGCGGGCGACACCGCCTCGGCGCAGGAGACCACGGCAGAGGAAGGGGCGGCGTGATGACGAGAATGCGCGCAGTCGACGCGATCGTCCTCATCCTCGAGAAGGAGGGCGCGACCGAGACCTTCGGCCTGCCCGGTGCCGCGATCAACCCGCTCTACTCGGCGATGCGGGCCCACGGCGGCATCCGCCACACGCTGGCCCGCCACGTCGAGGGCGCCTCGCACATGGCCGACGGCTACACCCGGGCGGCGGCCGGCAACATCGGCGTGTGCCTGGGCACCTCGGGCCCGGCCGGCACGGACATGATCACCGGACTCTACGCCGCGGCCGCTGACTCCCAGCCGATCCTCTGCATCACCGGGCAGGCGCCGGTGGCCGTGCTCGACAAGGAGGACTTCCAGGCCGTCGACATCGCCGCGATCGCCGCACCCGTGACGAAGATGGCGAAGACCGTCCTCGAAGCCGGTCAGGTGCCCGGCGTGTTCCAGAAGGCGTTCCAGCTCATGCGCTCGGCCCGCCCCGGACCCGTCCTCATCGACCTGCCGATCGACGTCCAGCAGACGGAGATCGACTTCGACATCGACACCTACGAACCGCTCGGGGTCGACAGGCCGGCAGCCACCTCGGCGCAGGCGGAGAAGATCCTCGATCTCATCGCCGCGGCCAAGCACCCGCTCATCATCGCCGGCGGCGGGATCATCAATGCCGACGCCGCGGATCGCCTCGTCGAATTCGCCGAGCTCACCTCGATCCCCGTCTCGCCGACGCTCATGGGCTGGGGGACGATCCCCGACAGCCACCCGCTGGCCGCCGGCATGGTCGGCATCCAGACGCACGTGCGCTACGGCAACGCCTCGTTCCTCGACTCCGATCTCGTCATCGGCATCGGCAACCGGTGGGCCAATCGCCACACCGGCGACCTCGCCGTCTACCGCAGGGGTCGGACGTTCGTCCACATCGACATCGAGCCGACGCAGATCGGACGCGTCTTCGCCCCGGACTACGGCGTCGTCTCCGACGCCGGCGCCGCCCTCGACGCCCTGCTCGCGGCCGCGCGGGCACGCACGGGCGCCGCGGCGCTGCCGGACTTCACGGAGTGGGCCGGCCAGTGCACGGCGCGGAAGGCGACGGAGCACCGGAAGACGAACTACACGGAGAAGCCGATCAAGCCGCAGCGCGTCTACCAGGAGATGAACGCGGCCTTCGGCGAGGACGTCACGTACGTCTCGACGATCGGGCTCAGCCAGATCGCGGGCGCGCAGATGCTCCACGTCTACCGGCCCCGGCACTGGATCAACGCCGGCCAGGCGGGTCCGCTCGGCTGGACGGGACCGGCGGCGCTCGGCGTCGCGAAGGGCAAACCGGGGGAGACGGTCGTCGCGCTCTCCGGCGACTACGACTTCCAGTTCATGATCGAGGAGCTCGCCGTCGGGGCGCAGCACAAGATCCCCTACGTCCACGTCGTCGTCAACAACTCCTACCTCGGCCTCATCCGGCAGTCGCAGCGCGGATTCGAGATGGACTATCAGGTCTCGCTCGCCTTCGACAACATCAACGCGTCCGGTGAGTCCGCGGGCTACGGCGTCGACCACGTCGCCGTCGCGCAGGGGCTCGGCTGCAAGGCGCTGCGCGTCGAGGATCCCGAGCTCATCGGCGAGGGTCTGCGGGTGGCCAAGGAGCTCATGGAGGAGCACCAGGTGCCCGTCGTCGTCGAGATCATCCTCGAGCGCGTCACGAACATCTCCATGGGTCTCGCGCTCGACGCGATCAACGAGTTCGACGTCCTCGCGCAGACCCCGGCCGACGCCCCGACGGCGCTCACCCCGCTGAGCGAGCTCGTCGCCGCGAAGTGAGGAGCACCGCACCGGTGCTTCGGTATACCATGGCCCCGTGAGCGGGGCAGCCGACGGTCGGCGGGACACTGAGTCGGCGGGACACTGAGCCGTCGGGACATTGAGGAGGAATCCATGAGCACACCCACCACTGCGACCGATGCCGGGACCGGCACCGAGGCGGTCGATCTCATCATCCGCGCCCGCCGGGCGATCCTGCCCGGCGGGGTCGGACCCGCCGAGGTGGCGGTCAGGGACGGCGTCATCGTCGCGGTCGCCGCCGACGGTGAGGATCTTGCGGCGACCGCCTCGGCGGACACGCGGATCGTCGAGGTCGACGACACCCGCGTGCTCCTGCCCGGGCTCGTCGACACCCACGTCCACGTCAACGACCCCGGCCGCAGCGAGTGGGAGGGATTCGCCTCGGCGACCCGGGCCGCGGCCGCCGGCGGGGTGACGACGATCGTCGACATGCCGCTCAACTCCGTGCCGCCGACCGTCGACGTCGCGGCGCTGGAGACGAAGCGGGCCGTCGCCGGGCCCAAGGCCTTCGTCGACGTCGGCTTCTGGGGCGGGGCGATCCCCGGCAACCGCGACGATCTGCGCCCCCTCCACGACGCCGGGGTCTACGGGTTCAAGTGCTTCCTCGAGGACTCCGGAGTCGAGGAGTTCCCGCCGCTGACGCCTGCGGAGATGACGGCCGACCTCGCCGAGATCGCGAGCTTCGACGGTCTCCTCATCGTCCACGCCGAGGACCACGGCGTCATGGCCACCGCGCCGACAGCGCATGGCCAGAAGTTCGCCGACTTCCTCGCCTCGCGGCCGCGCGAGGCCGAGAACGTCGCGATCGCCCACGTCATCGAGGCGGCGCGGGAGACCGGCGGGCGGGCCCACATCCTCCACCTGTCCTCGGCCGACGCCCTGCCGCAGATCGCCGCGGCGAAGGCCGAGGGGGTGAGGCTCACCGTCGAAACGTGCCCGCACTACCTCGTCCTCACCGCCGAGGAGATCCCCGACGGGGCGACGACCCACAAGTGCTGCCCGCCGATCCGCGAGGAGTCCAACCGCGAGGCGCTGTGGCAGGGACTCGTCGACGGGACCATCGACTGCATCGTCTCCGACCACTCGCCGTCGACGGCCGAGCTCAAACTCCTCGACTCCGGTGACTTCGGTGCCGCGTGGGGCGGGATCTCGTCCCTGCAGCTCGGCCTCTCGCTCGTGTGGACGGAGGCGGCGCGGCGCGGCATCGATCTCGCCGAGGTGGTCCGCTGGATGTCCGCGGCCCCGGCCGCCGTCGCCCGTGTCACGGGCAAGGGCGCGATCGCCGTGGGCGGCGACGCCGATTTCGCCGTGTTCGCTCCCGACGAGGAGTGGACGGTGTCGGCGACCGAGCTCTACCACCGCAACCAGATCACCGCGTACGATCAGCGCGTCGTCCGCGGCCGGGTCACCGACACACTGCTCGGCGGTGCCCCCGTCGACTTCACGGTCCCGCACGGCCGGCTCCTCACCGCCCGCTGACCGCGGAGCGACCTCGCCTCAACAGCCCTCCGGCACTCACGCAGCACGCGGCTGAGCGCCCCGGAGGGCTGTGTCGGGTCAGACGTCGAGGGTCAGACGTCGAGGGTCTCGCGGAGGCGCCGGACGTGGCCGTCGGCGGAGACGTTGTACTCGGCGAGGCTGAGGGCACCCGACTCGTCGACGACGAAGGTCGAGCGCAGCGTGCCCTCGACGGTCCGATCGCCGATCGTCTTCTCCCCGTAGCTGCCGTAGGCCTTCGCGACGGCCGCATCCGGGTCGGAGAGCAGCGGGAAGGTCAGGGATTCGTCCGCGGCGAAGGCCTGGAGCGCCTCGGGGCCGTCGGGGGAGACCCCGAGCACCTCGAAGCCCGCCGCGGTCAGCGACGCGAAGTTGTCGCGGAAGTCGCACGCCTCCGTCGTGCAGCCGGGCGTCGCCGCCTTCGGGTAGAAGTAGAGGATGAAGCGCTTGCCTGCCAGATCCGCCTTCGAATGGGTCTGTCCGTTCGCATCCTGCAGGGAGAAGTCCGGTGCCTGCTGTCCGACAGTGAGTGTGTTCGCCATGATCAGTGCCCTTTCTGTTGGTGTCCGGCCGCCACGAGCGCACACGCGTGCGCGGCGGTCGCTTCGATGAGCTCCTCGGCGCGTGCCGAGAGTTCGGGGAGGTCCGCCGGTCCGGGCGCGATCGAGAGCGCGGCGGTGATGCCGGCCTCCCGGCACTCGGCGGGGGTGAGTCCGACGCGTCCGGCGACGACGATGATGCTCGCCGAGGCGGGGCTGTGGTCCCGCACGGCCGCGACGACCTTGCCCCCGAGCGACTGGGAGTCGAACGACCCCTCGCCGGTGAGGACGAGGTCGGCGCCGGCGAGGGCCTCGGTGAGCCCGACCGCCTCGGCGACCATGCGCGAGCCCGGAACGACCTCGGCGCCGAGGAGCGCGGTGAGTGCCAGCGGGATCCCCCCGGCCGCCCCGAACCCGGGGGTCGCGGCATGCTCGCTGCCGAGCACCTCGGCGAAATGGGCGAGGTTGTCATCGAGGCGCGTCACGGTCGCGGCATCGGCGCCCTTCTGCGGGCCGAAGACGGCCGCTGCCCGCGCGGGCCGGTGAGCGGATTGTCGACGTCGACGGCGATGCGCCACGACACGGTGCGGGCGCGCGGGTCGAGACCGGAGGCGTCGACGGCGGCGAGGGCGGAGAGTCCGCCGCCGCCGGGGGCGATCGGCTCCCCGGCGGAGTCGGTGAGGGCGGCGCCGAGGGCCGCGACGATCCCGGCGCCGCCGTCGGTGCTCGCCGAGCCGCCGATGCACAGGAGGATCTCGTCGACGCCGTCGTTCAGCACCTGGGCGGCGATGAGGCCGACGCCGTACGTGTCGGCGCGTTCGGGGTCGAGGGGGACGTCGGAGACCTGGGGGAGGCCGTTGGCCTGGGCGGCTTCGATGACCGCGGTCCTGCCATCGGCGGAGAGCCCGTAGCGGGCGGTCGTCGGACGGCCGAGGGCGTCGACGACGTCGACGGTGCGCGCCGGCGTTCCCCACACCGCGAGGAGGGCCTCGAGGGTGCCCTCGCCGCCGTCGGCGAAGGGCAGCTCGGTGATCGTCGCGGCCGGGAAGACCTGCCGGGCCCCGCG
>NZ_JBNFOM010000006.1:0-152841 GCF_057364785.1 Brevibacterium sp. LAARM2_SD2 | reverse complement strand
CGACCGCGCGGCCCGTCCCGCCGAGGCGACCGGCACCGACCGCGGAAGCCGCACCGGCACCTCGGCGACCACCACCGCAACCCCCCGCCTCACGGAAAACCCCCGCTCCACCGACACGGCGACGACCGCCGCGCCGACTCCCCACGCAATCCCCCGCACCACCGCGGCGAACGATGCGCCCCGCCCCGCCTCGGTGAATGATGCGCCCCGCACCGCAGAGGAGCCGCGCGCATGACATGGTTCACCGGCATCACGCAGATTCTCCTCGTCCTCGCGCTGCTCGCCGCTGCGCACAAGCCGCTCGGCGCGTACATGGCGCAGGTGTACCTCAGCCCGAAGGACACGAAGGCCGAGTCTCTCTTCTACCGCCTCACCGGCGTCGACCCGCATTCCGAGCAGCGGTGGCGGACCTACTTCCTCTCCGTCCTCGGCTTCTCGCTCGTCTCGATCCTCGTCCTCTACGCGCTGCTGCGCCTCCAGGAGTTCCTGCCGCTTTCCAACGGCAAGACCGCGGTGCTCGCCGATCAGGCCTTCAACACCGCGATCTCCTTCGTCACGAATACGAACTGGCAGTCGTACTCCGGTGAGGCGACGATGGGCTACCTGTCGCAGATGGCCGGCCTCGCGGTGCAGAACTTCGTCTCCGCCGCCGTCGGCATCTCCGTGGCCATCGCCCTCATCCGCGGCCTCATGCGGCAGCGCTCGCTGTTCATCGGCAACTTCTGGGTCGACCTCACCCGCACGACCTTCCGCATCCTCCTGCCGATCTCCGTGATCTTCGCCCTCCTCTACATCGGCCTCGGCGTCATCGAGAACCTCACCCCCGACCAGGTCGTCCAGACGGTGGCCGGCGGCGCTCAGGCGACGCAGACGATCCCGGGCGGCCCGAACGCCAGCCAGGAGGTCATCAAGCACCTCGGCACGAACGGCGGCGGCTTCTTCAACGCGAACTCCGCCCACCCTCTGTCCTCGCCGAACGCCGTGGTCAACCTCTTCAACATCTTCCTCATCCTCCTCATCCCCTCGGCCCTGCCGCGCACCTTCGGGATCATGGTCGGCAGCCGCAAGCACGGCTGGGCGATCCTCGGGGTCATGGCGACGTTCTTCGTCGTCTCCCTCGTCGCCGTCATCCTCACCGAGACGACGCTGCCGACACCGGCCACCGACGCGGCCGGGGCGGCCATGGAGGGCAGGGAGACCCGCTTCGGGGTCATCACCTCGGCGTTCTTCGCGGTCTCGACGACCCTGACCTCGACCGGCGCGGTCGACTCGTTCCACTCGAACTACTCGGGACTCGGCGGCGGCGTCCTCATGCTCAACATGATGCTCGGCGAGATCGCCCCCGGCGGTGTCGGCTCCGGCCTCTACGGCATGCTCATCGTCGCGATCGTCGCGGTCTTCGTCTGCGGCCTCATGGTCGGCCGGACCCCGGAGTTCCTCGGCAAGAAGATCCGGAAGAAGGAGATCACGCTCGCCAGCGCCGTCATCCTCATCACCCCGACCCTCGTGCTCGCCGGCACCGCGGTCGCGACGATGTGGCCGGGCGCCTCCGACTCGATCCTCAACACCGACAATCCCCACGGCCTGTCCGAGATCCTCTACGCGTTCACGTCGGCGGCGAACAACAACGGGTCCGCCTTCGCCGGGCTCGACGCGAACACGCCGTTCTACAACACGGCCCTCGGCCTGGCGATGCTCATCGGCCGCCTCGCCCCGATCTGCGCGGTCCTCGCGCTCGCCGGTGCGTTCGCGGCCCAACCCACCACCGAGGCGACCCCGGGCACCCTGCCGACCCACCGACCCCTGTTCGTCGGCGTCACCGCCGGCGTCGGACTCGTCATCAGCGCCCTGACGTTCCTGCCTGTCCTCGCGCTCGGCCCCATCAACGAAGGACTCCTCTGATATGAAGACCGACCTGTCCACCACCTCCACGCCCCACCTCGTCGAGGACACGCCCACCCCGTCCGGTGGCCGGCACCCCGGCACCGAGGCGACCGGCACTCCGCTCGAGACCCGAGCGCCGCGCCGGGCCCGGTCGATCACGCTGCCGGCGCTCACCCAGGCCGTCGTGCTCGGGCTGCGGAAGTTCGATCCGCGCATCGCGTGGCGCAATCCTGTGATGTTCCTCGTCGAGATCGGCGCGGTCGTCACCCTCGTCCTCGCCGTCCTCGACCCCACGCCGTTCACGTGGGCGATCAGCGTGTGGCTGTTCCTCACGTGCATCTTCGCCAACACCGCCGAGGCGCTCGCCGAGGGCCGCGGCAAAGCGCAGGCCGACTCCCTGCGGGCGACCCGGGTGACGGCGAACGCCACCCGCGTGCTCGACTCCGGTGCCACCGAGACGGTGCCCGCCTCCCAGCTCACCGCCGGTGACCGCGTGCTCGTCACCGCCGGTGAGGTCATCCCCGGCGACGGCGATGTCATCGCCGGCGCTGCGACCGTCGACGAATCCGCGATCACCGGCGAATCCGCGCCGGTCATCCGGGAGGCCGGCGGCGACCGCTGTGCGGTCACCGGGGGCACGAAAGTCCTCTCCGATTCGATCACGGTCTCGATCACCGCGAGCCCCGGCGAGTCCTTCCTCGACAAGATGATCGCGATGGTCGAGGGCGCGAGCCGCCAGAAGACCCCCAACGAGGTCGCCCTCGGCGTCTTCCTCTCCGTGCTCACGCTCATCTTCCTCCTCGTCGTCATCACGCTCGCCCCGATCGCGGCGTTCTCCGGCGCCCCGCAGTCCCTGACCGTGCTCATCGCCCTCCTCGTCTGCCTCATCCCGACGACGATCGGCGCGCTGCTCTCGGCGATCGGCATCGCCGGCATGGACCGGCTCGTCGCCGCGAACGTCCTCGCGAAGTCCGGGCGCGCCGTCGAGGCCGCCGGCGACGTCTCGACGCTGCTGCTCGACAAGACCGGCACGATCACGATGGGCGACCGGCAGGCCACCGACTTCGTGCCGCTGGGGGAGACGACGGACATCGAGATCGCCGAGGCGGCCCGTCTGTCCTCGCTCGCCGACGAGACCCCGGAGGGCCGGTCCGTCGTGGCCCTGGCCGAAGGGGAGTTCCGCATCGACGCCGCCGGCCTCGAGGCCTTCCCCGACGCCGAGTTCATCCCGTTCTCCGCGACGACCCGTCTCTCCGGGATCGTCCTGCCCGCCTCGGCGGATCCCGCGACCGGCACGGCCACCCCGGCCCGCACGATCGTCAAGGGTGCGGCGAAGGAGGTGCTCACCTGGGCCGATGATCGCGGGGCCCGGGTTCCCACCGAGGCGAGCGCCGAGGTCGAGCGGATCAACGTCGGCGGCGGCACCGCGCTCGTCGTCGCCGAGGCGGTCGACGGTCACGGTGCCCGCGTGCTCGGCGTCATCGACCTGCGCGACATCGTCAAACCGGGCATGGCCGAGCGCTTCGCCCAGCTGCGGGAGATGGGCATCCGCACGGTGATGATCACCGGTGACAACGAACTCACCGCCCGCTCGATCGCGAAGGAGGCCGGGGTCGACGACTACCTCGCCGAGGCGACCCCCGAGGACAAGCTCGCCCTCATCAAGTCCGAGCAGGCCGGGGGACGGATGGTCGCGATGACCGGCGACGGGACGAACGACGCTCCCGCACTCGCCCAGGCCGATGTCGGGGTCGCGATGAACACGGGCACCTCGGCGGCGAAGGAGGCCGGCAACCTCGTCGACCTCGATTCGGATCCGACGAAGCTCATCGACATCGTCGCGATCGGCAAGCAGCTGCTCATCACGCGCGGGGCGCTGACGACGTTCTCGATCGCCAACGACATCGCGAAGTACTTCGCGATCGTGCCCGCGATGTTCCTCCTCGCGTTCCCCGGACTCGGCGCGCTCAACATCATGGGCCTGCACAGTCCGGAATCGGCGATCCTGTCCGCGGTGATCTTCAACGCGCTCATCATCGTCGCCCTCATCCCCGTGGCTCTGCGCGGGGTGCGGTTCCAGGCGACGACCGCCTCGGCGCTGCTGCGGACAAACCTCCTCGTCTTCGGACTCGGCGGGCTCATCCTCCCGTTCCTCGGGATCAAGCTCATCGACCTCATCATCAGCCCGCTGATGTGAGGGACGGGCCGGCGCTGCGACTCGTCCGTGACACAGCGCCCCACGCGTCCGCGGCGGCCGGGTCTCACGCCGCCGCGGGCACCCGCCGGCCAGGTCTCCAGGCCGCGGACACCGCGCCCCCACCCAACTCACCCCCACCGATCCCAGTTAGGAACTGTCATGCTCGCCCAACTCAGCCGCCAGACGTTCACCGGTCTGCGCGCCCTCCTCGTCTTCACCCTCGTCCTCGGTCTCGCGTACCCGCTGACCATGGTCCTCATCGCCACGGTCGTGCCGAGCCAGGACTCGGCGCTGCGCAACGCCGAGGGCGAGGTCGTCGGCTCCGCCCTCATGGCCCAGCCGGTCACCGGCGACGAATGGTTCTACCCCCGGCCCTCGGCCGGAGACTACGACGGGCTGGCCTCGGGGGCGTCGAACCTCGCGGTGACGAACCCCGATCTCGTCGACGCGATCGCCGCCCGCCGCGCCGACATCGCCGTCCGGGAGGACGTCGACCCCGAGGACATTCCCGCGGACGCGGTGACCGCCTCGGCGTCGGGACTCGATCCGGAAATCAGTCCTGAGTATGCTCGACTGCAGGTGGCCCGGGTGGCGAGGGAGACCGGACTGAGCGAGGAGGACGTGACGACGATGGTCGAGGACAACACGCAGCAGCCCCTGCTGGGCTTCATCGGCGAACCCCGCGTCAACGTCGTCACCCTCAACAACGAGCTGGCGAACAACGCCGACGCCCGGGTCGACGTCAACTGATGGCAGCACCGCGGCGAGGGAAGCTCACGGTCTTCCTCGGGTACGCACCCGGAGTCGGCAAAACCGTCGCGATGCTCGAGGCCGCGGCACTGGCCCGCAAGGCCGGCCGCGACGTCGTCGTCGGCATCGTCGAGGACCACGGGCGCGCGTTCACCGCGAGCCTCGCCGCCGGCTTCGAGACCCTCGACCGGGCGTCGGTGCCCTACCAGGGGCGGACCTTCGACGAGCTCGACACCGAGGCGGTGCTGGACAGGGCCCCCGAGATCGTCGTCGTCGACGAACTCGCCCACACGAACGTCCCCGGCTCCGGGCCGCGGGCCAAGCGGTGGGAGGACGTCGCGGCGATCCTCGACGCCGGCATCGACGTGTTCACGACGATCAACATCCAGCACCTCGAATCCCTCGGCGACGTCGTCGGGTCGATCATCGGCCGCGTCCAGCACGAACGCGTCCCCGACCCGTTCCTCCGCACGGCCGATGAGATCGAACTCGTCGACATCTCCCCGGTCGCCCTGCGGGCCCGCCTCGTCGACGGCAACATCTACGCCGCGGCGAAGGTCGATGCGGCGATGTCGAACTACTTCCGGCTCGGCAACCTCACTGCGCTGCGCGAACTCGCCCTCCTCTGGCTCGCCGACCGCGTCGACGAGGGCCTCGAGGAGTACCGCGACGCCAAGGGCATCCGGGAGACGTGGGCGGCCCGCGACCGGATCATCGTCGCCGTCACCGGCGGGCCCGAATCGATCACGCTCATCCGCCGGGGGCTGCGCATCGCCGGGCGGGTGGCCGGCCGCGAACTCCTCGTCGTCCACGTCATCGAACCCGACGGCACCCGGTCTGGGGCGGCCCCCGATCTGCTGCGCGCCCGCGAACTCGCTGAGGAGAACGGCGCGACGTGGCACACCGTCGTCGGCGACGACGTCGCGAAGGCCCTCATCGAATTCGCCCGCACCGTCAACGCCTCGCAGATCGTCCTCGGTGTCTCCCGCACCCCGTGGTACGGCCGGATCGCGGGGCCCGGGGTTGCCAACCGGGTCATCAGTGCTGCCGCGGACATCGACGTCCACATGGTCACCCACGCCCAGGCAGCCCGGACGTGGCGGCCGGGCCGGGACGTCCGCCGTGAGAATCCGCTCTCGAAGGTCCGCCGGATCCTCGGCTGGGTCATCGGGGCGCTCGCCCCGCTCGCACTCACCGCCCTGTTCATCTCGCTCGGACCCGGGGCCGCCTCGCTGAGCATGAACTTCCTCAGCTTCATCACCGTCGTCGTCATCGTCGCCCTCATCGGCGGACTGTGGCCGGCCATCATGACCGCCCTCCTCGGCACCGCGCTCATCAACTGGTTCTTCACCCTGCCCTACGGGTCGTTCACGATCGCGCAGCTCGAGAACATCATCGCGCTCATCATCTTCGTCGCCGTCGCCGTGGCCGTGGCCACCGTCGTCGACCTCGCCGCCCGCCGGTCCCGGCAGGCCCAGGCCGCCGAACACGAAGGAGCCGTGCTCAGCGAACTCGCCCGGTCGATGATCGCCGAGGGCGACAGTCCCGCGGGCATCGTCGAGAACATCCGCGCGACGTTCGTCCTCGACGGGGTGGCGCTCCTCGAACGCACCGAGGCGGGGGAGTGGACCCCGATCGCCTCGGCGGGGGACCCGGTGACGACCCGCGCCGAGGCGACCGAGACCGTCGACCTCGACGACGACACCGCGCTCGTCCTCCGCGGCCAGCCGCTCAGCGCCGGCGAACAGCGGATCCTCGACGCGTATGCGGGCCGGATCCTGCGCGTGCTCACGGAGTCCGAGCTCGCCGCGACCCGGTCCGAGGCGCGCGAGCTCAGCGCCGGCAACGCCGTGCGCACGGCCCTGCTCACCGCGGTCTCCCACGACCTGCGCACCCCGCTCGGGGCGATCAAGGCGGCGACGTCGACGCTGCTCCTCGACGAGATCGACCTCTCCGACGCCGACGAGAAGCTCATGCTCGCGACCATCGAGAACGGCACCCTGCGGCTCGAGAAGCTCATCGACAATCTCCTCGACATGAGCCGCATCCAGTCCGGGGCCGTGAGGATCTCGACGTCCCCGGTGCCCGTGTCCGATCTCGTCACCGCCGCCCTCGCCGAGGTGGGGGTCGGCACCGAGGGCGACCCCGGCCCCGAGGTCACCGTCGACATCGATCCGCAGGCGTGGGTCGACGTCGACTTCGGGCTCCTCGAGCGCGTGCTCGTCAACATCATCGAGAACTCGCTCAAGTACGGGGAGGGCTCGCCGCTGACGATCGATGCCTCGACCGGCGCCGAGGCGGTCCACCTCCGCATCGCCGACTCCGGACCGGGGGTGAGCGACGAGGCGCTCGAGACGATCTTCACGCCGTTCACCAGGCTCGATGAGTCGAATGCGAAGGGACTGGGGCTCGGCATGGCCGTCGCGCTCGGCCTCTGCCGGGCGATGGGCATCGAGCTCAGCGCCGAACACACCCCCGGCGGCGGCTTCACCGCCGTCCTCACCTTCCCGACGTGCACCGGGGCGACCGTGCAGGAGTCCGAGACTCCGGAATCCGGGGCACTGGAGGCTGAAGAATCTGAGCCCGAGGCGCCGGAGTCCGAGGCACCGGAGTCCGACATGTCCGCTGGTGTGTCCGAGGAGGCCCGATGAAGCGCGTGCTCATCGTCGAAGACGACGCGGACATCGCCACCGCCGTGGGCATCGGCCTCCAGGCGAAGGGCCACGAGGTCACCGTCGCCGGCAGCGGCCGCCGGATGAACGAGGTGCTCAGCGAATCGGAGATCGACGTCATCCTCCTCGACCTCGGGCTGCCCGACGTCGACGGGATCGAACTCATCGGGCAGGTGCGGCGCTGGAGCACGGTCCCGATCGTCGTCGTCTCCGCCCGCCACGATTCGCACGGGAAGATCGCGGCCCTCGACGCCGGTGCCGACGACTACGTGACGAAGCCGTTCTCCCTCGGCGAGGTGCTCGCCCGCCTGCGCGCGATCGAACGCCGCACCGGCCGCACAGGGGAGTCCGGGGTGGTGCGCACCGCCGACGGGCGGGTCGTCATCGATCTCGCCGCCCACGTCCTCGAGGTCGAGGGGGAGGGCAGGCACCTCACCCCGATCGAGTGGAAGATGCTCGAGGTCTTCGTCAAAAACAAGGGTGCGCTCGTCGAGGCGCAGACCCTGCTCACCGAGGTGTGGGGCCCGGAGTTCGGCACCGAGCGCGGTTACCTGCGCGTCTACATGTCCCAGCTGCGGGCCAAACTCGAAGCCGACCCCGCCAGGCCCCAGTACCTCCACACGCAGATGGGCATCGGCTACCGCTTCACCCCGTGAATCGTTCAGCTTTAGGAGCTGTCGACAGTTCTGTAAACTCACTCACTGTCGGAATTTACGCCACTGGCGTCGCGCCACGGTCCAAAGAAGGCGACTTTAGCAGCGGAGCCTTGGATCAGCTTGTTTCTAAAAAACGTTCCAGACGGCACGTGCAGGAGGTGTCTCAGAAACTCGAATCAGCCCGTGAGACTTCCTCACTTCCTCTGACGTGATCGAGTCCGTTGCTTCACTGAGGATGATTCCCCCTCTAATTTCTACATCCTCGCCTGGCGGAACCGTGCCGGTCGTTACCTGAGTTGAAGTGAATTGTTCGCCTCGCTCCTGTTTTCGAACCGTCCAAGCGCTGAAGCGAGCAAGGCCGAGTCCGATATTCCAGTCGATCAGGTCTGTATCGGTTACCCCAAATTCCGACATCGCGGACGAGACATACACGCTCATGCCGTCGTCCCTGTATCGGTATGCGGTGATATTTAATGTGGGTTCTCCGGTTGCTGAATCGAGAAGAATGTCAGAGTCGATCTTGATCCGTCGATAGGCAAAAGCATCATCAGGTATCGAGGGGTCATCTATAATCCATTCGGCGTTCATTATAGATTAGCAAAATTATCTCGCCAATTGGGGTTTACGGATTCGAGGTCGGCGGTAAACCGTTCTAGCGCTGTTTTGATAATTTCCGTATCCAAGCGGTTGGCTGTTGCGTGATTAAAAACTAACGCTCCGTTTAGGTCTGCGTACACGAACGAGAACCCTTCTGGCGAGACCTCAATCACCAGATAACTGCGCCCGGCGCGCCACTGTGCGCTCGCGCCCCCATCGGTGTCTGCAAAAATAGTCGGGTAGGCTGAGTGATCGTTCAGGGTTTCCTTCAGAATCATCTCTAAATCGTTTCGGAATTCATTCTCAGTTCGTTCGAGTTTCCACCATTGAGATTTCGCGAAACTGAACGCACGATTGAAAGCTCCATGGGCTATTGGTTTCCGGTAGCGTAGCTGTTTCCCCCCCTCCATTCTGACCTTAGTTCCCCTGGGAAAAACTTCGCGAAAGGGTTGGGAGTACACTGGTTTCTTGTTAAGCGTTTTCACCGCTGCCCCCAATTCAACTTTTGTTTCGATGTCGTGAGTTGGTCAAAGCATTCTATTAAACGCTTGTGTGCGACGTCCAACGCAATGGCCCAGTTCGTCAGTTCCTCGTACTTTGCTTCGTCTTCTGCTTCCTCGGTCGAGAAGGTCGAAGATCTCAGCGAGAGAGAACTTTCGCTACGATCTGAAATTGCGACGAACTCAACGTGGGTTGCGAGGTCGTCGTCGTCAAAATGAAACAGACCTCCCGAGTTAGCGCCCTGTAGTCCTGGCAGTAAGTCGGCATTATCGTCTTCGGAGTGTCGAGAATAGAGTTTCTGGGATACGGTCCAGGGAACCTCAGGCCCGGTGCTATTTGTGTACTCTCCTCGCACCTTGCGCACCACTATAGTCTCGTTCAGTACGTTTGAAGCGTGATCGCTGAAATCATTAAAGAATGACTGAAGGTTGTTTCGTAAGATCTCATAGCCGGGGTACTGAGCGGTCTTATTGAACTCCCATCGGAGTATAATCCTGTCGTCTTGAAAAGATACTGAATGACCGCTCGGATTTGACAGAGTTAGCCAGGGAAAAGGAAAATGCTCCGAGCTTTCAGGTATGTACCCTGCGAAGGAAGTGTCATCCGCCTCCACTTTCCAAGGTACTCGCGCGAACTCTTCAGCGGCGTCGGGGTAAGCTTCCTGTAGCTTTGAAACCAGCGGTGCCATAGAAATTAGCCTTAATGGAATCTGATCGAAATAGATTGAAAGTTCCACGGCGCGCACTGGAGGATTGTCGAAGCTTCGGTCAGCAGTGGTCATGGTGTGATCCTACTTGGTGATGTCTGGTGAGTCTTGCAATACTACTGTGTGTCTCCGTGATCGGCCTGTGAGCGCTGATTCGGCGGGATCTTCTTGTATTTTGCTCAGCGTTTACTCGCGAACTGCCATACGCGGGCGGAGCAATCCGGTGTCGCCTTGAGCTGAGGAGACCGGATCCTTTTGCTCGCGCTGCTCACGGACACGATCAAGTAGCTTGAGGTCGTGCTGCGACTTGCTCAGATGGGATTGCCGGCGGTTGCGCGCAACTGCTGTTGGGACACTACGGAGGGGTGATTAGTCTCACTCTCACCGATAAGAGCGACAACGCGCCGAGGTGGGGGCGTGGTCACCCGCACCCCCACCTCGGCGGCCATCCGCCCCTCTCCGGGGATCAGGGGAGGGCCGTACGCTCACTGACCGTGGAAGTCCGTCCGCGGTCGCTGTCCGGACTTGAGCGGAATGCGCTTCCAGTCGCGTTCGGGATTGATGATGAGCATCCCGATGATCCCTGCGACGATGCACAGCGCCGAGGAGATCCCGAAGATGATCGCATAGCCCTGCAGCGGATCCGCTGAGGCTTCGACGACGGCACCGGTGAGCGCCGGGGCGATGACACCGGTGAGCGAGTAGATGCCGGTGTAGATGCCGAGGATCGCACCGCGCTGGCGCAGCGTGCTGATCTCGCCGATGAGGACCTGGGCGACGGGGATGACGCACATGCCGACACCGAAGGCGAGGGCGAGCAGCACCATGCCGAAGGAGCCGGAGCCGAAGAGCATAAACAGCAGGAGGAAGATCCCGGCGAGCGTGATCGCCGCGGAGCCGACGATTCCGCTGGCGACGCGGGCGCTCACGCCCCGCTTCATGAGGAACGTGGACAGCCAGCCGACGACGAAGAGGTTGACGACGATCTGAACGGCCCATGGGGCGGAGATCGCCCAGCCGACCTCGGCCGGACCATACCCCTTCGTCGTCGTCAGGTACACGGGCACCCACGCGATGAGGAGCACGGTGAGCCAGTACGCGGCGACACCGCCGAGGATGCTGCCGATGAACGTCCGGGTGAGCAGGGTCGACCCGATCTTCCGGGGAGCCTCATCGGCATCCGCGGCCGCCGACTCGGCCGCGACGGCCGATTCCCTCTCGACCGTCGTCATCTCGGAGTCGGGGTCAGCCTCCGAGCGCACAGGGGCGGGACCAGCGGTGACATCGGGACGAATCGCCTCGGTGCCGGGATCGGTCGCCTCGGCGGTGGTGCTCGCCTGGGCCTTGTCGAACCGGTACGGTCCTTCGCGTCCGAACAGCATCCACAGGACGCCCCAGACGAGGCTGGCGGCACCGAGGATGCCGAAGGTCTCGCGCCAGCCGATGCCGGCGACGAGGGCCCCGACGACGGGGGCTGCGACCATCGTGCCGGCGGGGACTCCGACGCCGACGATCGCGGCGGCCATGCCGCGACGATGCTTGGGGAACCACTGCATCGCGGCATGGTTCGCGGTGCCGTACGCGGGGCCTTCGCCGGCGCCGAGGAGCACTCGCGTGAGGATGAGCGCCGAATAGCCGGCGAGAGGGGAGACGATGATCGCCTGGGCGATGGACCAGATGATCGCGAGCACTGCGAGGATTCTCTTCGCGGGGAAGCGGATGGTGAGGAATCCGACGACGAAGGAGGAGATGCTGTAGAGGATGAAGAAGCTGCTCGAGATGATGCCGTACTGGGTGGGGCTGAGGCCGAGCTCCTGGCTCATCGGCTCCGCGGCGATGCCGAGCAGCGCCTTGTCGGCGAAGTTGATGACCATGAAGATGAAGATGGCCGTGAGAGCGAACCAGCCGTTGATCCCGAGCCGGAAGGCACGGTCGGTTCGCTGCGGTGAGAAGTCAAGAGGTGGTGCGGTGCGACGTTGCACGGTGGCATCCTATCGTCAGGCCCTGGGGCGGTAAGGTCTCTCCCCGCCCCAGGTGGGGGCCGGATGGTCGATGGAGCGGCGCCCCGCCGGTGGGCGGGGTGTCAGTGGGTGGGCGAGAGTTCCTCGAAGGTCTCCGTTTCATCGGTGACAGGAGCCCAGTCGGGTCCGTAGAGCTCCTGGTAGAGGTCGGTGCGGCGCACCGATCCCTTCGGGCGTCCCCCGGTCCACAGGTCGTAGCGCGGATCGGAGTACTCGGCGAAGAAGGTGTCGAGCTGCTCATCGAGTGAGGCGATGACCTCGGCATAGGCGGGATCCTTAGAGACGTCGGTGTTCTGCTCCGGATCGCGGGTGAGATCGAAGAGCTCGGCGTCGCCGGTGCCGGGCAGGCGCTTCCAGTAGGAGTACTCGGGCGTGCGGATGCCGCGGGACTCCTCCTGCTCGAAGAACACCGCGCCCCGCCCGGGGTCGGAGACTCCGGTGCGCAGCGCCTCGGCGAAGCTGTGGCCGGGGCTGTTGGCGAATTCGAGGTCGCCGAGGCCGACGTAGTCGAGGATCGTCTGCGCGAAGTCGTACTGGCTCGTCAGCTCCTCGTGGACGGTGCCGGCCTTGAGCGAGCCCGGCTGGGAGAAGATGAGCGGGATGTGGAGTCCGGCGTCGTAGAGGTGCGAGGGATTCGTGTCCATCGTGTGACCCCACAGGCCGTGCTGGCCGTAGAGGTTCGACTGGTCGGCGGTGACGATGACGAGGGTGTCCTCGGTGAGTCCGCGGGCCTCGAGGGCCTCCATGAGACGGCCGATGCCCTCGTCGACGAGTGAGATCTGGGCGCAGATGTTCGCCATCGTCGCCGGGTCGTTGTGCATCCGCAGGTAGCCGTAGAGGTGGTGGAGGTAGAAGTTGTCCGGATCGTCGGGGCCGTCGACGCGGGCGAGGAGCTCATCGCTGATCGCGGTGCGGGGGAAGCTCGGGAAGTCCTTGCCCTCGAAGCGCGCGTAATAGGGGTTGCGCGGGTCCGGACCGTAGTTGGCCGGCGGCAGCAGGTAGGGGGCGTCGTAGTTGACGTTGAGGAAGAACGGGGTGGAGGCGTCGACCTCGGCGAGGTAGTCGACGGCCTTCTCCGTGAAGAAGTCGACGATGTGGCGGTCGTTGACCTCCTTCTCGACCCCGTCGTCGACGACCATGTTCTCGTAGAAGCTCGTCGTGTGGCCGACGCCGAAGGCGAGCCAGCGGTCGAAGCCGGGCATCGGGGTGCGCGGGTTGCCGAGGTGGTACTTGCCCACCAGTGCGGTCTGGTAGTCGTTGGCCGACAGCGCCGAGGCGAGCGTGCGGAACTCGCGGACCGCGCACCAGTCCTCCGGCCAGACCTTGAGGTAGCGGTCGTCGAGCCAGTTGTGGATGCCGTGGGCCGAGGGCATGAGGCCGGTGAAGATCGAGGCCCGCCCGGGCGAGCACATCCCGTTCGTCGAGAACGCGTTCGCATACCGCACGCCGCCTGCGGCGAGCTTGTCGGTGTGCGGGGTGTAGACGTCCTCGTTGCCGTAGCAGCCGAGCAGCGTCGCCGGCTGGTTGTCTGCGGTGATGAGGATGATGTTCGGGCGGTTCGTCATGAGCGTGCTCCTCGTGCTGTGGTGCGGAGTGAGTCGGGCCGCGCTGAGGGGGCGACTCCGTGCAGTGGCCCGTCCGGGCGACCACACCAGCATGGTCTGCGTCACAGCCCGACGGAAGAGTAATGTTCCGGTGAATGGAAGTCGAAATCGCCGAGATAGTGAAGCTTTTCACAAGACTTTGTGCTGTCTGATCGATCGATCGGCGCTGTGACCTGCGATGATTCTGCTCAAGCCGGGGAGGCGAGCGATGCGCGACGGCTCGGGTCGCGGCAGAGATCGGTGATTCCTTCGTGACGAACTGTGGCCGATTTTTCCATTCAGTGAAACACTGTGGGGATGAGAAACTCCGCCGGCCCCGGCGAGACAGTGGCGTCCCGGATCATCCGCATCCTCGAGTGCTTCGACGGCTTCCATCGCACGGCGACGCTCACGCAGATCGCCGAGAGGTCGGGGCTGACGATGCCGACGGCGCACCGCCTCGTCAAGGAGCTCGCCGAGGCGGGGCTGCTGCGCCGCGGGCAGGGCGGGGCGTATTCGATGGGGATGAAGATGTGGGAGCTCGGCTGCGCCGCTCCGGACATCACGCGCCTGCAGGAGGGAGCGATGCCCTACCTCCAGGACCTCTACGAGGCGACGCGGGAGAACGTCCACTTCGCGATCCGCGACGGCCACGAGACGATCTACGTCGTCAAGCTCAGCGGCCCGACGAGCATCTCCCTGACGACGCGCGTGGGCAGGAGGCTCCACTGGCACACGACGGGTGTCGGCAAAGCGATCGTCGCGTTCTCCGATGAGGAGGTCCAGGAGGAGATGCTCTCGGTGCCGCTGCCGCGTCTGAGCCCGACGACGATCGTCGATCCCGAGCAGATGCGCCTCGAGTTCGCGCGCATCCGCGAGTCGGGATTCGCGCTCTCCCAGGGCGAGCACGAGACGGGGACGTTCTCGCTCGCCGCTCCCGTCCTCGACCGCAGCCGCCAGCCCGTGGCCGCTGTGGCCGTGACGCTGCCGAGTTCGCGGGCCAACGTCGCCCAGCTCAACGCCGCGGTGCGGACCGTGGCGATCGGCATCACCCGCACCCTCGTCGGGTAGGGCAGGGCCTACTCCGCGATGCGGGCGCGGCGGCGGTCCTTCTCGATGCGCACCTCGTGGCTCGACCGTGAGGGGTTGAGGAGTTTGAGGAGCGTGAGCGCGAGGATCGCCCCGAGCACCGCACAGCCGGCAGGGAGGAGCATCGCGACATGCGCACCGTAGTGGTCGACGAGGTTGCCGGCGATCGCCGAACCGAACGCGACGCCGAAGCCGAGCGAGGTGCCCAACCAGGCGAACGCCTCGGTGAGCCGTCGCGGCGGGGCGAGCTGCTGGATGACGGAGTTCGCGCCGACGAGGCTCGGGGCGATCGTGAACCCGACGATGAAGAGGATGAGCCCGAAGGTGAACATGTCCCGGGCCAGGAGCATCGTGCACGTGCCGATCGCCAGCAGGGACACGGTGACGCCGAAGCGGTGGTGGGTCTGGGACTTCCAGCTCATCGCCCCGTAGACGGCGCCGGAGATGAGCGAGCCGAGGGCGAAGGCGCTGAGGAGGAAGCCGGCGAGCTCCTTGACGCCCTGTTCGTCGGAGAATGCGACGGCGATGACGTCGATCGCGCCGAAGTTCACGCCGAGGAAGACGTTGACGATGATGATCGTGAAGATCCCCGGGTTGGAGAACACGTGGCCCTTGGCCTCGGTGGAGCGTTCGATGGGCGGGGGTTCGGTCGACTTCTGGATGTAGAGGAGGACCGAGCCGATGCCGGCGGTGATCATCGAGAGGATGATGCCGGCCGGCGGCCACACGGCGGTGGCGAGGATCGTGGCGATGACGGGGCCGGAGACGAAGAGGAGTTCGTCGGCGACGGATTCCCACGAGAACGCGGTCTGCAGCTGCCGGGGCGAAGTGACGAGATGGGACCAGCGCGAGCGGACGAGGGAGCCGACCGAGCCGACGGTGGCGCCGCCGATGCCCGCGAAGACGAACGTCAGTCCGACCCACCAGTCGAGGTAGACGGAGACGATGAGGAGGCTCAGGGCGATGAGGTGGGTGACGACGATGGGCACCATGACCGTCGCCTGCCCGCGACGGTCGACGAGGCGCGCGATCACGGGGCCGGTCAGGGCTTGGACGATCATGTAGACGGCGGCGACGATGCCGGCCAGTCCGTACGATCCCGTCACACCCTGGATGAAGAGGACGATTCCGAGGCCGAGCACGGCGATCGGCATTCGCGCAACCAGACCTGCCATCGAGAATCTGAGGGCACCGGGAAGCGCGAGGATTTCCCGATAGTTTTTGAACATCAGAGAAGTCTATCTGCGGTCTCAGCCGTTGCAACTGCGGAATCCGTCGAATGAGCGCGAAGTCACGACGATCGCCTCAGTGACCTCGCGATCCCCGGCGCGATGCCCCTCCCGGCGCTTGTCACAGTGCTCGTCCGGGCATTCGCCGGTGTGCTCGGGTCGGCAGGGTGCCCTGTCTCACCAGGGGTGGGAGGGGCCGGCGAGGTCATCGACGGGTCACTACAGGCCTATACAATAGGCGGGATTGCCCACCTCTCCTGCCGGCTAGCGCCGCCCCGACCCCACCCGGAGTGCAGATGACCAACAGCTCGTTCGACGACATCTTCGACCAGCAGAACGACGAACCCCAACGTCCCCGCCGCAAGAAGAAGCGCGTCTGGCGCAAGGTGCTCGTCGGCGTGCTCGTCGTCGTCGTCCTCGGCGTCCTCGGCGTCGGCGTCTACCTGTGGAACGTCGGACGGTCGTTCAACGACAACGCCAACCAGCTCACCGACGAGCAGGTCTTCGGCACGCAGCGGCCCGACGGGGACAAGGAGGACGGCGGGACGAACATCCTGCTGCTCGGCTCCGACGAGCCGATGAAGAACGTCGACGTCAACTCCTCGCAGGGCCTGCGGTCGGACTCGATCATGGTCATGCACCTGCCGGCGGACGGTGCGAACGTCCAGATCATGTCGATCCCGCGTGACAGCTGGGTCGACATCGAGGGCCACGGCAAGGCGAAGATCAACGCCGCGCTCTCCTACGGCGGACTGCCGCTCGCGGTCTCGACGGTCTCCGATTTCATCGGCACCCCGATCGACCACGTCGCGATCATCGACTTCGAGGGCTTCAAGGGGCTCACCGACAGCCTCGGTGGGGTGACGGTGAACTCCGAGCAGGCGTTCACGCAGAACGGCTACACGTTTACAAAGGGCGAGAACACGCTCAACGGCGATGAGGCGCTCACCTTCGTCCGGGAGCGCAAGTCGTTCAAGGACGGCGACTTCCAGCGCGCGCGCAATCAGCAGGCGTTCATCAAGGGCCTCATCAGCGAGCTCATCTCCGCCGACACCCTGTCGAATCCGCAGAAGATCCAGAACATGATCACCGAGTTCGCGCCGTACATGTACGTCGATTCGGGTCTCAACGCCCAGTACATCTCCTCGACGGCGTTCGCGATGCGCGACGTCCGCCCCAGCGACATCGAGTTCTTCACCGCCCCGACCGCCGGTGTCGGCCGGTCGTCGGACGGACAGTCGATCATCAACGTCGACCAGGACGAGCTGAAGAAGGTCCAGGACGCGTTCAAGAACGACACCCTGGCCGACTATGTGAAGAACGCTCCCGAAGCGCACCTCTGATCCCTCGCCGAGGCGGTCCAATCCGGGCCGTCGACGCGCAGTGACAGCAGAACCCCGTCCCAGGTGATCCTGGGGCGGGGTTCTGCTGTGTGCCGCGGGTGTGCGCTCAGCCTCGCCGAGGCGGGGCCTCGGTCAGGCGTCCGTCGTTGCCGGAGCTTCCGGAGCTTCCGTCGACGCCGGCGCCGGCCGCGGCGCCGGGTTCTTGACGAACCAGCTGCCGACGACGGCGACGAGCGAGAGCACCGCGCCGGCGAAGAACGCCATCGAGACGCCGTCAGCCTGGGCGACCACCGGGGTGGCGCCGCCGCCCGCGGCGGCGACCGTGCCGAGGCTGAGCACTGTGATGAACAGTGCCGTGCCGATCGCGCCGGCGACCTGCTGGATCGCGCCGACGGTCGCGGAACCGTGCGAGTAGAGCTGCGGGCTCAGCGACCCCAGCGCCGAGGTGAGCAGCGGGGTCATCATATCGCGACGCCGAGCGAGAGGCCCATGTGTCCGAGGAGGACGAACCAGGCCGGACTCGTCTCGTCGAGCTGGGTGAGCGACCACAGCACCGCGCTGGCGATAAGGGCACCCGGGATGACGAGCGGCCGCGGTCCGAAGCGGTCGAAGAGCCGACCGACGAACGGGGCGGCCAGACCCATCGCCAGACCGCCGGGCAGGAGCATCATGCCCGTCGTCACCGAGTCGAGCTGGAGGACGTTCTGCAGGTAGATCGGCAGGAGGATGATCGAGCCGAACATCGCCGCCATCATGACGACGACGAGCCCCACGGCGAGCGAGAACGACCGGGACCGGAACACCCGGAGGTCGAGCAGGGCGCGGTCGCCGCGCTGGAGGACGAGCTGGCGCCAGATGAAGAGGCCGAGGCCGAGGACGCCGACGGCCAGTGCGGTGAGCGCCTGCGGGATCGTCTCGGGCGAACCGCTGCCGAGCGTGCTGAAGCCGTAGACGAGTCCGCCGAAGCCGAGGGCCGACAGCGGCAGGGACACCCAGTCGAGCGGCGAATGGCTCTGCTCGCCGATGTTGCGCAGGCGCAGGGCGCCGACGATCATCATCGCGATCGCCACCGGCAGGATGATCCAGAAGAGGAAGTGCCAGGTCAGCGTGTTGAGGATGAACCCGGACAAGGTCGGGCCGAGTGCCGGGGCGACGGCCATGACGATGGTGATCCGGCCCATGAAGCGACCGCGGGCGTGTTCGGGCACGACCGTCATGATCGTCGTCATGAGCAGCGGCATCATCATCGCCGTGCCCGAGGCCTGAATGACGCGGGCGACGATGAGCACGGAGAATTCGGGTGCGAGTGCACCGAGCAGGGTACCGGCGGTGAAGAGGCTCATCGCCAGGAGGAACACCTGCCGTGTGGTCAGGCGCTTGAGCAGGTAGCCGGTCGTCGGGATGACGACGGCCATCGTGAGCATGAACGCCGTCGTCGTCCACTGGGCGACGTTGAGCGTGACCCCGAGGTCGGTGACGAGGTGCGGGATCGCCACGCCCATGACCGTCTCGTTGAGGAGGGTGACGAAGGCGGCGCCGAGGAGCAGCCAGATCACCCCGGTGTTCGCCGAGGTCGGCGGTGCCGCTGTCGGCGCGACCGCCTCGGCGGTGTCGGTGGTCTTGGTCATGCGCATCAGACTCCAGCCAGGCGCAGCACGACGACCACGAGGGCCATGACCATGACGATGATGTTCATGGTGAAGTTCTCGTTGTGGCGGCGGTGCGCGAAGATCGCGAGGAATTGGATCGCGGCGAGACCGAGGCCGGCGACCACGGTGACCCACGGGAGGATCCCGGTCAGCGCCGGGAGGATGAGGCCGATGGCGCCGACGATCTCAGCGACGCCGAGGAGGCGGACCTGTCCCTCGCTGTAGTCGGAGAGGGTGGGCATCGGCTTGTCGGCGTTGTGCGGTTTGAGGACCTTCATCGTGCCGGCCATGAGGAAGAGCACGGCGACGAGTCCGGAGAGGACCCACGTGATGATGGAGAGAGCGAGCATTGATGCCCCTTTCGTTCTGTCTTTAGTTACTGGTGATAACCTAGATACCAACGGTAATTATTCCCGACGGAGCGGCACGCACAGCAACGTCACCGAGGCACATGGATGTAACCATTGGCCCTGATCAGAGGTGATGCGCAGGTGATGTCGGTCCGGCGGTCGGCCGGCTGGGACCGGTCGAGGAGAGGAGAAGGACATGGAATCGCGCAGCGGATCAGCGGCACCGCGGATGCAGGCGATGTGTTCGGGGCCGGCGGCGGATCCGGAGATCTTCCGGTCGATCCTCGCGCGCGTGGGCGACAAGTGGTCGATGATGCTCATCGGCATGCTGCAGGACGGGCCCCGGCGGTTCACCGAGCTCAAGTCGATGACGAACGGGATCTCGGCGCGGATGCTCACCCAGACGCTGCGGCAGCTCGAGCGCGACGGTCTCGTCGAACGTGAGGTGTTCGCAGAGATCCCGCCGCGCGTCGAGTATCGGGCGACGCCGCTCGGGCGCTCGCTCGTGCCGGCTGTCCTCGCGATCGCCGAGTGGGCCTCGACCCACACCGAGGAGATCGCTGCGAACCGCGAGCACTACGACGCGAACGCGGACTGAGCGGACGGTCGCGGGCAGTCGCGAAAGTCGCGCACGAAAAAGGTGCCGACCCCCATGTGTGGGGGTCGGCACCGAGTCGTCGGTCGCCGGGCTCTCAGCCCTGACGTGACTTGAACCGCGGGTTCTGCTTGTTGATGACGTACGTGCGTCCGCGACGCCGCACGACCTGCGAACCCGGCTGCTTCTTGATCGAGCGAAGGGAATTCCTGGCCTGCATCGTGTCCTCCTCTGTGTGACTTGTTCCGTCAACAGAGACGGCGTCGATTGTATTCCGAGACCCCTCGCAACCCAGCGCCCCACGAAAACAGCCGCCCCACCTCGGCGAGGCGAGACGGCCGAACGATCGGACCGGTCCTACTCGAGCACGCCGTCGACGAGGGTCCGCGCCTCGTTCTGGACGGTGCGCAGGTGGTCTTCGCCCTGGAGCGATTCGGCGTAGATCTTGTAGACGTCCTCGGTGCCCGACGGCCGCACGGCGAACCACGCGTTGTCCGTCGTCACCTTGAGTCCGCCGATCGGTGCGTCGTTGCCCGGCGCCGCAGTGAGCACCGAGGTGACCGGTTCCCCGGCGATCGAGGCGGCGGTGACCTGGGAGGCGTCGAGCGAACCGAGCTTCGCCTTCTGCTCCCGGGTGGCCGGGGCGTCCTGCCGGGCGTAGGCGCTCGTGCCGAACTTCTCGGCCAGGCCCGCGTAGCGCTGCGAGGGCGTCTGCCCGGTCTTCGCCGTCATCTCCGAGGCGAGGAGGGCGAGGATGATGCCGTCCTTGTCCGTCGACCACACCTTGCCGCCTCGGCGGAGGAACGATGCTCCCGCGGACTCCTCCCCACCGAAGGCGAGGCTCGAGTCAAGGAGGCCGGGGACGAACCATTTGAAGCCGACGGGCACCTCGAAGAGGCGACGTCCGTGGGCGGCGACGACGCGGTCGACGATCGACGAGGTGACGAGCGTCTTGCCGATCGCGGCGGTCGCCGGCCAGTCGGGACGGTTCTCGATGAGGTAGTCGATGGCTGCGGCGAGGTAGTGGTTGGGGTTCATCAGACCGGCGTCGGGGGTGACGATGCCGTGGCGGTCGGCATCGGCATCGTTGCCGGTGGCGATGTCGTAGTCGCTGCGGGAGGCGATGAGCCCGGCCATCGCATACGGCGAGGAGCAGTCCATGCGGATGTTCTCGTCCCAGTCGAGCGTCATGAACGACCACGTGGGGTCGAGCTCGGGGTGGACGACGGTGAGGTTGAGGTCGAAGTCCTCGGCGATCGCCGCCCAGTAGTCGACGCTCGCCCCGCCGAGCGGGTCGGCCCCGATCCGCAGCCCGGAGTCGCGGATCGCGTTCATGTCGATGACCGATTCGAGGTCGCCGACGTAGTTGGAGATGAAGTCGAAGTTCTCCGTGTTCTCCAGGTGGAAGGCCCGCTGGAAGCTCGTGCGCGGGATCTTCTCCCACCCGGCCTCGAGGTAGGCGTTGGCGCGGTCGGCGATCCACTTCGTCGCCTCGGTACCGGCCGGTCCGCCGTGGGGCGGGTTGTACTTGATGCCGCCGTCGGCCGGGGGGTTGTGGCTGGGGGTGATGATGATGCCGTCGGCCTGCGCGTCGGTGCGCGACTTCCCGGCGTTGTAGCCGAGGATCGCGTGGGAGACCGCGGGTGTGGGCGTGTAGCCGTCGCGTTCGTCGATGAGCGCGGTGACCCCGGCGGCGGCGAGGACCTCGAGCACGGTGAGGAACGCAGGTTCGCTGAGCGCATGGGTGTCGCGGCCGAGGAAGATCGGCCCGCGCACGCCGTGGTCCTTGCGGTAGTCGACGATCGCCGCGGTGATCGCGGCAATGTGGGCTTCGTTGAACGCGCGGTTGAAGCTCGAACCCCGGTGTCCCGAGGTTCCGAAGCTCACGGCCTGGGCGGGCACCGAGGGATCCGGGACAAGGTCGTAGTACGAGTCGAGCAGTGCAGGGACATCGATGAGGTCCCTGTCCTGGGCCAGCTGGCCGGCGCGAGTAGTCATACCCCTACCTTGCCAAACACCGCTGATCGGTCACAGTCAGGACACCCGAGTTCTTGCATCGTGGACGTTGCCGGGCCATGTTCGACGGGAGCCCACAGGTGATGATCAGGAACCTTGTGACCGGCGGCGGTCACAGGGAGGTCATTTCACCCAGGGGTCCTGCCCGGTCTCCGAGACGATCGGCTTGCCGTGGTCGAGGCTCCACGAGCCCATTCCGCCTTCGACGTTGAACGCGTCGAAGCCGTTGAGATTGAGCCAGGCCGTGGCCCGCAGCGACCGTCCGCCGGTGCGGCAGATGATGTACATGTCGTCATCGAGCGGCAGATCGTCGAGCCGTTCGGGCAGCTCCCCGAGGGGAACGTGGATCGCGCCGTCGATGTGCCCGGCATCCCATTCGTCGTCCTCGCGCACGTCGATGATCGCGGCGCCTTCGGGAATCTCGGTGACGGTGACAGATGGTTCGCTCATGCCTCCCAGTGTAGGACCGCGCCGGTGGCCTCGCACCGGGACCCCACCGGCACCGAGGCGGTCGACCGTCCCGTGGGTCCGCGACCAGAGTGCCCACGTTGGAAGTCGCTCACAATTGCAACAAGGCGGCTGTTTTCAAAGCGCGTCCGTGTGAGAATGGCCGCACCACCTCAGAGCAGTCAGTCGAAAAGGGGCACGAAGATGAGTCGCAACACGAACAACGAGGGCGCCGGCGAGGAGAAGGCCCGCGACGCCGCCGACGGACTCGACCGGGCGACGGAGAAGTTCGCCGGCACCGCCGACATCGAACAGGGCGCGAAGACCGGCTACACCGAGGTCGACGTCGAATCCCGCGCCCAGGAGACCGCCACCGCCGAGGGCTTCACGCTCTACCGCAACCCCGACGGCTCGCACACCGCGATCGACGAGTCCGCCACCGTCGAATTCGCCGAGGTCGACGCCGACGCGGCGGCCGCCTCGGCGAATGCACCCCGCCGTCACCAGACGCACCGGGAGGGCGACCTCCACCAGCAGGACGTCGTGAAGATCCTCACCGACGCGAAATGGGTGATGCTCACGACCGCTCTGGCCGACGGCACGCTGCTCTCCCACCCGATGGTCCCGCAGCAGGTCACCGATGATGCCGACGTCTGGTTCTTCATCGGCCTCGATGGCGACCAGGCGATCGCCCTGCAGGGCAATCCGCACGTCAACCTCGCCGTCGCCGAATCCGGGAATTGGCTTTCGGTCGCCGGCACCGTCGAGTTCGTCGACAGTCAGGCGAAGATCGACCACCTGTGGAACGACGATGCCGCGGCATGGTTCGAAGGCGGTCGCAACGACCCCAACCTCGGGCTCATCCGCGTCAACGGCGAGTCCGCGCAGCATTGGGGTGCGACCGGCGGGAAGGTCTCTGCCCTCGTCGAGATGATCAAGGCCAAGGTCACCCGCCAGCAGCCCGAGGGAGGCAGCTCGACGACCGAGCTGTGACCCGGCTGAGCTGTGACCCGGCTGGGCTGTGACCCTGCCGACCGCCACGGGCGCTGTCCGACACCGGGAAGCGCCCGTGGCGTCTGTCCGCTCAGCCCCAGGTCGTCGACGCACCCGCCGGTGACACGGCCTGCGGGAGGCCGAGCGGGTTCGCGTCCTGGAGGGCGGCGGGCAGGAACGCCGCCGGAGCGTTCTGGAACGCGACCGGGCGGAGGAACCGCTGGATCGCCGCCGACCCGACCGAGGTCGACGCATCGTTCGTCGTCGCCGGCCACGGCCCACCGTGCTGCATCGCCGGTGTCACCGCCACCCCCGTCGGCCAGCCGCCGAAGAGGACACGTCCCACCTGCCGGGAGACCGCATCGACCAGCTCGCCGAGGCGGCCCTGATCCTCCGTCTCACCCGCCGTCTCCGCGGTGCTGAGGTGGAGGGTCGCGGTGAGATTGCCGGCGAAGAACTCGGGCACGAGTTCGGCGTAGGACGTCCCGGCGGGCACCTCGACGATGATCGACAGCGGCCCGAACGCCTCATCGAGGAGCGCCTCACGGTGCGCGCGGAAGTCCTCGAGGGAGAGTGCGACGAGCGTCGGACGCGCCCAGCCCTGACCGTCGTCATCGATGCGCAGTCCGCCCTCGGCGATGACCCGGACGCCCGGGACAGCGAGGATGGCGTCCCGCCGCTCTGCGAAGCCGCGGGCGATCCCCGGATTGAGCAGGCGGTGCTCCTCGACGGCGCCGGCAGCGGTCGCGATGTCCTCGTCGAGTCCGTGGTCGGGCGGGGCGAAGAGGAAGCCGGGTTTCGTGCACAGCTGACCGGCCGAACCGGACACGCTCGTGACGTACCCGGCGGCGATGTCGGGTCCCGCTTCGGTGAGGGCCGCCTCGGTGACGAAGACGGGATTGACGCTGCCGAGCTCACCGAAGAACGGAATCGGAGTGGGCCGGGCCGCCGCGATGTCGGCGAGGAGACGCCCGGCGCGGATCGACCCGGTGAACGATCCCGCCTTGATCCGCTCGTCCTCGAGCACGGCGGTGCCGGCCTCCTGACCGTGGATGAGCGCGAAGACCCCGGCGGCATGCCCGCGGCCGTCAGGGCCCCGTCGACGACTGCGGCGGTGGCGTCGGAGAGCTCCGGGTGCCCGGAATGGGCCTTGACGATGAGCGGGCAGCCGGCGGCCAGCGCCGCAGCCGAATCACCCCCGGCGACGGAGAACGCGAACGGGAAGTTCGAGGCGGCGAAGTTGAGGACAGGCCCGACGGGGACGTGGACGCGGCGCACATCAGGGCGCGCACCGAGGGCGAACGCATCATCGGCCGGGTCGATCCGGGCGTCGACGTACGCGCCCTCGCGCAGGGTCGCAGCGAACATCCGCAGTTGCACGGCGGTGCGGGTGAGTTCGCCGGTCAGCCGTGCTTCGCTCAGACCGGTCTCGCGCATCGCGATCGGCACGAGCGTGTCCCGCGCGGCCTCGAGGGCGTCGGCCACGGCGGTGAGGGCGTCGGCCCGGTCGGCCGGTGCGGTCGCGGCGAAGGCCGGAGCGGCGGCTGCCGCGGCGGCGACGATCCTCTCGAGGTCGGGGGAGAGCGCCGAGGCGGTGGGGCGTGACGAGCCGGGCGCCGAGGTGGCAGTGGTGGTGTCGGTGGTCATGGTGATCCTTTCGTGCTGAGTGCCGGTGGCGGTCACAGGTCGAAGAACGTCGAGAGCGGCACGGGTTGGGCGACGGGTCTCTTCATCGTCTGGGCGAGGGAGGCGTGCAGGGACGAGGATTCGGCGCGGTCGGGAGCACCCGTGGCGAGGCACGTGACGGCGAATCCGCATTCGCGTCCCTGGCACCAGCCCATGCCCGCGCGGTCATGTTCTTCTGCGCCCTGGCGTCGTCGGCTTCGAGGGTGGTGCTCGCCTCGGCGATGGTCGCGGCCGGCACCTCCTCGCACCGGCACACGATCGTCTCCCGGGTGAGCCGGTCCGTCCAGCCCGGCGGCACGGGGTGGGCGCGATGCATCGCCTCGGCGAACGCACGGTGCCGGGCGATCGTCCGCCTCGTCGCGGTCCGGTCGAACGCCCGCGGGTGAGCCGCGGTCCGGTCATCGGGGGACGCACCGGTGATCTCGGCGGCGGCCTGGGCACCGGCGAGGCGCCCCTCGGCCGCGGCGAGCACGGCACCCCCGACCCCGGTGACCTCACCGGCGAGGAAGAGCCCGGGCACCGACGACCGCTGGGACTCGTCGACGACGGCGACGAGCGAGCCGTCGACGTCGACGCGAGTGCGCGCCCCGAGCGCGACCGGCAGCTCGAGCTGCGGAGTGAACCCCCAGCCCAGACCGACAGCGTCGATGTTCTCAAGCGTCGCCTCGGTGCCGGGGACGACCGCGCCGAGGCGGTCGATCCGAGCCGTGGTCACCGCCTCGACCCGGCCGTCGCCGAGGATCTCGGTGACGACCGTGCGCGTCCGATAGGGGATGCGGTGGCGGAGGAAGGCCCACGCGTACTCGGCTCCCTCGAGCGCTTTGGCGGGGACCCCGGCCGCCCGGTGGGCGTGAGCCAGCCAGCCGGTGAGGGACGAGGATTCGAGGACGGCGCGACGTCGCCGCCGAGGTCGGTGATGTTCGCGGCGACGGGCAGGAGGAACGGTCCGGTGCCGGCGATGACGAAGCGCGAACCCGGCAGCATCCCGTTCTGCTTCGCGAACCCCTGGATGCCGCCGGCGGCCATGACTCCGGGCAGATCCCACCCGGGGATCGGCAGCTGCCGGTCGTAGCCGCCGGTGGCGATGATGAGGCGGCGGGCGTGCAGAACGGGGGACCGGTCGCCGGGCTCCGAGGCGGTGGGGCCGTGGCTCGGGGTCGTGCAGACGGTGAACCCGGCGCGTGTCCGGTCGGGTGGTGCCTCGACCATCCACACCGAGGTGGCCGGCCGATAGTCGATGATGCCAGCGGCGATGCCCGCATCGAACCCGGCCCGCAGGGCGAGGTAGTCGTCCCATCCGTGGTGAAGGCGACCGTCGTCGGTGCCGGCGGTCTCCGTGCGGTGGCGCCAGAACTGGCCGCCGGGCTGGTCAGCGGAATCGATGACGACGATGCGCGGGCCTGAACCGTCCCCACGCTGACCCGCTCCCGCACTGCGTCGGGTCGAGACGAAGCGCGGTTCCGCGGCGAGCTCATGGAGTGCGGCCTCGGCGGCGGCGAGGCGGCGGGACCTGCGCCGATGATGACGAGGTCGACGGTCGGGACACTCATGAGCGCTCGCCTCCGACAGCCGCCCCACCGGTCTCATGGGCTCCCGCCCCACTGGCTCCCGCCCCACTGGCTCCCGCCGCACCGGCCTCGCCGGCACCGCGGTGGCTGCGGACGTCCATCCCGTCGGCGAGCGTGACCAGGCACGCGCGCTGCCCGGTCTGCCCGTCGATCTCGACGAGGCAGTCGAAGCACACTCCGATCCCGCAGAACAGCCCGCGCTGCCGGCCGGTGCGGGTCGTCCGCCAGCTCGTGCGACCGGAGGCGAGGAGCGCGGCGGCAACACTCGCTCCGGCCGGGGCGGTGAGCGGCGCGTCGTCGAAGCGCGCGGTGACGGTCTCGCTCATGCTGTTTCCTCCTGGGGGATCGTGGTCGCGGCGGCCGGCGCTGGCTCAGTCGCCGGTGGCCCCGCTGCGAAGCGCTCCGGGGCGAACGGTGTGAGGTCGAGGTCCGCCTCGGCGCCGGTCATCGCCTGGGCGAGCAGTTTGCCCGTGCCCACCGACAGCCCGATGCCCGCGCCTTCGTGACCGCACGCGTGCCAGAGCCCCGGCGCCCGGGGATCGGGGCCGATGACGGGCAGATGGTCGGGGCTGTACGGACGGAAGCCGTGGTAGTGGCGCAGGATGCGGGTGGTCGCGAGGAACGGGAAGAGCGCGGCGGCGTTGCGGGCGATGAGGCCGAGCGCCGCCGTGCTCACGGTCGTATCGAAGCCGACGCGCTCCCGGCTCGAGCCGATGAGGATCGTGCCGGCCGGGGTGCCCTCGACGACGGGGCTCGCCTGGAGGCCGTCGCTCGAGGAGCCGACGTTGTCGATGTACTCGGCGGCGTAGACCTTGTGGCCGATCATCGGCGGCAGCGGTTCGGTGACCATGACGAAGCCGCGACGCGGCAGGACGGGCACGTCGACGTGGGCGAGGGCGGCCACCTCGGGGGCCCAGGTGCCGGCGGCGTTGACGATGTGGGCGGCGGCGAAGTCCCCGGCCGGGTGCGGACTCCGGTGATCCGGTCGCCGGTGCGGACCACCTCGGTGACGGGGGCGCCAGTGACGACGGTGGCCCCGCGGTCGACGGCGAGGGCGAGGAGATGCCCGGCGGCGAGCATCGGCTGGACCTGGGAGTCCTCGGGATAGTATGCGGCCCCGAGTGCGGCCGGAGTGATGTGGGGTTCGCGCTCGCGCAGCTGGTCGGGGTCGAGGGCGATCGCGTTGATGCCGAAGGATCGCTGGGCGCGGGTGACCCTGTTCAGCGAGGCGACACTGGACTCCCGGGAGGCGACGATGATCCCGCCCTTGGCTTCGAACTCCCAGCGGGCGGCGAATTCGGCGAGTTCGCCCGTCCACAGCCCCAGCGAGTACTGGGTGAGGGCGAGTTCGGGGCCGAGCTCCTTGTCGGAGACGAGGAGGTTGCCCTCGCAGCGCGACGACGTTCCCGAGGCGGGCAGGTCGCGGTCGATGACGGTGACGCTCAGGCCCGCTGCTGTCGCGAAGTAGGCGACCGCGCAGCCGACGATGCCGGCGCCGATGACGATGACGTCGGTGGTCCGCGCCGAGGTGGTCCGCGCCGCGCTCATGTGCCCTCACCCGTCATGTCGCCCCCGAACCGCCCGCCGCGGCCGACCCGTGCGTTTCAGCCGACTCGGGGGACCCCGTCGCGCCGGCCGCCTCTGAATCGGCCGCCTCCGAACCGGCCGCCTCGGTGGTCCCGGTCGCCCAGATCGAGCGGGCATGGCCGATGTGGGCGCGCAGGAGCGCCTCGGCGCCGGCCCCGTCGCGGTCGCGCAGCAGCCGGATGAGCTCATGGTGCTCCCGGGCGGAGTCGACGAGCTTGCCCTCCTTGGCAAGACCCGCGATGCCGTAGAGGCGGGTGCGCTGGCGCAGCGAGGTCGCGAGCTCCGTGAGCTGCGGATTGTCGGCGAAGGCGAGCACCTGGGCGTGGAACTCCCGGTCGTTGGCGAGGTAGGCGGTGAGGTCCTCCTCGGCGGCACCGCGGGTGCACGCATCGGCGATGCGCATGAGCTCGGGGAAGGCCTCCTCGGTGATGTTCGCGGCCACCGCGTGCATGACCGGGGGTTCAACGAGGAGGCGGATCTGGGCGAGGTCGTCGAGGTCCTTCTCCGTCATCGTCGTGACCCGGAATCCCTTGTTCTTCACGGTCTCGACGAGACCCTCGCGGGAGAGGTCCATCATCGCCTCGCGGACCGGGGTCGCCGAGACCCCGAGCTGTTCGCCGAGGACCGGTGCGGAGACAAGCTGCCCTTCGGCGAGCTCACCGGTGATGATGGCCGTTCGCAGGCTGTTGAGCACGGACTGGCGCAGGTTCTGGGGACGGTCGAGGCGGGGGAGGGAGGCCATGGGGGATTCCTTTCGTGGGCTGCCTATGAGGATACTCATAGCAGGAATCCCGCCGGGAAGGGATCGCTCGGATCAAGAACGTACTGTGCCGTGCCCGTCACCCACGCCCGCCCCTGGACGGTGGGCACGACGGCGGGCCGACCCGCGACGGTCGTCTCGGCGACGAGGCGGCCGACGAACCGGGAGCCGATGTAGGACTCGTTGACGAAGTCCGTCTCCAAAGTCAGCTCGCCGCGGGCGTGGAGCTGAGCCATCCGCGCGCTCGTGCCCGTCCCGCACGGGGACCGGTCGAACCAGCCCGGATGGATCGCCATCGCATGCCGGGACCGTGCGGCCGTCGACCCGGGGGCCTTGAGGTAGACATGGTGGCAGCCGACGATGTCGGGCCGTTCCGGATGGACAGGTTCGTCCGCGGCATTGATCGCGTCCATGATCGCCAGGCCCGCGCCGAGGAGGTCGTCCTTGTTGCTCCGATCCTCCCTGAACTCGAGGCCGAGGTCGGCGACGTCGACGATCGCATAGAAGTTGCCCCCGAACGCGAGATCGTAGGTCACGGTCCCGAGTCCGGGGACGTCCACCTCGGCGCCGAGGCGGTCGACGAACGCGGGGACGTTCGTGATCGTCACGGAATCTGCATGACCGTCACTGACGGCCACCTCGGCGATGACGAGCCCGGCGGGGGTGTCGAGACGCACGGTGGTCACGGGTTCGTGCACCTCGACCATACCGGTCTCGACGAGGACGGTGGCGACGCCGATCGTTCCGTGGCCGCACATCGGCAGGCACCCGGAGACCTCGATGAAGAGGACGCCCCAGTCCGCGTCGGGGCGGGTGGGCGGCTGAAGGATCGCCCCGGACATCGACGCGTGCCCGCGGGGTTCGGTCATGAGCAGGGTGCGGACGTCGTCGGAGTTCTCGATGAACCACGTCCGGCGCTCGGCCATCGTCGCCCCGGGCAGCTCGCCGACCCCGCCGGTGATGACGCGGGTGGGCATCCCCTCGGTGTGGGAGTCGACGGCGTGATAGACGCGTGACGTGCGCATGGTGTCCTCCTCATTGAATGACCGGGGCGACCTCGTTGCCGACTGGTCGTCCCGGTCAGAATACTGCCGGGCTCAGACGGCGGCGACGGCGGGCCTGGTCTCGGTGGCGTACCCCTTGTCCGCGGCGGCCTGGGTGTCTGCGACGATGCGGTCGACGAGCGGCTGGGACAGGGGCAGACGCGGGGGCCGGCAGATGCCGCCGCGCAGGCCGAGGACGTCCATCGAGAGCTTGATCGCCTGGACGAATTCGGTCTTCGAGTCCCAGCGCAGCAGGGAGTGGAGGTCGCGGTAGATCTCCTGGGCGCGGACGAGGTCGGCGGTGTCGCCGGAGGTGCAGAGCTCGAAGAGTTCGATGCAGGCGCGGGGGATCGCGTTCGGGTAGCCCGACACCCAGCCGACGGCGCCGGCGAGCCCGACCTCGAGGACGGTGTCGTCGGTGCCGATGAGGATGTCCAGCGTCGGCGCGAGCTCGGTGATCTCGTAGATCCGGCGCGGGTCGCCGGAGAACTCCTTGACCCCGACCATGTTTCCGGCCGCGTGGATCTCGGCGATGAGCTCGGGGACGAGGTCGACCTTCGTGTCGATGGGGTTGTTGTAGCCGACGACGGGCAGACCGACGGAGGCGACGGTCGCGTAGTGGTCCTTGACGATCTCCCAATCGGCTCGGTAGGTGTTCGGGGGCAGCTGCATCACCGAGGTGGCTCCCGCGTTCGCTGCCTGCTCCGCCCAGTGCGCGGACTGGAGGGCCCCGTAGGCGCCGGTGCCGGCCATGACGTGGAATCCGGCGGGTGCGGCCTCGACGGCGGTCGTGATGACCTGGGCGCGTTCGACGTCCGAGAGCGTCTGGTACTCACCGAGCGAGCCGTTGGGGGCCACGCCGTCGCAGCCGTTGGCGGCGAGCCAGGCGACGTGATCGGCGAAGGCGTCGTAGTCGACGGCGTAGTCCTCGGTGAATGGCAGGGCGGTGGCGACGATGACTCCGTGCCAGGGCTTCTTCTCCGACATGGGCTTCCCTTTCGTTCGGCCCGGATTCCTCCGGGGCTGTGCCACTACTGTGTGACATGTTACTGTGCAATGGTACACAAAAGAGGTCTATGTCACAAAGGAGTCGACAAATGGACGAGCTGCTTGAGCTCATCGGCACCATCAACACAGGAATCTGGAACCCCATGGCCTATATGGCCCTCGGTCTCGGACTGCTCTACACGATCTGGACCGGCGCCGTGCAGATCCGCAGGCTTCCCGACCTCGTGACGATCCTCAAGGAGAGTTCGGGCGGGGAGGACGGAGGGATCTCGAGCTTCCAGGCACTCGCGCTCACCCTCTCGAGTCGCGTCGGCGTCGGCAACATCGCCGGCGTCGCCACGGCGATCGCCGTCGCCGGCCCCGGAGCCCTGTTCTGGATGATCGTCATGGGCATCCTCGGCGGGGCGACGGCGTTCGCGGAGTCGACGCTCGCGCAGGTGTTCAAGCGCAAGGTCGACGGCGAGTACCGCGGCGGCATCCCCTATTACATCGAGAAGGGGCTGGGCCAGAAGTGGCTGGCCGTCATCGCCGCGGTCGCGACGATGATCCTCTACGCGGTGCTCGCACCCGGGGTGCAGACGTTCAACATCGCCAACAGCGCCAATGTCGCGTTCGGGGCACCGGAGTGGGTGACCGGACTGATCGTCGCCGCCCTCTTCGGCATCATCGTCATCGGCGGGACGAAGCGGATCACCGCGGTCGCGGACAAGGCGGTGCCGTTCATGGCCGCCGGCTACATCCTGCTGGCGATCGTCGTCATCTGCGTCAACCTCGATCAGGTCCCTGCCGTCCTCGCGCTCGTCTTCTCCTCGGCCTTCGGCGTCAACGAGGTCTTCGGCGGGATCATCGGCGCGGCGATCGCGTGGGGTGTGCGCCGGGCCGTGTTCTCCAACGTCGCCGGCGTCGGTGAGGGCACCTACGCCTCGGCGGCGGCGTCCGTATCCCACCCGGCGAAGCAGGGGATCGTCCAGGCGTTCTCGATCTACGTCGACACGGTCCTCGTGTGCACGGCGACGGGGGTGATGATCCTCATGACCGACAGCTACAACGTCATCACCGAGGCGGGGCGCACGCTCGTCGAACACCTCCCCGGTCTCGAGCCGGGCACCGAGAACACGCAGATCGCCCTCGACTCGGTCTTCCCCGGGTTCGGTCCGGTCTTCGTCGCGCTCGCGCTCTTCCTCTTCGCGTTCACGACGCTCATCGCGTTCAACTACATCGCCACCTCGGCGGCGGCCTACCTCTTCGACGGGAAGCGTCTGGGCGTGGTCAAGCGACTCATCCAGGGCGTCATGATCGTCATCGCCTTCGTCTCTGCGGTCGCCCCGGCCGATCTCATCTGGGGCATCGGCGACATCGGGTACGGCTCGCTGGGCTGGATCAACATGATCTGCCTCGTCTTCCTCGCCCCGCTCGTGGCGAAGGTGCTGCGCGACTACACGGCGCAGAAGAGGATGGGCCTCGACCCCGTCTTCGATCCGACGAAGCTCGGGATCCGCGGGGCGACCGCCTGGACCGGCGACAACCCGCCGGCCGCCGTGCTCGTCGCACGCCGGCACAACGCGGCGCTGGCCGGGGAGGAGGCGGGAACGACTCAGCGGTGAGGAGCCGGGCACGCCCGACCGTCGATCAAGCGGAAGCGCGGATAGCCGCGCGAGCACGGCCTGCTATCCGCACTCCCGCGTGAACGAGACGCTGGCTCGAGACGTCAAGTCGCCTGACTGTCCAACAGTCAAGTGGCCCTGTCGCGGCTCCGCCGGCCTTATGCGTGGTCTCCGCGCCGGTTATGTGAGGAGCGTTCGATAATTGAAATAGAAATACTGTTGATCTCGATTCTTCCGTGAAATCATCGACCCGTGAGCGATGAAGCTGATGGGGAAGAGCCGAACCCGGGCGGCGGGTGGTTGTTCAATGCGGTGCTCACACTCCTCTCCTTGGTTGTCGTTCTCCTGATTCTGGCCATCCTTGGACTGCTGATCGCTCTCATCGTGCGGGCGCTGACGGTAGTGATCGCGGATCCCGCTCTGGCCTTCACCGTCATCGGCGACAACGCCACCGCTATCGGAGCTTGGGCCGCAGCGTTCGTCGGTCTGTTCACGGTGATCGTGCTGGCTCGTACCAACCGCACACGGGCCAAAGAAGCGGTGAGGAACGACTTCCGCGAGTTCATGGAGTGGGCCTTGGAGAACCTCAATCAGACGGACGACTACGCGTCGAGGCTGTTCGCGTTCGAAGTGGTTCAACGGTTTGCCAATGATCCACCGAAGTTCTTGGACAAGTGGGACTCTGAACTCGCGGAACGTGTGGTGGATCTTGTTGCAGCCGAATCAGAGGACAAAAAGAGAAAGAGTGACTCCTCTTTGTCAGGCTGGTTATGAGTCACTCCCAACAGCTTGACACCGCGCGAACGTTGAAAATTTCGGAACCGACACCGACAATTGATGGACAGCCGGTTGAGATCTCGACGTCGAGTGAGTGGAGTCGTGATGACCGATCCCCGGATCGATCCCAAGTCAGTGCCGGGACTGAGCAACGAGCGAGCCGAAGAGCTCCTCGACGAGATGGTCCGCGACGCACTGGCCAAGCAGAAGGAACGCGACCGAGCCGAGGAACCTGGCGTCAGCGGGTCCGACCGGCACTCGTCGACGATTGTCGCCAAGAGGATCTGGCGCGACACGAAGAGGGCACTCAAGCCGCGGGCCCGAAAGAAGCGCACGTAACCTCGCCTGCAGCGAGCAAGGCACCCCGCCAAGCACCCCTGACAATGCGGCTGATGACCCCGCCGCCCCGCGTGCTCACCGGGTGAGGAAACGACTCCCGAACCCCGACTAGCATGGGGAACATGGGCAAACAGATCGTCATCATCGGTGCCGGCCTCGCCGGAACCACCGCTGCCAGGGAGCTGAGCCAGCGCGGCCAGTCCGTCACCCTCATCGATCCGGAGGCCGGGGACACGTACGAGCGTCCGCCCCTGTCCAAGCACCTCTTCGACGATTCGCGCTACCACCTTCCCTATCATCTCGAGGACAGTGAGCTCATCACGTTCGTCCGCGACCGGGCCGTCTCGATCACCCTCGCCGAGGCGACTCCAGAATCCCAGACGGAAGCCCTTTTCCAGCCCGGTTCCGAGCGCCTCGCCGGCACCGTCCACCTCGGGTCGGGGGAGACGCTCGACTTCACGCACTGCATCCTCGCGACGGGGATGGAGGCCAACCGCCCGGAGATCCCCGGGTATCCGGATGCGCTGCCGGTCTACAACCTCGGCGAGGCGGAGTGGATCCGTGATTTCGTCGCCGAGGCGACCGACCCTCTCAACGTCGGTGTCCTCGGTTCGGGGTACCTCGGGATGGAGGTCGCGACCGCGGCAGTCGCCGCCGGGCATGCGGCGACGGTGTACCTGCGGGGCGACGAGCCACTGCGACGGCAGCTCTCGGCGCCGGTGCGACGGGCGCTGTTCGAGAAGCACAAGGCGGCCGGAGTCCGCTTCGTCACCGACCACACCGACAACGCGGACATCCCGGCCGGCGAGCACACGCTCTTCGTCACGAGCGTGGGCGCCCGGCCCGTGCGCATCCCCATCAATGGGGCGCTGCCGACGACGGACGAGCATTCCGCCGACCCAGAGGGGCCGGCCCCGGGTGAGGTGCCGACGTTCGCCTGGGACGTCGATGAACACCTCGCCACGGCCTACCCGGGAGTATGGGCGGCAGGTGATTGTGCCCACATCACCAGCGGACGGTTCGCGATCGATCATCCGTGGGCGTGCGAACCGGTCGCGGAGAGTCATGGGAAGTACCTGGCCGAGCACATCCTCGGCGAGGACGACGACCTCACTCCGGGCGCCGACGGAACTGTGACCAGCAAGCCCGCACCGTGGTCCGACGTTCCCTGGCACTGGAGCTTCCAGGGTCCGGAGAAGGTCTTCACTGCCGGTCTGACCAGCCCTGATGCGCAGGACACGGTGCAGCGCAGCGACCCGAGCGGAACGAAGTTCCAGGTGTTCCACTTCGCCGGGCCCGAGCCGGAGGCTGCGCTCATCGGGGTCGAGACGCTCAACTGGCCGCCCATGCAGGCGGCGGCGCGGCGGGTGCTCGGCGCCGATCGGCCGATGCCGACGAGAGCGCAGCTCGAGGACCCCGAATTCGACTTCAAGGCTCACAGTCGCTTGTGAGTTCCAGCAGGGGTCATCGCGTAGACTTCCTGTGTTCCGTCCCAGTTTCCGACGAGAGAATCTTCACCTACATGGACATGGCCAAGCTTGCTGCCGAGCATGGACTCGACAGAGTGGGTGGGCGTCCGTCGCTCCCTGCGTACATCAAGCAGCTGTGGAAGCGAAGCGACTTCACGCTCACGCTCGCCCGGTATCGCATTCAGAGTGAGAACGAACGCAATCGCCTCGGCATGCTCTGGGTCGTGCTGCGACCGACGTTCTCGGCGATCATCTACGGCGTGATCTTCGGCGTCATCCTCGGAGGCGCAGGAATGCGACCGGACGATTTCGTGCCGTTCGTCGTCATCGGCGTCTTCATGCTCGAGTTCTTCAACTCGTCGATGAACGGCGGTGCGAAGTCGATCATCTCGAACGCCTCCCTCGTCCAATCCCTGCCGTTCCCGCGCATCGTGCTGCCGATCGCGACGGTCATGCAGAACCTGCTCAACTTCATGCCGACGATGGCGCTGATGATTATTCTCGCGGTGATCTATGGGGCGAGGCCGTCGTGGGAGTGGCTGCTCTTCATCCCACTCATCATCCTCTTCTGGATCTTCTGCCAGGGAATTGCGTTCATCTTCGCGCGCATCACCGTCCACTTCAGGGACCTCAGTCAGGTCACGCCGTTCATCTCGCGGATGATCTTCTACACGTCCGGTGTCTTCTTCTCTCTCAATGAGATGATCGCGAAGACCTATCCGTCGCTGCAGCCCTTCGCCGACTGGCACCCGCTCAACGAGGTGCTCTCGATCAGCCGCGGCATCCTCATGAACGGCTACGAGATCCCGTATGAGTACTTCGGCTACTTCGCGATCTGGGCGTTCGCGATCTTCGCCTTCGGCTTCGTCTTCTTCTGGCTGGCAGAGGAAAGGTATGGTCGCGATGAGTGAAACAGAGAAGGTCCCCGCCGAGGTGACCGAAACGACCCCGCCCGTCGTCATCGCCGATAACGTCCACGTCCGGTACAAGACGCTCGCCACGGGCAAGCGACTCAAGCTCGGCGCCGGTGGTGGGCTGCTGCAGAAGACCCGCGGACTGCGCGAGGTGCATGCGCTCAAGGGCGTGAGCTTCGTCGCGCACGCGAATGAGTCGATCGGCGTCATCGGCAGCAACGGCTCCGGCAAGTCGACGCTCATGCGTGCGATCACCGGGCTCACCCCGACCTCGGAGGGCGCGGTCTATGCGAGCGCGAGGCCGAACCTCCTCGGAGTCGGTGCCGCGCTCATCCCGGATCTCTCCGGTGCCCGCAACATCATCCTCGGTGGTCTGGCGCTGGGTCTGACTCGGTCGCAGGTCGAGGAGAAGTTCGATGACATCGTCGACTTCACCGGCCTCGGGGACTTCATCGATATGCCGATGCGCACGTACTCCTCGGGGATGTCGCAGAGGTTGAAGTTCGCGATCGCCACGGCTGTCCAGCATGAGATCCTCATCGTCGACGAGGCGCTTGCGGTGGGTGACAAGAAGTTCCAGCAGCGCAGTGAGGGCCGGATCCGTGAGATCCGTGAGAACGCGGGAACGGTGTTCCTCGTGTCGCACTCGATGCGATCGATTCGCGATACGTGCAACCGCACGATCTGGATCGAGAAGGGCGTCCTGCGTGCCGACGGCCCCACCGACGACGTCGTCAAAGAGTACGAGTCGTTCAAGTAGGCACTGCCGCGTCCAGAGCGGCAATCCGGTTTCTCAACAGCGGAGGCCGCCCGGCTGAACCGGGCGGCCTCCGCTGTTCGTGACCAGGATCAGTTCCAGACTCCGCGGGTGTCGTGGACGATCTTCTGCGCGAGCAGAGTGCGATCGATGCGGGCGAACTCGTTGTGGTCGACGAGCAGGAGCACGATGTCGGCTTCCTTGAGTGCCTCGTTGAGGTCGCTGAGGGTGACGTTCGCACGCGCCGAGAGGTCAGAGGGCAGTTCGTCGATGTTCGGCTCGACTGCCATGATCGTCGCGTCCGGCAGCTCGTCGGAGAGCTGGTTGACGATCTGCCGAGCGGGGCTCTCGCGCAGGTCATCGATGTTCGGCTTGAAGGCGAGCCCGAGCGCGGCGATCTTCACGTCATTGATCCGCTTCGCCTGGGGGAGGAGCTTGTCGAGGACGAACTGCGGCTTCGAGTCATTGACTTCGCGCGCGGTCTTGATGAGTGACGAGTGCTCAGGCGTGGTCGCGACGATGAACCACGGGTCGACGGCGATGCAGTGGCCGCCGACGCCCGGGCCTGGCTGGAGGATGTTGACGCGCGGGTGATGGTTGGCGAGGTCGATGAGTTCCCAGACGTTGATGTCGAGCTTGTCGGCGATCATCGACAGCTCGTTGGCGAACGCGATATTGACGTCGCGGTAGGCGTTTTTCGGTGAGCTTGGAGAGTTCGGCTGTACGCGCGTCAGTCATGAGGAATTCACCCTCACAGAAGAGCTGGTACAGGTCGCGAGCGCGTTCGCCGGCGTTGCCGTTGAGCGTGCCGACGATGCGGTCGTTCGTCCGCAGCTCGATCATGATGCGCCCGGGCAGCACGCGTTCGGGGCAGTGCGCGAAGTAGACCGACTGTGAGGTCCCCGGCTTGAGAGTAAGGTCAGGGCGCGCGGCGAGGATCGTGTCGGCGAGGAACTCGGTGGCTCCGGGAGGAGACGTCGACTCGAGGATGATGAGCTCGTTGCCTTCGAGGAGCGGAGCGATCTGCTTGCCCGCAGTTTCGATGTAGGAGAGATCCGGCTTGTGCCCGTCGGTGAACGGCGTCGGCACCGCGACGATGTAGTTGTCAGCGTGCGGCGTCTCGGTCGTTGCCCGGAGGAATCCCTGCGAGACGACGCCGGCCACGGTGGTTACCATATCGGGCTCGACGAACGGAACCTTGCCCGCATTGATGACATCGACATTGTTCTGATTGATGTCGACACCGACGACATCCGCGCCCGTGCTGGCCAGGATGGCTGCAGTCGGCAGGCCGATGTAGCCGAGACCGATGACGGCGACGGAAGGGCGGTATCGGTCGATAACGGCATTCACCTTGTCGAGGCCTCCAAAGTTGTAGTCCTATGTGTTGGTAACACGATTGTCCGTTCGATCCTATATCCGCGGACAAGAGCAATCGTTACCGTGATGCAAGCCTACGAATTGATCGTCGACTGTGGTGGCTGAGCACCCCAAACTCCGTACTCCGAAGTTCGCCTTCGCAACATCGCGCCACAGGTAGTTTCTCGTAGGTTCAAGGTAGGCTTGAGCACGGTCACTACTCTTAGGTCGTTGTGATCCCAATGGAATTTGTCAACGCGAGGAGAGACGGCTTGAGAGCTGACCGGCGCACTGACTCGCCGACCATCATGGTGATCTATGGGACCCGACCCGAGGCAATCAAAGTCGCACCGGTAATCAAATCCCTTGCTGGCGACGAATGGCTCACTCCGATCGTTGTTGTGACCGCACAGCACCGCGAGATGCTCGATCAGGTGAACGCCGAATTCGGAATCTTTCCCGATGTCGATCTCGATCTCATGGCCCACGGACAGACCCTCAACGGAATCGCGGCGTCAGTAATCGACAAGATCGATGCCGTCCTGACAGAGCTCGCCCCGGATGCGGTCCTCGTCCAAGGCGACACCACGACGGTCATGGCCGCGTCGATCGCCGCGTTCAACCAGAATATCCCCGTAGTCCACCTCGAAGCCGGATTGCGCTCAGGCGATCTCAGATCTCCGTTTCCAGAAGAAGCCAACAGGAAGCTCGTCTCTCAGCTTGCGCGACTCAACCTCGCGCCGACCGAGATCTCTCGAGCGAACCTCCTCCATGATGGGGTCGAAGATGCGAGTATCCGAGTTATCGGCAACACAGTCATTGATGCACTGCATTGGGCGGTGGAGCAGCCTACTGAGTTTGCCGATCCTACTCTCCGTGCGCTGGCCGACCTCGCTCGCCCGGTCCTCCTAGTCACCACGCACCGACGGGAGAACCTCGGCGAGAGGATGGAATCAATAGGGCGAGCGATGCGCCGCCTCGCACTGTGCCGTTCGGATCTGCTCGTCGTTTGGCCCGCGCACAAGAACCCCATCGTCCGGAGCACAATTCGCCCGCATATCGATGGATTGGACAACGTACTATCTGTCGAACCAGTCGGATACCGGCAGTTCGCCCACCTCATTGCCCGTTCCACCGTTGTGCTCACGGACTCTGGTGGCATTCAAGAAGAGGCGCCGAGCCTAGGTAAGCCGGTGCTCGTGCTCCGTGAGAATACGGAACGACCAGAAGCCGTGTCCGCCGGAACCGTTAAGCTCATCGGCACGGATACTGAGAGGATCGTCGCCGAGGTGACGCGGTTACTCGACGATCAGAGTGCGTATTCCGCGATGGCTTCGGCTACTAATCCGTACGGCGATGGCCGGGCAGCTGAACGGGCGGTGGACAGCCTCCGCGAGTTGGTCCGCACCAGACAGGGGAAATGAGGGGTTAGAAAAAGTAGTGGTGAGCTGCGAATCCGAATGAATGCACGTCGCCGTTGGCGAGGAGCTGATCGTCATCGACGGTCCAAGTGTGGCGATGGTCGCCTCGCACCTGGACGAAGTTGAACCGATCGGCTGAATAGATTCGAGCGCCGTTCGCAACGAGTCGCTGCTGTATTTCAGTGTCCTCCCCGTTTGTCCTCTTGGCGAACGGGTGAGAGAGGAAGAGATCGCGGCGGGCGACAATCGTCGGCCCCATGACGAGATCGGTAAAACGGTGCTCGCGTTCGGGAAATCGGCAGATGACGATGTTGCGACTGCGCAGGTGTAGATAGTGCGCTTGCTTGCCGATGAGATCCGCGCCGGAATATCGCAGTGCCGCGAGTTGGTCGCCGAGGTAGTGATCGCCGTAGAGGTCGTCGTCGTCCATCTTGGCGATAATGTCCCCTGACGCGATGGCGATGCCTCGATTGAGACATACTCCCAAAGGCTGATCTGCGGCGACGGAGACCACCTCGAAGTGTGCGATACCAGCGTCGGCGGCGCGAGCCCGGAGATCGGCCGGCACCGCGAATCCGTGCGCGACGATCACCAGTTCGCGATTGGCATACTGCTGGTTCGCGTGCGTGCGAATGACCTCGTCGAGAAGGTGCGGGCGATTGGTCGACACTACAGCTGACACCGCAGCATCGAGTGTGACGTGATGCTTGATCCCCACTGATTCCATCACCGTCTGGGCACGATGGGTATAGGTGTGCTCCCGCCAGATTCGGCGCTGTGCCTTGTGCACCGTTCGGTCCCTTAGTTCCTTGCTTCGAACAAATGCGCGGAGGATATTGCGGGCATCCTCCTGGGTCTCAGGCTGAGGAAGTTCGTCGTCGGGAAAAAAGGCGCGAGTAGCGGCGCTCGGAGTGGTTACTACCGGGGTCCCAGCCGCTGTAATCTCGAAGATCCTTCTCGCGCACATACTCGGGGAGTCGATGACGGAATTCACATTGAGAAACACTTTGTAGTATTTGTAGGCGGTGAGCAGATTCCGATAGGGAAGCGAGCCGATGACGTGGTCCCCGAGTTCGTCCGGGAATTGATAGCGATCGTCGTCGCCGAGGAAGCGCGAGAAGATTTCCAAGCCGTATTCCATCCGGGGCGACACCTCGGCGGCCGCGGTGAGGAGGAGGTCCATCTGCTCTCGGCGCTCTGGGTACTTGTGCGCGAAGTACATGCCAGCAAAGGCAATGTCGCGAGCGGCCTGGTTCCGACTGGGGCGTGCAGGAGAGTGAATGGCCGGTTGGGCGGCGAACGGAAGGAAAGCGACTCGGTCATGCCCTAGCTCCTCGCGATAGAGGGGTACTAACCGCACGTCACTGGTGAAGACGACGTCGACGAGCTTGGCCAGGGGGAGGAAGTCCGTGAAGTGCGGAGGATCTTCCTTGTTCCAGAAAACCGTCGGGATTCCGCGGCGGCGGCATTCGGCGAGCAGTTCGACGACGTCGGGTTTAAGTCCGGACTCTCCCGTGAGCTGATACTTCCAGTCGCCTGAGTTTCCGTTCCACGCCGATTCCAAAAATATGAAATCGATCGAATCGAGTTGCAACGCCCACGAATCCCTCGAAAGCGGAACGATGTTCCATTCATAACCGAAACTTTCCATCGAGAACTCGTCGAGGATGACTCCAGCTGTGATATCGGGAAAGACGACGGGTCTGTTATCGGCTTCGAGCGGTGGGAAGAGCTTTGAGAGGTCGGTGCCGCTGAGATTCGCCGAGGCTATCGTCGTCGGTACGTCGCCGACGCCCTGTCGGATGCGCTGCCGAGTGCGCCACGCTCTCAGTTGATCGAGTCCACCAGTTCGCAGGTGCCACATCGCGGTTCGCAGTTCGCGGATGCGGGGCGCGGGCAAACGGAGTCCTCTCGATGCTGTTCACTGGAGCTGCACTTCGGGTCGCCGACTTCGCGTCCGAGGGCTTCAGTGCTGACTGCCTCCATCATACAGGGGAGCTGCGTGATTGCCTGAGTCCGGAGGGTCTCGCAGGTGCACTGCCTAGCTGGCGTTAGGATCGATTTCTGAAGAGATCGTTTTTCACTGATTGATCGCCACTTGCGTCTGCCCTCCCATCGTCAGGACTACATATGAAGATCACCGTCGTCGGCACCGGCTACGTCGGTCTGTCCAATGCCATCCTCCTCGCTCAGCACAACGATGTCGTTGCAGTCGACATCGACGAGAGCAAAGTGGCGGCCATCAACGCGCGCCGTTCACCGATCGAGGACACCGATATCGAGGAGTTCCTAACGAATCGCTCCCTGCGCCTGACTGCCTCGACCGATCTGTCAGCGTCTGTGGCAGGAGTCGACTACATCATCATTGCGACACCGACGGACTACGACGCTGAGACCGGCAAGTTCGACACTTCCTCCGTCGAATCGGTGATCCGGACCGTCCGAGCCGAGGCCCCGGAGTCGGTGATCGTCGTCAAATCGACCGTCCCGGTCGGGTTCACGCGAGCGGCTCAAGCCGAGTTTCGCACGGACCTGATCATCTTCTCGCCGGAGTTCCTCAGAGAAGGTCGTGCGCTCTACGACAATCTCCATCCGTCGCGGATCATCGTCGGCGACACGACGGCCGTCGGCGAGAAGTTCGCTGGACTGCTCGTCGAGGGGGCGATCGACGATGAGCCGCCGCTCCTCCTCACCGATGCGACGGAGGCCGAGGCAATCAAGCTCTTCGCCAACACCTATCTCGCTCTTCGAGTTGCCTATTTCAACGAGCTCGACACCTATGCAGTGACCCATGGGCTGAACTCGCGGCAGATTATCGAGGGCGTCAGCCTCGATGGACGGATCGGCGGACACTACAATAATCCGTCGTTCGGCTATGGCGGCTATTGCCTGCCCAAGGACACCAAGCAACTGCTGGCGAACTACGCCGACGTTCCGCAGAACGTCATCGCGGCTGTCGTGCAGGCGAACAGCACCCGCAAGGACTTCATTGCCGAAGACATTCTCCGACGAAATCCGACGACCGTGGGCGTCTATCGGCTGACGATGAAATCTGGGTCGGACAACTTCCGGTCGTCTTCAGTGCAAGGGGTGATGAAGCGCATTAAGGCGAAGGGTATCGAGGTGATCGTTCACGAACCCAATCTCGTTGAGGAATCTTTCTTCCATTCGGAAGTCGTCAATGACTTCACCGAATTCGAACGTCGATCTGATGTCATCGTCTCCAATCGAATCACCGAGGAGTTGCGGCCAGTGGTCGAGAAAGTTTACACGCGAGACATCTTCAATCGCGACTGAATCCGCACGAATACTGTTGGAGCTATCCGACTCGATTAGTATCACATCCGCTGTTAACGCGATACCATTGCGTATGTGAACGACGACGCTGTTCTTCTCTATCCTCGAGGGTTCCTACTGGGAGAGCCTTCCATCTCGCCTCCATCTGGGTACGTACCCGGACCCCTTCTTGAAGGTCTCTGGCTCCACCCGACGGTGGAATATGACGAGAGCGAGTCGAACGGCCGCTTCGTAATCGTCGTCGGCAGCTGCGCGACGACAATGCCGAATGACCAGGCCCAGAATGCCCCGTCGCGTCTTCTGCTCACGGCATTGCTTCTCGGCGACGAGCAGTTCTTCAGTGCGCTTAGTGAGCTCACCGGTAGATTCGCGGTGATATACGGGTCTGCCAGTGCTCCACATGTTGTGTCCGATGCCACCGGAATGCGAGCGGTCTTCTACGCGGAGACCGGACTTCCGGTCGCTTCTCACGCTCATCTCGTCGATGTCACGTCCGGAGGCTCCGGCACTCGTGAACATCGAGTTTTCGCATTTGGGCACCCGGGCAATCGCACTCCGTATCCGACGACCAAGCTCCTCACTCCGAATACGAGCCTGGATGTCAGAACGGGTCAGGTGCACAGGTTCTGGCCGACATCACCAATTCCGGTTCGCCAGTTCGACGAGGTGGCCCGACAGGCCATTGAGCAGGCGCTGGCGGGACTCTCGGCGCTAGCAAGGAATCGGCCAGTGAGAGTGGCTCTGACGGCGGGATTGGACTCTCGTCTGATGGTGGCGCTGGCTCGATATGCAGATATCGACTTTGAAACGTATACCTACGATCACACTCGTGTAGGAATTGATCGCGCTGTCGCGCAGGAAGTATCCAAGATGATCGGGGTCCGCCATTCCGTGATCCCGTCGGCTCGGCCCAACCGAGAACTCTCCAGACTGCTTGCGACGGCAAACTATCAGCCGCACCACGTCAGTGTCGTCTCCGGTCTGATGGAGTACTTCCCAGATGAGAGCTCACTGGCAGTAACTGGCAACCTGCTCGAGATCGGCCGTCGATTCTTCGCCCCGATGGTCAGAGCGGGAGTCGTCGAACCGCGCACACCGGAGACGCTGGCTGACCTGCATCGTCTGAAAATGCGGTGGAAGGTTCGGCAGACGATCTCTGAGCAGGGCGAAGCCAAGTGGATGTCGGCCGCGACTGAGGACTTTGCCGAGTTCGCAGAGGACACCGACTTCTTTTCAGCCGCAGAACTGGTCGACCCCTTTGATCTGTTCTATTGGGAGCATCGGATGGGAGCCTGGCACGGGCCAGTGATGAATGAGCGGGACTTCTACGCCGAGGCGTGCATTCCGCTCAATGTCCGCTCGATCTTCGAGGCGATGCTCGGCGTTGAACCGGATCGGCGCGAGGACGGTTCAGTCTTCGTCAGAATGGTCGAGCTCCTTTTTCCAGAGCTCCTCAACATCCCCGTCAATCCCAGTCGTTGGCCCGTCTAAATTACTGTCCTCCAACAAATCGGTCCTGGGTGCCGCTTGCAGTTCGATCTGTTGTTCGTTGACGGGGCCAACCTTTGAGCTTTTCACACCAGACTCCGCTGCCTCAACGATCGCTGCGGAGAGCTGGGCACCTGCGTCTTCCGCGATCTGCCGTAGTAGACGGCCCCCTATATCGACAGGGATCCACGTGGCGTCTGGTATGCGGCGCTTCGCTTCGACGACCGCGTCCTGCCAGGCTGCGATTCCGTCTGCGGACGGTCGTGGGATGTCTAGCCATTCCCAATCTGCGTCATCGAGCTGGGTTGCATCGATGTCGAGAACTACGATTCGGATCTTTGCATCTCGGGCCGCAGCGGCCAGTCGGTCCAAACGGCTCTGCCACAGAATCGAATGCCGCTCGGATCCGAATTCGTGGACGATGAGCGAGCTTCCATCTACTCGACGGAGTGCGCCGTGGTTTGTAACGATGAAACCGTTTCCGGCATTTACCGTACCTCGCACTTCTTCGAGGAGATCGAGGACAAGTACCTCGATAGTCGGATCTTCCCGCATTGCAGAGCTTGCCGACGCGCGACGATCCCGTAGCAGCAGCTGGCGCTGTTCGCCGCTCTTCGCTCCCACGAGATCCAACGCAGTCTTGGGCACGGGATTGCTGCGCACGCTGAATGCGGTGATGATACTCTGCCCGCGGACGCTGCGTGTCACGAGGATCGGATAGTGGGATGCCGCGCTCCCTGTAGCTTCGAGACCGAATCTACTTCCCCATTGGAGCACTCGGGGCGAGGCAGTCGGAGAACCCTGCAGCGGTGCGTTGAGTTCGAAGCCGACCGGGGATCGGTGGGGCTCGCGACTCTTGCGGAGTAGATCATGGGATGCGGTTTCCAGATCTGCGAAGATCTGCGGCACATCTCGGGACACGTCGAGCAGCTGTGCGAGGAAGTGCTTCATCGAGGCCTTCGGTGGACGGGAATGTCCCGGTTCCCACAGCGACTGGTGCAGATAGAGGTTCGGGCTGAGCAGGCCATACATTGTGTCGCGTCGCCGGACTTCGAGTGCAGCTTCCGGGTACTTCTCAGCCAGGAGGTATGCGAGATGCTGGTGCACGTGACGGTCGTCTCCCTCTTGAAGATAGACGACTGGAGCGTCGGACCAAGTACGGCCGGTGAGTGTAGTGAGGTCGACAGTGATCCCTGGAGTACTCGCGGCGCCAGCAACGAGGTCATCGGTGCCGAACGCGAGCTGCGCGTACCGGCGCACCGGGGCCGGTTGGTACCGAGTGATCGCCGTCTGCGGATTCCACACGAACCCCACTGCCCCTGGAATGCCGGAGACATGGCGAAGAACAGCGTAACCGCCGGCGGAGCCGCCCCAAAGGACGGTCCGAGGCGCGCGGGCCACTTCGGCGAGATGACCGAGAGCGGTGCGAATCGTCGGTGCGGCGGCGAAGCCCTTGTACCCTTCAAACCATGCAAGACCGATCTCAGTGCTCAGGCTGAGCGTAGGATCGTGCACGAGGACGTAGGAAGTCTCGAACGACTGAGATGTCGGCAAGGCGCCGAATATGGGATTTGTATCCTTGCGGGGAATCCCTTGCGCACCATAGAAATGCACGGTCATCGGCGAGCCCTGATCGATGTGGATATAGAGATCCAGGGTCAACGGATCGCCTAAGGAGGTCATCAACTTGATGCGGTGCACTCCGCTGGAGAAGGCATCCGCGGCAAGGAATTCTTCCAAGCCCTGCCATTCGACACCGGTGCCCCAACGAGGCACGTCGACTGTTCGCATTGAGGGACAGTTCCGATCTGTTGAGGAGCGGGATTGGCCCCATTTTAGCCACATTGTCGGACCTTCTGGCGCGGTTGTCGGATTCTGCCTCGAGTTCGCGCATGTTGGGGTAGGACGGTCTTGAAGCAACCGATGTGCATAGAATGAGTTGTCTGCGACTCCCGTGGGAGTCTGCTGGAAACCCTTTCAGCGCGTTTTCCATCGTGAAGTCCGTCCTTGCCATGAAACGAGAGTGATGACCCGAAACTACGTAGACGTCGTGGCCGTGACCGACGCCCGACTCGTGGGTGGCGGCAATAAGTCCCTGGCGCAGGAGATCATCGCGCACTCAGCTGCCGGCTACTCGACCGGACTGCTCTCGTTGTCCGGCCCGGCGCGCGGAGGCGCTCGTCCATTGGACGAGAGCATCGTGTCGCTCCTCGACGACGGTCGCCTAACTCTCCTCCGACCGGATGAGCCTGTCGAAGCAGGCCTCGTGATCGCGCGGGGTCCGTCGATGTTCGGAGTAGAGCAGGCCTTCCGGCCGAAGATCCGCGCGGAGAAGTGGCTGCTTGTGGCGAATGCGTTCAACACCGATTCGGCAGTGTCGTCCCTGCTCTATGATCCGCACGAAGTTGCTTCTCAAGCAGAATCCCTTTTCGGGCATCAGTGGTCGTGGGTTCCGCTCTCTCCTATCGTGCGCAAGAACATGCTCGCCGCACATCCCAAGCTCGACCTGTCGCCGCTGACGTGGTCGAACATCATCAATCTTGACGACTGGCGGGTCGAGCGTCCTGATCAGCTCAGTCGGCCGATCCGGATCGGTCGGCACTCGCGCGACGCTCCGGGCAAGTGGCCTATAAGCAAACGGGATATCTACGACGCCTATCCGGCGACGCGTGAATTCGATGTCTCGATCATGGGTGGTGCGCGCTCTCCGAAGGCTATTCTTGGCCGGGTGCCAAAAAGCTGGAGTGTATTCAAGTTCGGAGCGCTCTCGCCGCTCGAGTTCCTCCGCAATGTGGACATTTATCCGTACTTCCATCACCCGAGGATGCACGAAGCGTTCGGCCGCGCAGTGCTCGAAGCGATCGCGACGGGAGCGATAGCTGTTCTGCCCGAGTACTTCGAGTCGATCTTTTCGGATGCTGCGATCTACAGTGCACCTTCAGGAGTGCGGGAGATTGCCCGACGCCTGGCCGACGATCCGGAGTACCTCGCAGAGCGGCGTGAGACCGCGCATGAAGTCCTCGACCAGCGATTCAGCTTCAAATCGCATGTGGAGCGGCTCCGGGATCTCATCGGTCCGCCGCGAAGATCGACGGTCGCGCAAGGCGCACCGAAGCCTCGCGTTCGCCCGCTCGCCGCAGGAAAGCCACGTGTGCTCTTCTATACCGACAACGGGCATGGACTCGGCCATGTGACCCGCCTCATGGCATACGCGAAGAGGCTCAGCAAAAAGGTGCAACCCTACTTCCTCACGATGTCCGAGGCCTATCATCTTGTGCATGAGCAGGGGTTCCCGGTCGAGTACTTCCCGTCGGCGAAGAAAATGAAGTTCGCAGCCAAGCAGAAGCCGATCTGGGAACGCATCCTCGATCTCAGACTACGGCTGATGCTCGACCGAGTGAAACCGGCCGTCCTTGTTGTCGACCACGTGAACCCGCCGGAAGTGATCCGCTCGATCCGCAAAGATTATCCTGATGTCACGTTCATTTGGTCTCGGCGCGGATTGTGGCGTCAGCAGAGGAAGCCGGCAGGGCTCCGAATGGCAGACGCCTTCGATTACGTGCTCGAGCCCATGGACCTCGCTGCAGCCGTCGACATGGGATTCACTCCGCGCTTGTCCGAAGGCACGCTCTACGTCCCCCCGATCACTCTGGTCCAGCGCGACGAGCTCCTTTCGCACGAGGACGCGCGAAAAGAGCTCGGAATTCCTGCGGAAGGCACGGCGATTCTGCTCAATCTATCCGCCGATACAACAGAGCAACTTGTTGCGCTGATCAGCCACATCCAGTCGCTGTTGCGGGAGCAGGCGGCGGCTGATGAGCAGCTGACTATCTTCGCTCCTCGGCACGCTCTTCACGCCGACGCTCTCGAAGGAGTCGGTGACGTCGTGATGAAGCCGAAGTACCCGATCGCGAAATATGCGAATGCCTTCGATGCCGCGATCTCGACTGCTGGCTACAACTCCTACCACGAACTGGTCCATCTCGGCGTTCCGTCGGTCTTCGTCGCGCGTGCGACGGAGACTCTCGATGACCAGAATCGACGAGCAGGATTCGCTCCGGTCGCCGGATTTGGCGCGAGCGCGTCGACTATCGACGGGATCGAGTTCGACCGCGCGCTGGCGACGATCATGGACCCGAGGACTCGCGCAAGAATGAGGGCTGCCGCGCTGGAAGCTTTTCCTGAGAACGGTGCCAACACAGCAGCCCGCATCATCGAAGGATTGGCGTTCGGCGAGGTGCCCGCCACCGCCGTAGACGAGTGGGCAGATACGACAGACGGAGACACCGCGCCGAGCGAGGTATCGTTAACTGACGAGTCGGCCGTCGTCTGAAGACAGGAACCCGGTGAACTCTATGCCCACTACTAGAGCAGACAGCGCGACCGAAGCTTTGGAAATGATGCCGTCAGGCATTTATCTTCCTCCGAATGCTGTGAAGACATCCCTGCGCATTGCCGTCGATGCTACAGCGCACACTGACCAGGACATTCCTGACCTCGTGGACCGTTTTTCCGCGGTCCAGCTGAGGTTCCCTTTCATCAAACCCGTCTTCCTCGTCTCCGCACTCGATCCCGCGGAGCTCACTCGAGCGGGATACATTTACGAGACCGTGATACCCGAAGCCGCATGGGACAAACTCGATGCTCCGGCCACGTACAAGGAATACCAGGAGCGGCGGTTCCACGAGATGATCGTGGTCTACCAAGCCCAGAAGATGGTGACCGTCGAGCCGGGAGAGGATCTCCCGCGATGGATCTACGAGAGATAGGGAATTCGTGAAGAACTTTCGTTTCGTCATCGTGGCGGCCGGAGCCGCCACCGTCATCCTTACGGTGGTTCTCGGACTCCTCGTCGGGGCAGTCTGGGCGGTGATCGCAGCCGCAAGCGGAATCATCGTCGTTGTTTCGGCGATCGGTTACGTACAGATGAAGACGCTGCAGACAGTGACCCAGAGGTTGGCAGGCATCCAGAAGCAGAACGAACGCCTGACGAATACTCTGCAATCCGTTCATACGATTGTGAGCAAGTACCCCGCGGGAGGTAGCATCAAGCTTCCCAGAGAGGTGTTGCGCGCGTTCGAGGATCTCACGCTCGCCTCACGGTCGCTCACGGTGCCCCAAGTACATTTCGATCAGCTCCTGAGAACGATTTCTGCCAATACCGTGCGCACTGAGGCCGCCCTCAGCGACGTCGTCGCCGATGTGCGCGAGATCGTCGAGCGCGAACGGAACGTCGATGTCGAACTGACGGAGACTGGCCACCGATGAGTCTGCGCAGAGGAACTCCAGCTGTCCTGGCCGCCATGGCCGCTCTCGTCATTGCCGTCGTCATCGGAGTAAGCGGGGGCGCCTGGCAACTCATGGTCGCAGCACTGTGCTTGGCCGTCATTCTCGCGACGTGGGGCTTGCTCGAAAAGGCGCGCAGTGCTTCGAAGGCGATCAGGGAGATTCGCACTGAACTTCGGCACATTCGCGACGACAGTCGACAGGCGGTGTTGCTCTCCAATGAGCAGATGTCTGCGTCGAACCGCGATGGGGACTACATTGCCGACCTTCGGGGTGAGCTGTCTGATCTCCGTTCGAACCTCATCGATTCCCATCGCGCCGTTGCCGAGGACCTGCGGACGGCAGTCATCGAACAGCAGAGCCAGCTCGCGGACCTCGTCGCCTCACAAACGCAGCTGGCGGTCGATTTCGGCCGCCATCTGCGCCTGAGTGTCGACTCTGAGGACGAGCGGACAATCGCTCGACGAGAGCTGGTTGATCGCCTCGGCGTCGTCGCCGACAAGGTGGACGAAGCCCACTGGCTGGTTGCCAAAACCAAGCAACAGCTCAATCGGAGTGTGCGCCGGCACGGTGAGACCTACGGTCTGCTGGAGCTGCTCGAGGGCAAACTGACTGCGCGGATCGACTATTTCACCGATGAAGCCCACAGAGAGCTCAGGCGCAACCGGAGCGAGATCTCCGCTCTCTCACGCCGGCTGTCTGAGCTCAGCCCAGCGCAGAGCCCGTCGCCCCAGCCGAACGCCGCTGCAAACGGTGAGTTCGACATATCCGGCTACCTCTATTACCTGAGCTATCAGGTACCACGGGAGATCGAAGCACTCGAACAACTCAACCGACTTTACCGGCCGGGCGGCCACATGCCTCTACTCGGTGGGTGGGCGCTCACTCCCACCGGAACTCTCGATATCATCGATGTTATCTCTCGTGATCGCCCACAGGCTGTGGTCGAATGTGGCAGTGGGACGTCGACGCTTTGGCTGTCGATGGCAGCCCGCGAAAACGGCGTCGGTCACGTCTACGCACTCGAACACGATCCGACTTTCGCGGAACAGACTAGAACAACGCTCAATCACCTGGGCCTTCGCGAGTTCGCGACGGTCATTGACGCCCCGATCATCGGCCATGAGACGAATTCCGGTCAGTTCGACTGGTACGAACTCGAAGGACTTGGGGACGTGCCATCCATCGACCTTCTCGTCATCGATGGTCCGCCGCAGGCTCTCGGTGATTTGCGCGGAGGGGCGCTTCCCCTTCTCAGCGCACGGTTCGCCTCATCGGTGCACGTCTTCGCCGACGATGTGAACCGTCCCTTCGAACGTGAAATGATCGAAGCCTGGCTTGAGGAGTATCCAGAGCTGAGCGTTGAATTGTCGTCGACACCAGTCCAGGCGCATCTCCTGTGGTCCGCACTGGAGAGCCGATGAGCGTCGGCCAACGCCGAGCTTTCAGACGCATTGCCTCGTCGCTGGGCGGGTTGAGCCAATCGCAACGGGAAGCTGCGCTGCTCATTCAGCGGTCACCCGGAGGGCCGGACATCCTCGCCGTTCTTATCGACGAAAATCTTGATGCCGAAGAGATTGGGCGCATCGCGCGGGAAGTGCTTCGGGGCGTGGGTGCGGCAACGAAGACGTTCGCATCGTTCGACACAACTTTGCTCCAGAGTCTTGGTCGGGTTCTCCTCCTCAACGGCACGGTCGAAGCATTCGACCGTGGTCTGGAAATCCTTCGCGCACTTGCTGAAGTCAGGGGACTGCAGAGTATGTCTCCGAAATATCGACGACTCGCGGTAGAAGCATCGATCGCGAAACGAGAATTTGGCTTGGCGTCAGACTACATCGACGAATCCGGTTCGGACGGACAACAGCTGCTTCTTTACAGACTGGGACTGCACAACCCCTTCATTCCGGAGAATCCTCAAGCCCTTCCCGTGCCAGAGTGGTTGAAGCTTTTCAATTCGTTCTTCAGCCCATCTGGAGATCTTGCACCGATAGAACTGGCTGCGGATCTGGGGCCAACGCCATTCGATCAGCTGTGGTCGAGCGCGAACGAGAGGCGAAGCGGGCCGATGGTCACCGTAGTTATGTCTGCTTTTCGGCGAGATGCGACGATCTTCGGAGCTGTCCACTCGATTCTCAACCAGACGTGGGAATCACTCGAACTGCTCATCATCGACGACGATTCGGGTCCAGAATACGAGGCTCTCTACGACGCGCTGGCAGTCTTGGACCCGAGGATCCGGATCGTCCGGCAGAGGGTGAATGGGGGAACATATCTCATTCGGAACAGGGCGATCAATCTTGCTCGTGGAGAGTTCATCACCTTCCAGGACAGCGACGACTGGTCGCATCCCGAGCGGATCGAACGCCAGATCGTCCCTCTGCTCTCAGATGAGTCTCTCGTCGCGACACAATCATCGTGCTATCGAACCGACGATTTCCTGGACCCTGTTCAAGTCGGCCACAAAAACCCGTTGCGTCGCAACGAGTCATCCCTCTTGTTCCGATTGACCGCGGTCCGCAGGGTCGGATACTTCCATTTCACGAGGAAGGGCGGCGATACGGAGTTCCGGCGGCGATTGGAAGCGGCTTACGGTCGACCCACAATGTTGGTGGGACCCGAGCCGTTGGCACTTGTGCGTTTGACAGCCGAATCGTTGAGCCGGAACGAGTTCTCTCCAGGTTTTCGGATCCCCGGGCGCTTGATCTACAGTCAGGGCTACGCGCTGGTTCATACGAGAGCGAAAGAAGACGATTCTTTCTATCTTCCATCTCATGAATATCGCGAACCTTACCTACCCGAGAACTTCCGCCCGCGCCGAGAGGATTTCGGACGACGCGTGATTGATGCCGTCGTCGTTGCTGACCTGCGGGCGTGCGCCGCGTTCGAAGAGTGGATAGTCTCGACGGTTTCAGCCCTTGACTCAGCGAACCTCAAAGTGGGACTGGCTCACTGCGTTGGCCTGCGTTTGGTCGGGTTGTCGTTCGACCGCATCTCTCCCGAGGTCTCTGCGCTCTTCGTCGATGGTCAGGCAGAACCGGTTCTTTTCAGCGAGCATCGCCGCGTCCGAGTTGTGCTCGTCTCAGATCCGGCACTGCTTGAGCAGGTGCCGTGGGGTGCCGAGCGATGGACGGTAGATGAGGTCCTCGTGCGGCGACCGGTGCGCGACAGGGATGGCGAGCTGTTCGACGAGACGACTGTCGCGCACATCTGTCGAACACTGTTCGGAACCGGACCCACATGGATAGACGACGATCTTGAGGCAACCGGTGCGGTCCTGAGTGCGCTGCAGGCGCGCGCGACCGATGATTCTCGTGTGCCAGCTCGCTCGGCCGATTCACGTGAGCACTACACATCGCGAACCTTGAGAACAGGACTTGCTGCGACTGATCGCCCTCAGCATTGGTGGTTCCATCTCTCGGTCGATGTTCAGGGAACACGGTCTCCCTCCATCGACGCGATCTCCTCGTCGAGCGGGCTTCCGATCACGGCCGCTGCCGCCGAGGACGGCCGTTGGTGTGCCGTGCTCGGATGGCCAGCCGTCGACGTCGTCAGCCCGGAGCTCGATGACGGTCTTGCCTCGGCCCTGCTGTCTTCGTGGCTGCGCAGCGAATCGGAGTTCAACGACACATATGCATCCATCGGCGGCGATTGCGTTGTCCTCCGCGTCGACTGTGAGGACGCTGCCGTAAGATCGACCTGCCGATCGATCTCGGCATTCTTCGATGACGAGACACTGGTCATCCAAACCGTCGCCACTCATGCGGGCCTGCACTCTCTCCATGGCAACCGTGACGAGCTGGTGCTACCCTTCGGCTGTTCGGCTCATCTCGACCCAATCGATGCAGCCGTTCGCTTCGATGGTCCGGAGCTCGACGAATTGCAACAGATCATCATCGGCGAAGCCGTCGGCGCGCCCGGTCTGATCGCCGAACTCGCTCTCGATGACGATGTCGACTCGGCCATGTGGGTCGGATTGCTCCGAGACGTTCTCGGCACTATCCGAATCACGGTGCGGCATCCCGGAAGTAGGATCGCTCGCTTCCTCGCCGACCATTACATCAGTGCCGACGTCGATTCAGACGCGAGGGCCGCGCTCTCCCCGTTGAGCGAAGCAGTCAGGGCAGAAAACGGCCTCGAGCCGACTGGGGCATTCATTGCTGCAAACCCCTTGGGGACCTCAGTAAGAGCGAGGGTCCTTGCACGCCGAACTATGGCGGAAATGACGGTCGAGGAGATCCTCGACGCCCTGTGGCCAGGACTGTCCGCGGTCCCTCAGCCAAGTGACGGGCGGTCTGGGCCGAATTCGGATTCGCTTCCACTGGAGGTCCGACGATGGCTGAAGCCCGTCTGGTTGACCGATGACGTCCAGGATGCGCGCTACGTCGATCGACTTGCGCTCCGTCGGAAGAGGGTGAATCGCCTCGGCATCGCGCCGGACCTCTCTCTCCAGGAACGCTTTCCTCTCAGCGGCGCGTTCATACGCGGTAAGAACGAGCGCTTGGTCGTGACACTTGCCTCGCATCGAGCCGATCGTGAAGACGGCTTCCCCGAACCGGCCACAATGAGCAGCGTGTTTCCCGACCATCACCTGTGCCTTGTGGACACAACGTTCGCGAACGGTGAAGGGCTCGAATTCGGGTGGTTCTTCGGCAGTCCGGGGGACAACATCGCCCGGCGGTGGTCGGCAGTGGTGCGACAGCTCCGGAGAAAGCTCGAATGCACCGAGATTGTCGTAAGAGGATCGCATCGAGCCGCGCTCCCGGCAGTGCTCGTTGCCTCCTATCTTCCGGGGTCGACAGCCGAGGTCGATGGCCTCGAAGCCGTTGCGGGTGAGGCCGATCCGAATGCGATGGCGCGACTCACCGAACTTGTCGGTTCAGATATCGAACTGACTCGCGCGTTCGCAGACAGGCTGGTCTTTGTCGACATCGTCGACGCAGCAGGCACAATGATGGGCAGTACGGACAATGGGACGCTCTTGAAGGTCAACAGGCAGGAATCGAAAGAGAGTGGGCGACCTTGAGCGAGGCTGACGGCAGAATTGACGAGATCGCTGAGCTGAATGAACGAGTGGAGAAGCTGGAAAAGAGTGCCTGGCGGACGAACAAAGAACTTACGGAGTTGCGAGAAACGTTCGCGGTGTTAAAAGAACGAGCTGGGATTACCGGCGATGTCAGGCCGCCATTGGTTTTCAAAGATTCGAAAGGGCAGGTTGTTCCTGAGAGAGAGCTTCCCGGTCCGACGGAAATCGAATCGCTCGAACTGGAGAGACTCGGTTCGGGGCGCCCAATAATCCTCACGTTCCCAGAGAGGCGACGCTTGAAGCTCAGGGCTTTCGTCGAAGCCAAAGTTGCCGAGCCTCTCTACATCTCACTCCACGGCGCCATGCAGGTCGGTGAACAGTCTCCGAGATTCGAGCGAGTTCGTTCGTTGCGAAACGAGGGCCTCTCGTTCTGTGCCATCGCTGATCCCACAATCGACCTTGCAGACGAACTGAATTTGGGCTGGTATGTCGGACATAATTCCTTCGATCTACGGCCAAGCATTCAGCAGTTCATCGACGAACTCATTGCAGTACTGTCCCCTTCTCAGGTCATCTTCGTCGGTGGCTCCGGCGGCGGGTTTGCCGCAATGCAGCTTTCCGCTCTGATTCCGGGAAGTCTGGCGTTCGTCACTGATCCTCAAGTCATCATTCCGAAATACTATGCAGGTCATGTCGCTCGCCTTCTGCGTCATGCGTTTGACGATTTCACTGTCGACGCAGCAATGGGAGAGTTCGGCGAGCGACTGTCCGTGGTAGAAGCTTATCGGGTCCAGCGGCCCGATAACTTCCTCTACTATTGCCAGCACCGGGGCGACGAGTTTCATGCGGAGAACCATCTTGAACCCCTCAGGGTGCTGCTGGGGGCACCGGCCGAAGGCGGCGAATCCGATGATGGACGAATGATGCTGCGGTGGTTCGAGGGCGGATCGCATGGACCCTTACGGGGACCGAGGGAGTTCGAGTCAGAGCTAGCCACAGCTACAGCATGGCATGCTCAGGCCCTGCGAGCCGACGGAGCGGTACACTGACTCGAACCCGCCGCAGGTCTATGCTGTGATTTCGAGTTATCCCCAGCCTGCATGTTGGAACAAACATGAGAATGATGCCGAGAAGTGACAGGATCCATGACCCGATACGACCGTTTTACTGACCCGAGTACGCACCCGCTTACAGCGGACCTCATCAGCCGCTTGGAGGCCGCCGAATCTCGTATCAGCGACCTCGTTGCCCGACTGAAGTCGCTAGAAGCGGCAACTGGCGACCTCAGGCCTCGCCCCGATGCCGACCTTGAGAAACTCAGCTCGTCCTATTCTGCTCGCATTGTCGCTACGGACGGTGAATTCTCCGCATTGCCGAAATCGATTCTCGACGACGACGTCATCATCCATCATCCCAAACGGCTGGGAATGAAGTTCTACGGGTTCGGTAGCATCCGGCGCCACGCGCCGCTCCACATCGTCTTCCATGGCGCAATGGTGAGCGGAACGTGGTTCCCGAGGTTTGAGCGGGTTCGATCCCTGCGCGACCAGGGTTTGTCCTTCTGTTCGATCGCCGATCCCACCATTCAGCTCGATCTCGGCCTCAAGTTGGGATGGTATGCAGGGCACGACGGACAGGATCCGATGGAGTGGATCGTCGAACTGGTCTCGCGCCTCGTCGCAGTGGCAGAGCCATCGCAACTCGTTTTCGTTGGCAGTTCTGGAGGCGGGTTCGCAGCGTTGCGCGCATCTCGGCATTTCCCCGATTCGCTCGCCTTCGTGTCCGACCCTCAAACTATCGTGCCCAACTACCATGATGCGCAGGTGGCACGGCTATTGCACGTCGGATTCGACGACATGAGCCCGGAGGCTGCGATGCAGGCACATGCAGATCGACTCACAGTCGTGAACGGCCTCGCTCAAGAAGGAGTCGACGATGGCTTCGTCTACTTCACTCAGCATAGGTGGGACAAGTTCCATATCGAGAACCATCTTAAGCCGTTTGCGGAGAGCCGTGGTCTGACCAGTGTCGATCACAGCGTCGAACACGGGAATTTCAAGCTGGAGATGATCGACAAGGGCAAGCACGGGCCGCTGACTCCCACTGAGTTTGACGTGCACCTCGAGAGTGCACGAGCCTGGCATCAGGCGCGAATCGCCGCTCGCTGACCAACTGACCCCGAGCGGACGTGGTTCGTCAGGACATTTGAGGCTGGTTCAGACGCCGGTTGGTCCTATGCGGTCGACGGAGTCAGTCCATTTCGACCTCTCGATGAATGAGTCCACAGCCTGCGCAGCTTCACTCGCGCCGTCGGCTTCATCGACCGCTGCCAGCCGGTCGACGATGGTGCACCGTCGACTATCGTCTGCCATCTCGTGTACTGCCGCGGTCACCTCCATCGGCGTCATCGCTACGGTAGCGAATCCCGCTTCGGCAGCTCCCTGCGCGCGCGCTTCCTGATCGTCAGTGACCGATGCCCGATTGGGAACGAGGATGCCCGGTGTACCGAGCGAAATCGATTCCTGGACGGAGTTGTATCCTGCGGCGGACACAGTGAACTCGAAGGCATTGAGGTACCTGGCGACAGGATACGCGGAGATCACCTCGGCACCTTCGGTGGACATGTCGTTGAACTCTGAGAGCGGGGATCGTACGATCACTGCTTGCCATGGTGCACCGAGGCTTGCGACTGCTCGGATTGCCGCCTGTCGGACCTCGCTGTGTTCGCCCAGAGTTCCGCCGCCCAGGTTGATGAGGACGTAGCGGCCGGCCGGGTCGAGACTGAGCTCCTCGAGCGCGGCCTCACGCCCAATGAGGTCGGAGCGGGAAGTAAGTGTGATCGGACCAGTGACGACGGGAGTGATCGATCCGCCGACGTCGACGGACTCCGGCACTGCGAAGTCGCCCGGCAGAATTACTTCGTCCGCGACAGATGCTGCATCGTGTCGTTGGACCGATCGAGCGTCGATCTCGGGTCTCCAGTTCCCTCTCTGCACCCAGACGAGGGTCACTCCCTGGTCGCGGCAGACATGTGTGAGTCCTTGGTAGACCCAAGTCCCGTCGAAGACGACGAGTCGAGGCCGGAGTTCGGAGACGAGCGAAGCGAAGTAGCGAGTGAATGCCTCGTTCCACCGTCGGGACGGAACGTCGGAGGCGTCCGCCGACGGAAAGTAGTGCACGGCGTCCCCGGTGTCCGCGAGTGAGCGATAGGCCCTGGACAAGGTGAGAAATTCGACGCGGGTATGTTCTTTGAGGTGTTGAGCGATCGCTCGTAGTCGAGTTACGTGCCCAAGGCCAGCCCCGTTGCTCGTCACAAAGAGCACATCGGTATCACCCCTGCTCACGGCGTCCGAGCCGACTGCTGCACGGGCAGCGAGTTGACCGATGCGGTCCTCAAGCCTCGATAGGGATTGTTCAATGGCATATTCGTGGCGAGACTCCTTAGCTCGCTCAGCCTCGATCGACTCAAGGACCCGATTCGTACGGTCGAGTTCGCGGGCATCGTGAGCGCGTAGTTCGGAACGGACTTGATTCACAGTGTTTCGGTCCGACTTGTCACCGTGGACCGTGAGCACCACGAGAGCAGCCCACCCTAGCCCGAGAAGAGCTACGCTGAGCGCAGTGCGAACAGCGCCATCAAATGGCAACGCCACGGCGACCAGACCGATGCTGCCGATACCGACACCAACCACTTTTAGGATTTTGCGCGCCACCCCACGGTTCATAGTCGTACTGCAGGCTTCGGTGCTGCGCCGCGAGTATCAAGCATGATCTTTGCCTCATCAGCGAGACTGGCGAGATTGTATGTGTCGTGGGCCTGAAGGACGACGACGATATCGGCGTCGACGACCGCCCGATCGAGATCGTCCTCACGGGCTACGTCGCCACTCTCGAGTCGCCACGTGTCAACCATGGGATCGTGGAATTGGATGTTTGCTCCGCGTTCAAGGAGGAGATCGGCGACAGGCTTGGCAGGTGATTCCCTTTGATCGGCGATATCGGCCTTGTATGTGACTCCGAGCAACAAAACATCGGAACCATTGAGCGGTTTGCGATGCTCGTTGAGGAGTTCAGCGACTCGGTCCACAACATATCGAGGCATAGAGTTGTTGATTTCTTGGGCTAGCTCGACGAATCGGAACGGATAGCCCAGCTGATTGCGGACCTCGTAAGAAAGATAGTTGGGGTCGATCGGAATGCAGTGTCCACCTACACCGGGCCCGGGGTGAACTTCATGAATCCAAAGGGCTTCGTTGCGGCTCCGCGGATAACCTCCCAAATATCGATCTCCAGTTCATTGCAGAACTTCGTCATCTCATTGACGAGAGCGATATTTACGTGGCGAAAGGTGTTCTCGAGCAACTTCGCCGTCTCTGCCTCGCGCATACCGGACATCGGGACGGGATCATCAACGAAAGTGCGATAAAAAGCGACCGCTGCCTGCGTCGATGCGTCATCAATGCCGCCCATGAGCTTCGGGGTATTCTTGATCCCGTACTTCTTGGAGCCGGGATCGACGCGTTCGGGAGAATATGCGAGCTGGAAGTCTTGGCCGGCAACCAATCCTGACCGAGCTCGAGAATTGGCTTGACGACGTTGTGAGTCGTTCCAGGGTACGTTGTCGACTCGAGGATAACCGTCGTCCCGCTGGCGAGATTGTCTCCGATTGTGCGGCTGGCTCCTTTGACTGCTCCGAGATCTGGACTGCCTCCGTCCCCGAGCGGAGTCGGAACGCAAATCACGACTACATCTGACTCAGACACTACCGAGGGGTCTGTCGTTGCCCGGTAGCCAAGATCCAGCATCTCCTGAATCTCCGCATCCGAGAGATCGTCCACATGAGATTGACCTTCATTGAGCGCCGCAACAAGCGACTCCGTCACATCGAGACCGTGAACAGTCCAGCCGTTGCGGACTGCAGCCTGGGCTAACGGTAAGCCGACGTATCCTTGGCCGACGATGGTGACGATCTGCCGTGTCATCTGGTATCTCCTCGGTGATGAAGTCTGTGGAGTTCGGGTGTTTGCGGCAACGATGATTTCGTTGGTTTCCGCGATTCTTCTCCATCGTAGCCTGCGCGACGGCAAGGTCATGGTGTGAGCTGCCAACGCGGCAATAGGCCATCGCTTTCACGCCAGGAGCTCGACGGTTCAGGTGTGGCTTCGGGCTATCGCTCTGACTGTTCCTCAGTCAACGGTCCGCAATAGTACAATTGCGGAGGTGTCACCGCTCAGCGCTATACTGCTGGGTCTCTCCGGTGAGCTGAGCCGAAGTTGTGCGTAGTACTCGAGTGAAGTGAGGACAGTGGGACCAGTTGGTGAGCGTGCCCTCTCGCGCACTAGGCCGGCCAGAAGCGCAATCGCGCTGATTCTGTCCGCGAAAGACGGAATAGTCTACGCATTGCTGGTCTGCTTGATGACTCTGCTCCGTTACGACTTCCGCATTGAAAGCATCAATGTCGCTGGCATGCTCACTTGTGCAGCGTTAGCGCTTGCAGTTTTCCTTGTTTGCGGACCGCTCGCTATCTATCGCGGCCGCTATCACAGTGGGTCACCCGACCAGTTCGCCGCAGTTGCGGGAACCGTCGCCTTGGGTGTGGGCTTAATGTGGGTCGCTGAATTCACTTTCAGTGAGCGTCTCCTTATTCCGACCAGTGTTCCGATCGCGGCCGGCACAGCCATGATCGTAGTCAAGAGCCTTGAGAACTGGGCGAAGCGAAACCTTCGTCAGCGCTCTCGGACGGCGTCGCGATCATCTCGGTCCACACTTGTTATCGGGGCAGGCAAACATGGCATGCTCGCCCTGGACATGATGGGCGAGGACTCAAGGGCCGAATTCACTGCAGTTGGCCTCCTTGACGATGATCCAAGTAAACGTCACTTGCGTTACAACGGCATACGGGTTCTTGGTCCGATTTCTTCAGTCGCTGAGCAGGTTGAACGGACAGGCGCGTCCGTCGTTGTGATTGCGATACCAGCTCTCGCACCGGAAGCCTTGCACAAGATTGCAGGCGCACTCAACGACGGCCGGTTGAACTCAAGGTGCTGCCGAGCATCGCCCAGGCCGACTTTTCCAGTTCCGACTCAATCAGTCGGGGTGAGCTTGACACTGTAGCGTTGGCCAACCTTCGACATCGGAACTTTCGGGATGTCAACTTGGAGGACCTGATCGGGCGGAAGCCGATTTCTACGAGGCTAGACGAGATTGCGTCCACAATCTCTGGCCGGACAATTCTCGTCACCGGGGCCGGCGGCTCGATCGGGTCGCAGTTGTGCCGACAGGTGGCACGGTTCTCTCCGGCACGACTGGTGATGACCGACCGTGACGAATCCGGTCTCCACGCGACCCAGCTCGGGCTCGAAGGTTCTGCCCTGCTGACCAACGACGATTTGGTGCTCGGTGATCTGCGGGATACGGCATTCATCGACGCCCTCATCGCCGACGTCAAGCCGGACATCATCTTCCATGCCGCGGCCCTCAAACATCTGACGTTCCTCGAGCGATTCCCCGAGGAAGCCATTCGCACCAATGTCGGCGCGAGCCTGGATCTGCTCAACGCCTCTCTCGCCAATGACGTCGAATCCTTCGTTCACATCTCCACCGACAAGGCCGCGAATGCGATGTCGGTCCTCGGGCGGACGAAATTCTCGATCGAACGCGCCATCGCCTCGGTGGCGGCCGAATCGGGGCGCCGCTACATGTCGGTGCGATTCGGCAACGTCCTCGGCTCGCGCGGATCGGTCCTTGAGACCTTCGTCGCCCAGGTCGCTGCCGGCGATCCGGTGACCGTGACCGATCCGGACGTGACGCGCTACTTCATGACGGCAGACGAAGCGTGCGAACTGGTGCTCCAGGCCGCAGCGATCGGCCAACCGGGCGAGACACTCGTCCTCGACATGGGTGTGCCCATCAAGATCGACGATCTCGCTCGTCGCGTGATCGCACTGAGCGGACGCTCGGACGCTCAGATCGTCTACACAGGTCTCCGTCCGGGGGAGAAGCTCACCGAGTCCCTGCTCTCGCCCGGTGAGGAAGACAACCGCCCGGTTCACCCGCTGATCACGCAGGTGCGGATCGTCCCCGTCGAGATCTCCGCCTTGCGCGACCTGGTGACCCACGCACGAGACGCCAGTGCCTACCGCAGGCGCGACGATCTCGCTTCCGACCTCGAGGCCATCCTCGACAGCTCTGACCCGGGCGGCGACCGCACGCTCGCAGCCGGCAGCTTGGATTCGGCCGCGCCCGCGAAGTCGCTGACCGGCACCGCGGCGAACCCCTCACCCGACAACGGCACAGGTGCGGGGGACGCGAGCAGATGACTGTGCTGCCTGTTGTTGTCCTCATCGTCGCGGCAACAACGACGATCGGCACTGCCTTGGCGGTCTTCCCTCTGCTCCGCCGCGCGGGAGTCGTCGATGTGCCATCCCATCGTTCCTCACACACCGAGGTGACGGTGCGCGGTGGTGGAATCGCGATCGGCTGCGGGGTCACCATTGCGACGATCGTCGCCACCGTCTGGAACATTCTCGAGAACGGCGCGTTCGGCCTCGGAGGCATTCTCATGTCCGTCGGCTTCCTCGTCCTCACGTGGTGCTATTCGGTCATCGGCATGAGCGATGACCTCGATTCGCTCCAACCCGTCGCCCGCCTGATCGGGCAGGTTGCACTGGCCCTGATCTTCAGCGGCTGCATCGCTCTGGTCTCGGAACACGGGATCTCCCAGGTGATCGTCTTCGCCGTCATCGGCGTGACCCTGGTCAATGCCGTGAATTTCGTCGACGGGCTCAACGGCTACGTCACCGGTTGGGCGATCGTCACCGGGGCCTGGTACGCCTTCGTCGCGTCCTGGACCGGGCAGGACGACGTCATGATCCTCGCCCTGGCGATGACCGGGTCCGCATGCGGCTTCCTGCCCTTCAACGTCGGGAAGGCGCGAGCATTCCTCGGCGACACCGGAAGCTACGGGATCGGAGCCGCAGTCTTCGCTCTCGCCGTCTGGCTCTTCGTCTCGGGCGTGCCGATCGTCGTCGTCATCGCCCCGCTCGTCTTCGTGCTCTTCGACGTCGGCTCCACGATCGTGTGGCGGCTGTTCCAGGGAGAGAACATCCTTCTGGCCCACCGCAAGCACATCTATCAGCGGATTCAGCAGGCGGGATGGTCCCACGGGGCGGTGTCGCTCTTCCACGCCGCGCTCACCGTGCTGGCCTGTGTGCTCGCAGTTCCGACCCTCATCTCCGGGAACACGGCGTCGACCTATCCGGCCCACGTGTTCTGGGTGGGACTGCTTGCGCTCTACGCACTCGTTCCGCTGTGGCTGCGACGACGCGATACGGTGCGGGTGGCGCCGGCATGAGGATACTCCTGCTCTCGCACTACTACTGGCCGGAGGTCGGAGCACCGCAGCGTCGGTGGAGCACTATGGTCGGTCATCTCATCGCCAGAGGCCATGAGATCGTCGTCGCCGCTCCGCATCCCCACTATCCCTACACCCGGCGTGACGAATTCTTCGGGTCGTCGGTCGGGCACCGGCGAACCCGTGTCCGAGCCCGTCTGGGCGGCAGCTGGGACACCGGTGAATTCGGGGAGCGGATCATCCGCGTGCCCTATCTCCACAGCGGAACATCGATGGCCCGGCAGCTGCTCGATCAGGCCGTTGCCGCGACTGGGGCGATCAGCGCTTCGCTGCGCACCATGGCCGGAGCACATCGCCCAGACGTCATCATCTCGACGACACCGGCGCTGCCGACGCTGCTGGCCGGGGACTTCGTGTCCCGGCTTCTCCGGGTGCCCCATATCGCCGAGGTGCGTGATGCGTGGCCGGATCTCATTCACGAATTGTCCCTGGTGACGAATGCGACGGGACGGTTCCTCCCGACGACGCTGACCGGGAGGCTCGAAGATAACGTGCTGCCCGGATACCTCACTCGTGCACAGCGACGGGCCGCGGCCGTCGTCGTGACCACCGAGAGCTTCGCCCGCCGACTGCGCGAGCGGGGGATCAACGCGACGGTGGTGCGCAGCGGGGTGAGTCGAGCGGAGATCGATTCCGGCACCTTCGACATCTCTGAACGGCTGCCGGGCCGCGATCGTGTGAATCTCCTTTACGTCGGCACCGTCGGCCGGTCGCAGGATCTGGGATCCGCCATTCGCGCCTCGGCGCTGGTGCCCGGCGTCCGCTTGCGGATCGTTGGCGACGGCGCGGACAAGGCCACCCTCGTCGCGCTCACTGAGGAGATCGGTGCCCCGGCGGACTTCTTCCCGCAGACGACGGGCCCCGAACTGGCCGCGCATTGGGAGTGGGCGGACGCCGGCCTCGTCAGCCTCGGCGACGTTCCAGCACACACCCGCACCGTGCCGTCGAAGCTCTATTCGCTCATGGTGCGCGGCGTCCCCGTGCTCGGCATTGTCGCCGGCGAGGCGGCGGAGATCATCACGGTCAACGGTGCCGGAACTGTCGCGCATCCCGGTGACGTGGCTTCGATCGCCGAGGCGATGCGGCTCTTCTCCGCATCCGTCGTCGAACCGAGCCACCGCGCACGTCAGTGGGCGATCGACCACGCCTCGGTCGAGATCATGGGCCGTGCCTACGAGGCTCTGTTGGAGGATGTGTGTCGGTGAATCCGCTCTTTCTCGGCCGCCAGATCGTCAATGCGATCGCCACGACCTCGGCTCATGTGCGTGAGGACAGGGTCTTCTTCGGCATGCAACTCGCCCGGCGTCTGCCCTCCGCGGCATCGCGAACGGTCGGTCGGCTGCTCAATCGTCTGCCCGGCCCTGCGTCGCGCACGGCCGCGGCCTGGCTGCTCGGACAGGAGTCTCACGCCCGCGAACTCGTCTGCGAGTACGAAGAGGCTCGGCCCTCGCGTCTGCTCGGCGAGATCGCGCTCAACCTCGGACAGCTCGAGTCGGCCGCGCGGATAGCGGAGCACATCGCCAACGGCTCGTCACTGCGCTCACGCATCCTCTGGAGTGATGGGCACATCGATGATGCGATCTCAGCCGTTTCCAAGGGTGGCAGGCGCCGGCGTCTCGTCGCGGAGAAGCAGTCCCTGGAGCCCGGTTGGTGGCCGGAGGTCTCCAACGGTGCACTGCCGGACCGTGATCTGAGCGGTCACGGCTCCGCGCTCCCGACGTCGCTGCACGTGCTGACGAACTCCCTGCCGCACACACGCTCGGGCTATGCCTACCGCAGCCACCTCATTCTCAGGACCCTGCGGGATGCCGGTCATTCCGTCGTGGCCGCGACCCGTCCGTCGTACCCGATGACGATCGGCCGGCTCAGTCCGACTCCCGTCGAGTCTGTGGACGGAGTCGACTATCTCCGCCACGTCCCGCTGCTGCCGACGGACACACCCACGGCGCGGCTGAGTCAACAGGCGAGTTGGATCGCCGGACAAGTCGCCGAACGCGGGGTCGATGTCCTGCACACCACCACGCATTACGCCAACGGGCTGGCTACCGGTGCCGCAGCGCGAGCCACGGGCATTCCCTGGGTCTACGAAGTCAGGGGAGTGCTCGAAGAGACCTGGGCAGCCGCCGGCGGCGGAGGCGCGGCGCGCGCGGCCCGCCGCGCCAGCCAGCGCTTCGCCATGATGCGGGAGAAGGAGATCGAGGTCGCCCGCGCCGCCGATGCCGTCATCACATTGGGGGAGACCATGCGCGAGCACCTCATCGCCAATGGCGTTCCCGCGGACGCGATCACCCTGATCCCCAACTCGGTTTCGGAGGCTGTGGTCGGTGCCGACGTCACACGGTCTCCCGCAAAGGTGAGAGCCGAACTCGGCTTGCCCACCGACGGCATCTGGGTCGGAACAGCAGCCTCAATCGTCGGTTACGAAGGTCTCGACGACCTCGTCGATGCGGTGATCATCGCCCGGGATCAAGGAGTCGATCTTCGGCTCCTCATCGCCGGGGACGGTGTCGCGCTTCCCGCCCTGCGCGAACGGGCCGCTGTGCTCGGGGACAACGCCGTGTTCACAGGCCGCGTGTCACAGACCGCTGCGATCGAATATCAGCTGGCCCTCGATGCTATCGTCGTTCCGCGGAAGAACGAACCGGTGTGCCGACTCGTCACGCCGATCAAACCCGTCGAAGCAATGGGTCTGGCCCGACCCGTCGTCATCTCCGACCTCCCGGCTCTGAGAGAATTGGTACCGGCAGACGCTGGGCTGTGGACGGAACCGGAGAACCCGCAGCGCCTGGCCGCCGTGCTGGCCGAGCTCGCTCTCGACGCCACGGCAAGGGAGAGCTTCGGAAATAATGGTCGGGAGTATGTGTTGTCATCGAGGCGATGGAAGGACATCGGTCAGCGCTATGGTGAGGTCTATTCTCGACTCGTGGGAGTGGAGTCGACGTGAGTGATACGCGGAATCCGCTGGGGCTGACGTCCATCCCTTCGGTCTCGAGTGAAGGCCTTGTCCCGGTCGGCAAGAGGACCAGCCTGCGCAGCTACCTGTCGAGCCTGTGGGACAGGCGGCACTTCATCATCGCCGAATCGCGGGCGAAGATGTCCGGATCGACGCGGAAGAACCTCCTGGGCTACGGATGGATGTTCCTCAACCCGCTGCTGTCTGTGCTCGCCTTTTGGTTCATATTCGGGTTTATCCTCGATTCTTCACGTGGCATCGAGAACTTCATCGGCTACCTTGTGATCGGCGTGTTCTTTTTCCAGTACACGGGAAAATGCATGACGGGTGGTACCTCGTCGATCCGTGCTGGGGCGTCGATGATCAAGGGCTTCCAGTTTCCCCGCGCCGCCCTCCCGATCTCGACGGTGCTCCGTAACTTCTTCGACTTCATTCCCAGCCTCGCCGTCATGGTCGTCCTTCTCGCGGTTATCCCTCCGCCAGAGGTGATCACGTGGCGGGTCGTCCTCATTCTGCCGATCATCGCTCTTCAGACGATTTTCAATGTAGGGCTTGCCTGTCTTCTCTCACGGATAGGACACCGGATACCCGACCTAGGCAACCTCATGTCGATCCTCAGCAGATTCTGGCTCTACGGATCAGGAGTCTTCTTTTCCATCGAGGACCGTTTGGGTCAGCACCCTGAACTTCTTGCAGCCATGCAGTTCAATCCAATGCATTCGTTCCTTATGCTCGCTCGAAACTCATTGCTTTATGGCGTGGACTCGCCCCTTTGGATGTGGTTAGTGGCAATCATCTGGTCTTTCGGTCTTCTCGTCTTCGGATTCCTCTACTTCTGGCGAGGGGAGGAGAGCTATGGCCGACTCTGAGATCGACGCGCCGACAATCGTCGCCGAGAATGTCCAGGTACGGTACACGGTGCGGACAAACGACCCCTCGCGGAGGTCCCGCGGGCTCGGACGGCTAAGGCGTGTTCTCTCCGGGGCCAACGGATCTACCACCGTTCGTGCTCTGCGCGGCGTCAATCTTGTCGCCCGAGAAGGTGAGATGGTTGGCATTGTAGGTGCCAACGGGTCCGGAAAGTCGACGCTTCTCCGTAATATCGCCGGCGTCGAACAGCCGGACCGCGGTCGTGTTCTCGTCCGCTACCAGCCGCTTCTCCTAGGCGTTAGCGCGGCCCTCCAACCTGCGCTCTCCGGCAGCGAGAACGTTCGGCTCGGTTGCCTTGCAATGGGATTGACTCCCGAGGAAGCCGCAGATGCCCATGACTACGTCGTCGGTCTCTCCGCACTCGGACAGGCGATCCACCGACCGATGGGAACGTATTCCTCTGGCATGGGTGCACGTTTGCGCTTTGCGATTGCGCTCGCAGCCCGGCCCAAGATTCTTCTTATTGACGAAGCTCTTTCGACCGGTGATGCCACCTTTGCCGAACGCAGCGAACGAGCAATGGACGAATTGCTCGCCGAAGCCGGCACGGTGCTACTTGTCAACCATGCAGCAAAAGTGATTCAGGAACTGTGCACTCGCGCTGTGTGGATGCACAAAGGCGAAGTCCTTATGAACGGACCCGCAGAGAGCGTTGCGGAGCGCTATCGCTGGTGGGCATGGAACGTGGCGAAGGGCAAGGAAGACACTGCTGACAAGCTACTCGCTGATGTGATGAGCAGTGCGCGCCAGGAGGAGATCAATATCCTCGAGCCGGAGATGGTTCGCAATCCGATTCCGCGACACGCGGCTCGATCAGGCAAAAAGAAGAAATTTGCCGCTCGCCATGTGAAGCGGCGCGAAGAAGTGAGCGAAATCGAGGAAGAACCTATGCCAGAGCTTGCGGCTGCCGAGCCTCAGGCGTGGCCCAAGGAGCTCGCGGCACCTACATCGACCGCAACGTTCCCGGTGCTGCCTAAACCTGCAGCCGAGGCGGTCGGCTCCGGGCACTGGAGCGATGGGCCGCCGCCACTGCGACTCCACCCGGGTGACAAGAGAGTAATTCTCCGTGCAGCAGACCCCAACGACCGTGCTTCATCAGTGGCGGCTTCCGGTGATCTCACTGGTCAGAGACTCGCCTCGAAGGTCCGCTTGATTGCGGATCAGCGGTACGCCGATCGGATGCGCAAAAGGCGGGCTTCTGGTGAAGCTCCAAGTGCCCCTGAATCCGGGCCGCGCGACCTTGCGGAGCCGCGACGTCTGTCGGAGGCGCAAGAGGACGCTCGACCATGAACATCGCGATATTCGGATCATGTGTCAGTCGTGACACATGCGAGTTCATGCCCGAGGCCAATGTGGTTGTCTACGTGGCTCGTCAGTCGGTGAAAAGCCTGCAGAGCCCTCACGGTACGGGTGACGTTGACCTCAGCGAGCTGACGTCTTCGTTCCAAGAGCGTATGGTCACCGGCGATCTTGAGGGCAACGGGGTCCGACGCATCATCGAGCAATCGGGTGACCTCGATGTCATCCTCGTCGATCTCATCGACGAACGTCGTGGCTATTGGCAGTTCCCGGATGGTTCGTCGATGACGAATTCGATCGAGGTCGAGCTATCCGGAGCAGGGCGGGCAGCTCGTCGGGCGGGCGCTCGTCTCGTCGAATTCGGGTCAGACGAGCACTTCGAAGCGTGGCGTGATGGGTTCGAGCTGCTCATTAAACAACTCAGTGATTCCGGCCTCACTGAGAAGGTCGTGCTCGTCGACGTCGAGTGGGCGGCGGCTCTCTCGGGCGCTCCGCAGCCGCGGGGCGATATCGCAAGCATGCTGAGTCGTCACAGCCGACGTCTGCGACGGGCGCCCGTGAAGCTGGCCGAAGGCTCTCAACAGGTGCTTCGGTCGCAGAGGCCTGGCAGCGATTCTCCTCAGTGCGCCCGACGGAAGCTGAGGAGTTCGCTGACCGAGCTCGGGAAGCCAACGAGAAATTCATGCGATACCGCGAGTTCGCGAAGTCGCACATTGCGGAGGCGATCACTCGAACAAGCAGTGAATTGCGCATCAGCAAAGATCACAAGTGGGGTCCTCAGCCGTTCCATTTCAGGGACGAAGATTATGTCTCTTTGGTCGACAGCATTCGCGATTTCGCCGCAAAGAGCAGTCAGTGATGATTACGGACAGTTGATCGGGCGTGCAGGGGAATCGCCTACCATAGCCCTGACGGCTCTCGCAGGCTGTCGGAGTTCGCTGCCGAACAGACTGCAGGAGTGACGATTGTGAAAGGTACGGTGTCGATCGTTGCCGCGATAGCAGCGACATTGGCGATCTCGGGGTGTTCGGTCATCCCTTCGTCGCGTGACTCTTCGGACTGGTCGCCGACCCAGTCGGCCGCTCCTTCTGCCGCGCCGTCGACGTTCGTTCAGCAATTCAACTCTCGCTCCGCTGGCGTCGCGGGGACGATAGGGGTGACCGGCGACCGGGCAGATCGATCATTCAGCCCCGCCAACCTCGGCATCTCGTTCGAAGCGACGGACCTCGCCGATCCGCGGCTCGACCCCGGTGCCTCGAACCTCGATGATCTGCTCAACTCGATCGGGTCACCGGCACTGCGTTTCGGCGGCAACGGGCTCGATCGTCGGACATTCTGGACCTCGACAGGGGAGCGGCCGCCCAAAGCCGAACAGGTGGCCGTCACCCCCGACGACCTCCGCCGTCTCAAGAAGCTCCTCGACCGCACCGGCTCGACGGTCACCATCGGCATTCCGCTCGGCACCTACGACCCGGAACGCGGAGCCGACATGGCCGTCAATGCGATCGACATCCTCGGCGATTCCCTGGTCGGTCTCGCCATCGGCAACGAACCGAACGGATACACCGTCAAGGACGTCCCAAACGGCGCGGTCCGCGGAGACGACTGGAATCGCACCGAATACGTCACTCAGCTCGAAGCCTATGCCGACGCCATCCACGCCCAGCGGCCCGATGCCCCCATCATCGGCCCCGACGCCTACGACGGCGCCTGGATGGACGCCTTCCTCAACTCCGACGTGAGCAACAAGACCGCGCTCTCCCAGCACTGGTACCAGCTCTACGAATGTGACTCGACCCAGATCCCCGGGCGGGGACCCTTCGCCGAGAACCTCGTCGATCCGCTCGCCAAACAGGCCGCGAAGGACAACATCGAGATCGGCCTCGCCAAAGCCGACGCCGCCGGACTGCCTCTCTGGATGGAGGAGACCGGCCCGACGAGCTGCGCCGGCACCAACGACACCTCGCTGACCAACGCCGTCTCCCTCTGGGCCGCTGACTACACCCTCTACGCCGCCTCACTCGGCGTCGAACGCATGGCGATGCACTCGATGCTCGGAGCCTGCAGCGGTGGCGCACCGATGTCGCTCGTCTGCGACCCCGCCGACCTCGGTCAGACCTCGAACACTTTCGAGGGCCGACCCCAGTTCGCCGCGCTCCGCCTCCTCGTCCCCAGCATCGGAGGCACGTTCACGACGACATCCGTCGACGGAGGCAACGACATGAGCGCCTACACCGTGAGCAAGGACGACGGTCGGACCCTCGTGACGACGATCATCAACGCCAACGACGCTGCCGCCATCAGCGCCAACCCCGTCACGCTCGAGATCCCCGACGGATACTCCGTCGACAAGGCCTCACAGATCTACGGGCCATCGAACGACGCGAAGAGCGCCACCTCGGTGATCCCGACCAGCCCGCTGCCCGACGATGTTCCCTACAGTGGTCCGACACCGACCACCGATCCCAGCGACGGCACAGCGGACGCTGGGGAGAGCACCGACAACGACCTGCGGATCGACCTCGCGGCGAGCTCGGCCACCGTGTTCATCATGACGAAGGACTGACCGCGGCCGGAGCGGGTGCGAATGGGAGAACCGCGTTCACAGTAGGCGCGATCGGGGCAGTTCGCGCCGCTCAGTACCCCAGTGACGCGAGGTAGTGGAGGAACTCCTTGAGATCCGTTCCAGCCAGGGCCTGGCGCAGGGCCGGAACCGCCTCGGCGTCGAAGGTCACCTGCACGGTCCCATCGTCGAGGCGCTCCGACTTCGACGGCACGGTCACCGTGACGACATCATCCTGGGGGATCTGCCGGATCGCATTCGCCACCTTGCCGAGCTCGACCGTCGTCAGCCCCGCATCGGTGAGCACCCCGGCAGACACCGTCCCGAGCACCGTCGTCAGCTTCGCCGGATCCTTGACCAGCCCACCCTGCCGCAGTGCCTGAACGAGTGCCCGCAGAAGTGCGCGCTGATTCCGGGTGCGCGTCTGTCCGGCATCGTCGACCGCCTCGGCGGCGGCGAACGACATCGCCGAGGCACCGTCGAGGGTGTTCGTGCCCTCGGTGAATGTCGCGTCCCCGGCACTGAACGCCGACCGGCTGTAGACCGCGACGGACCCGAGCTCATCGATGACCCCGGCCAGCGCCGTCGCTGTGAGCTCGATGATGTGGTCGATGCGGATGCCGAGGACCTCCTCGGCGATCGCGACGAACACCGGCCACCCGCCCTCGTCGACGAGAGCGGCCAGCGTCAGCCCCGATTCGACCTGGACGGCGGGATTGAGGACGAGGATCGCCGCTATGTCACCGGCGGCGGCGACATGGATGATCGCGAACGTGTCGCCCTGGCTCGTGGTCGCATCATCGGTCGTGATCCGCACGGCGATCGTCTGCGCCTCCGAGGCGACCGGGCGGATGTCGGCAGGCGGGAAGGCGCGGTCGTCGGTGTACTTGCGGGCGGCGTCGTCGAACTCGCTGCGAGCCTTGTTGAGTCCGCCGAGCGACCCGAGCGCCGACGCCACCGTCTTGAGCTTGACCATTGCGCTGCCTCTTCCTCTGTCACGTCTGCCGATTCGCCTGCCTCACCCCGCGCCGGCGGGCATCGCGGCCACCGACGTCAGCACCCGCGCCACTGCAGGTGAGAGGTTCACAGGGTCTTCTCAAACTCTATCGCCAATGGTCGTCCGGCTCCATCTCCCCACACCCCGGAGAGTCCGCGAATCCGGAGGAGAAGAGACTCGGGGCGGGTGCTCGCGCTGCACCCGCCCCGAGAGTTCATCGGCTGTTCGGTCTCACGCCGAACAGCAGTCCGTCACGCCCGCGACATGGCCGCGGACCGGTCGGTCGCCTCGGCGCCGGGGGCCGCCTCAGCACCCGCAGGGGAACCCGCACCTGCGCTCACCGAGGAATCAGCAGCGGAACCCGCGCGGGCAACGGAACCGGCACCCGAGCCGGAACCTGCACCCGCGTCACCCGCGTTATCCGCCACCGGGTGACCGTGGTTCTCCGGGTCGAGGCTGAGCTCATCGAACGGGCTCGCGCCGTTGAGCGCCGCCCGGGCCTGGGTGAGGTCGATCTCCTTCGTCCACTTGCCGATGAGCAGGGTCGCCACGGCATTGCCGGTGAAGTTCGTCAGGGCACGGGCCTCGGACATGAACTTGTCGATGCCGACGATGACGCCCATGCCGTCGAGCAGCTCGGGCCGGTGCGCCTGGAGGCCGGCGGCCAGCGTCGCGAGCCCCGCTCCGGTGACACCGGCGGCGCCCTTCGAGGCGATGATCATGAACACGAGCAGCGAGATCTGCTGGCCGAGGTCCATCGGCATGCCCATCGCCGTGGAGACGAAGAGCGCGGCCATCGTCAGGTAGATCGCGGTGCCGTCGAGGTTGAACGAGTACCCGGTGGGCACGGTGATCCCGACGACCGGCTTCGACACGCCCGCGTGCTCCATCTTCGCGAGCAGACGCGGCAGCGCGGACTCCGACGACGAGGTCGAGAAGATGAGCAGGTACTCCCGGGCCAGGTACTTCATGAGCTTGAAGATGTTGAGCCCGGTGACGATCTTGAGCAGCCCGCCGAGGACGATGACGATGAAGAGCGCACACGTGAGGTAGAAGGCGCCCATGAGCACGGCCATCGACCCGATCGCGGCCCATCCGGTGGCGCCGACGACCGCGGCGATCGCACCGAACGCGCCGATCGGGGCGACCCACATGATCATCATCATGATCTTGAAGACGACGGCTTGGATGTGGCGGATGCCGGTGATGACCGGTTCGCCGGCCTTGCCCATCGACTGGAGCGCGAACCCGACGAGGAGTGCGAGGACGAGGGTCGGCAGGACGGGGATGTCACCGGGGATGAGGCTGAGGAGGAACGCGACGGTGGCATTCGACTCCCCGCCCGCGGCATCCTCGTAGGGCCGGAGCTGCAGGCCGTCACCGGGGTGGATGAGGTTGCCGACGACGAGTCCGATGATGAGGGCGAAGGTCGCCATGCAGAGGAAGTAGATCATCGCGAGACCGCCGACCTTGCCGACCGTCGCGGCTTTCGCCACCGACCCGACGCCGAGGACGATCGTGCAGAAGATGATCGGGGCGATGATCATCTTGATGAGCGCGACGAACGCGGTGCCCAGCGGTTTGAGCGCGATGCCCACCTCAGGGGCGATGAGGCCGATCGCGGCACCGGCGAACACGGCGGTGATGACCATGATGTAGAGCCAGTGGGTGCGGTCCTTCTTCTTCGCAGGGGCCTGCCCGGTAGCGTCGTGGGCGGTGGCGCCGGCGGGAGCGGTCCCTGCGGGTCCCTGGTGGGCCCCGGTCGGTGTGGTGTTCTCAGGCGGCATTGCCTTCCCTCCTCATTGAGTGGTGGACTCGGTGATGTTGGTCGAGTCATGGTGCGTGTCCCCGGCGACCGTGCGCCGGATGGGTGGTCAGTGCACCAAGAGTGGCAAGATTCGTTATCTGAGTCACGGTTGCGTTCATAGTGTTCATGGAGAGAGGAGGGGCGCGATGAGTCCACGACCGCGCGCCGGCCGCCGCGGCCCCCGGCATCTGCCGCTGGCCCGTCGGCTCTTCGTCTCCCAGCTCGTCCTCATCGTCATCGTCTGCGCGGTGCTGAGCATCACGAGCTACGCCTCGACGCGCAGTGCGGCCCGTGACGCCGCCGGTGACCGGGTGCTCAGCATCGCCGAAACGCTCGCCCACGACCCCTACGTCACCGAGGCGGTCGCCGGCCCCGATCCCTCCGCGGCCCTCCAGCCGTATGCGGAGACCGTGGTGAGCACCGCCGACGTCGACTTCGTGACGATCATGGACCGCGACCGCACCCGCTACACCCATCCCGACCCCAGCGAACTCGGCAAGGACTATATCGGCACGATCGACACCGCGCTGAGCGGGCAGAGTCAGACCGAGGAGTACGTCGGCACGCTCGGCCCCTCGATCCGGGCGATCGTCCCGATCGTCGATGACTCCGGCGAGGTCACCGCGATGGTCGCCGTCGGCGTCACGCTCACGGCGATCTCCGTCGCCCAAGCCGCCGCCGTGCCCCAGATCATCATCGTCGCGGCCGTCGCGATCGCCCTCGGCGGACTCGGGTCGTGGATCCTCGCCCGCTACCTGCGCCGGGTCACCCTCGGCTACGGTCCCGAACAGCTCAAGCGCCTCTTCGCGTTCTACGACTCCGCCCTCCACTCCCTGCGCGAGGGGCTCATCCTCATCGACGATTCGGGGCAGCTCGTCCTCTACAACGACGAGGCGGCGACGCTCCTCGACCTGCCCGCGCCCGATGAGAGGCAACCGGTTCCCCTCGCCGAGGTGGCCCTCCCGGCCTCTGTCCGTGCCCTTGTCGAATCCGGTCGGGTCGCCGTCGACGAGACCCACCTCACCGCTGACCGTGTCCTCGTCCTCAGCCAGAAGCCCGCGACCCAACCCGATGACCGCGACCCCGAAGCGACCGGCGGCACCGTCGTCACCCTGCGTGACCGCACGGACTTCTCGGAGCTCGCCGGGGAGCTCGAGACCCTGCGCACCCTCTCCGACGCTCTGCGGGCGCAGACCCACGAGCACGCCAACCGGCTCCACACGGTCTCCACCCTCATCGAGCTCGGCCGCCTCGACGAGGCGCTCGAGTTCGCCGTCCGCGACGAGCAGGAGTCCCAGCGGCTGACGGACACGTTCGTCGACTCCCTCGACGAGCCGTTCATCACCGCGCTGATGATCGGCAAGGCCGCGCAGGCCCATGAGCGCGGCATCGAGTTCACCGTCACCGCCGCCGGTGAACTGCCGCCGGGCAGCCTCGATGCCCGCGACCTCGTGACGATCGCCGGCAACCTCGTCGACAACGCCCTCGACGCCGCCGCCGACTCGGCCGAGCGGCACGTGTGGGCCGACTTCGTCGCCACCGGGGCCGGCGGGGAACTCATCATCACGATCGCCGACACCGGTCCGGGCATCGCCACCGCCGAGGTCGACGCGCTCTTCCGGCTCGGGGCCACAGACAAGGAAGCCCCGCCGGAGGCGGGCGGTCGGGGATTCGGACTCGCGCTCGTCCGCCAGGCGGTGGGCCGCCTCGGCGGGGAGCTCGCCGTCGACTCCGACGCCGGGGCGATCATCACGGTCACCCTGCCGCTGACGGCGGCGACCGACGATGCAGCGGCTCGTGGCGGGCAGGCTGGTGGCGAAGAAGACGGTGGCGCGGCGGATGGCGGCGACGAAACGGCGGACGGCGAAGCCGCCGACGATGACAGGGGAGGACGCGATGGTTCAGAGGTCTGAGGAGCGGGAGCTCACCGTCCTCATCGTCGAGGACGACCCCCTCACCGCCGAGGCGCATGCGGACTTCGTGCGCCGGGTGCCGGGGTTCGCCGTGGCCGGGATCGCACTCGGCGGCGTCGAGGCGCTCGCCCGGTACGACGAGTTCGTCGCCGCCGGTCAGCCCGTCGACATCGTCCTCCTCGACATGAACCTCGTCGACGCCCACGGCCTCGACGTCGCGAAGCGGATGAACAGCCGCAATGTCGGCACCGACATCATCGCGATCACCGCGGTGCGGCACCTCCAGGTCATCCGCGCGGCGATCTCGACGGGGATCACGCAGTACCTCATCAAGCCGTTCGCGTTCGCGGCGTTCCGGGACAAGCTCGAGAACCAGCGGGCCTTCCGGCAGGGTCTGACGGGGGAGGGGTCGCTCGCGACGCAGGAGGCCGTCGACAATGCGCTGAGCGCCCTGCGCTCGGTTCCCCGCGGCCGGCTGCCGAAGGGCCTCATCGAGGAGACCCTGGAAGCGGTCTCCACGGCGGTGCGCACGGCCGACTCACCCGTCTCGGCGACTGAGGTCGCGCGCGCCTCGACCTCTCCCGGGTCACGGTGCGCCGCTACCTCGAACACCTCGTGACGACGAAGCAGGCGATCAAGCAGCCCCGCCACGGCACCCCGGGACGACCGGAGTACGAATACCGCTGGGCGTGACCATCAGCGCTCTGGGTCCGACTGTCTCGACCCGGAGCACCGGCGCAGGGGCCGACGCTCAGATCATCCACTGCGCCGGTGCTGCTGCGGCCGCGGGAGACGCGGCGCTCGGGGCCGGGGCCGCAACGTCCGCCGGGTCTTCCGCCGCCACCTCGGCGAGGTCGCCGGTGAACCTGTTCGCCCACGCATAGACGTCATGGTCGGCGACGACCTCGGCCATCGCGTCGATGCGGGCACGTGCCGCACCGGGATCCATCGCGACCGCCTCGGCGATCGCCTGGACCATCGCCTCCCGGTCATGGGGGTTGACGATGAGGGCATCGGTGAGTTCGTCGGCGGCGCCGGCGAACTCCGAGAGCACGAGCGCCCCGCCCCGACCGGCCCGCGCGGTGACGTACTCCTTCGCGACGAGGTTCATGCCGTCGCGCATCGACGTCGCCAGGAGGACGTCGGCGGCGAGGTACCACGCGATGACCGACTCGAACGCGTAGTCGCGGTGGAGGTAGTGGATCGTCGTCCCGGCGAGCCCCGCGAACTTCCCGTTGATCCGACCCACGGTGCGCTCGATGTCCTCACGCAGCTGCCGGTACGCCGGGATCCTCTCCCGCGAGGGCACCGCCACCTGGACCATCCGCGTCGTCCGCGGATCGAGCGTGCCGTTGTCGAAGAGCTCCTCGAGGGCGAGCAGGCGTTCGAGGATGCCCTTCGTGTGATCGAGCCGGTCGATGCCGAGCAGGAGGGTCTCGGGTGCGCCGAGGTCGGCGCGGATGCGCGCGGCCTCCGCCTGGGCTTCCGCGCTGCCGGCGATCTCCCGGATGTGGCCGACGTCGACGGAGACGGGGTAGGCGTCGATGACCGTCGCCGAGGCGGTCGATCCGGAGCCGAGCAGGGCCGCGCAGGCGGCCTCGAAGTTCCGCACGTCCCGCCGGCGCTGGAAGCCGATGACATCGGCGCCGAGGATGCCGTCGAGGATCTCCGTGCGCCACGGCAGCTGGGCGAAGAGATCGACGGACGGGAACGGAATGTGGGAGAAGAACCCGATGCGCACATCGGGGCGCAGCTCCCGCAGCAGCCGGGGGACGAGCTGGAGGTGGTAGTCGTGGATCCAGACCGTGGCACCGGGCGCGCAAACCTCAGCGGTCACCTCGGCGAAGCGCCGGTTCACCGCGACATAGGCCTCCCACCACGAGCGGCGGAACTGCGGGGTCGAGACATTGGCGTGGTAGAGCGGCCAGAGCGTCGCGTTCGCGAACCCCTCATAGTAGGCGTCGATCTCCGCTGAGCCCAGGGCCACGGGGATGAGGGGCATCCCGTGGTGTGTGCGCGGCTCTTCGGCGGTCTCCCCGCCGGCCCAGCCGACCCATGCGCCGAGGCTGTGCTCGGTGACCGGCGTCAGTGCCGTGACCACACCGCCGGGCGATGCCCGCCAGGCATCGGCGGCGCGTTCGCACGGCAGCCTGTTGGCCACCACGACATAGGGATGTGTGTTCATGCCTACCCACGACCTCGTCTGTTCGAAACGCGCGCGCCGGGCGCGGCGCAGCGCTCGTCGCGACGAGAATACGCCTCTATTTTTACGTTGTAAAAGTATGAAATAAAACAGCTGGTGGACGCCCGGTTTCCACCGGCCTCTACGGCGTAAGATGGAGTTTGTTGGTTAATGGTCTGAACATGGATTACAGTGTAAGCAAGCGGTCAGGTTCAGCGCCTGATTGCGGTGACGCTGACCGTCCCTGCGCCTCTGCGCTCCGGGTGCCGCGGCACGTCGCGCGCACCCGCGCGACGCATCGCGCCGAGACCTCAGACGCAGGTCGTGGGCACGGTCGGCACCGTGCTGGACAACAACATAAGGAAATAAGCTCATGGGTTTCATTGCATACCTCATCCTCGGCCTCATCGCCGGCGCCATCGCCAAGGCGATCCTGCCGGGTCGTCAGGGCGGCGGCTGGATCGCCACCCTCATCCTCGGCGTCCTCGGCGCCCTCGTGGGCGGCTGGCTCGGCGGGATGATCTTCGGAGTCGAGATGGACGCGTTCTTCTCGCTCTCGTCGTGGCTGTGCGCGATCGGCGGATCGCTCATCGTCCTCGTCATCTGGGGACTGATCACCGGTCGTTCGCGCGCGGCGCGGGACTGAATCAGCCGCCTGTGATGATCGCTTGATCAGCCCTGCCGGTGGGCGCGTTCTGTGGACTAAACTGAGCCGAGAACGCGTCCGCCGGTCACGGGTCGGGCGCGGTCGCACGTGAAGTGCAGGACCTCGCGACAGATGGAGGGACGGGGCAGCCCCTCGCACCTCTGATCAGTGATTCCAGGAGTAGTCATGGCCCGCCAGCGTTTGCGCCAAGAGGACATTGTCAAGGCAGCGATTGCCTACATCGATGAATTCGGCGTCCAATCGCTCTCTATGCGGAGGTTGGGAATGTCGCTCGACGTCGAGGCGATGGCACTGTACAACTACGTTTCCGGACGCGAACAGCTCGTGTCCCTCGCCGTCGACGAGCTCATCGACGACCTCTTCGACGAAGAGCTCATGCAGGAGCAGCCCGAATCCTGGGAGGCGTTCCTGCGCTTCGTCGCCACCGCGATGCGCGATCTCGCACTCGGCCATCCGCGGATGTTCCCCCTGATGATCACGCAGCCGCCGGAAGCGCCCTGGCTGCGCCCGCCGCTGCGCAGCGTGCGCTGGGTCGACTACTTCCTCACCGCGCTCACCGAGTACGGCTTCTCCGACGACCGCGTCGTCGACACCTACAAGGCGTTCACGAGCTTCCTCCTCGGTCAGCTCGTCCTCGAGGTCTCGGCGATGGGCATCGACATCGCCTCGGCCGTCGATGATGATGCCGATGCCGACAGCGACGAGGACGAGGGACTCTCCGAGTACCCGACGCTCAAGCGGCTGCAGGGCAAACTCGCCGAAGACCACTCGGACCGCGAATTCGACGACGGCCTCGACGATCTCATCGAGCGCATCCGCGCGATCAAGGACACGTAAGCACCAGCACTGCCGCTGTCGCACTTCCGCGCGCCGCGCGGCACCGCAGTCGACCCGGCACCCACCCCTCGCGACCTCCGATGGGGGCGCGAGGCGACCCCGCACCCGTGACCCCTGCTTCCCAAGGACGGTCTCCTCATGCACACCTCCACCACCGCCTCACCATTCACGCTCATCACCGATCCGCTCACCCCGTGGTGGGAGCCGGACCTCGCCTCCGACCGCGGCACCGCGCTCGTCAGCTGCGTGAACAACAGCGCGCCGGTGCGCAAGATGATCACCGGGCTGCAGGAGTTCTGGGGTCTGAGCGGGACCTCGACCCAGCTCGAGCAGTGGGACGCACTCGCCGCGACCGCGGCGATCGACGTCGCGGCGGCCCGTATGCTCGAACCGCATCTCGACGCCCTCGGCATCCTCGCCGAGGCGGGGGCCGGCACGCCTGAACCCGGCACGACGTGGGGTGTCTTCGCCGCCGAGGCGCCGGGCACCGTCCTCAGCGCCATCGACCTCGACGAGGGGACGGTCCATCTCATCGGGGAGAAGCCGTGGTGCTCCCTGGCCTCCCAGCTCTCCCACGCCATCGTCACCGCCTACCACGGGCAGATGTCGCGGGCCTTCGCCGTGAGCCTCACCGATCCCGGCGTGCACCCGTCGACGGCGCCGTGGCCGAGCCTCGGGCTCAGCGAGATCCCGAGCGGGTCGGTGACCTTCGACTACGCCCAGGCCACCGTCGTCGGGCCCACCGGCTGGTACCTCGACCGACCGTCGTTCGCGTGGGGCGGGATCCGGGTCGCCGCGTGCTGGTTCGGCGGTGCCCTGGGCCTGGCCCGGAGTGCCGCACAGCGACACTTCGCCCGCCCGCAGCCCTCCCCGCTGGGCAACCTCACGCTCGGACAGCTCGACGCGGAGATCTTCGCCGCCCGCTCGGCCCTCGCCCAGGCAGCCCAGGCCGCCGACGGCTCCGAGGCCTACACCCGCGACGAGGCCTGGGAGCTGGCCCTGCGCGTGCGCAACATCGTCTACCGCGCGTCCCAGCGGATCGCGCAGCTCGCCCGCGAACTCGCCGGCCCCGCCGCCCTGACCGGCGATCGGAGCTTCGCGAAGGCCGATGCCGACCTCACCGTCTACCTCAGCCAGCATCACGGGGCCCGCGACGAGGCGGCGCTCGGCGACGCGATCGTCACCGGCTGATGTTCACCCACCTCGAGACCGGCACCTCGGAAGACGCGTGGATCCGCGCCAAGGTCCGTGACCTTCCGCGCCTGCAGGAGTGCGGCGGATCCGTCGTCGTGCTCCTCGCCCACCCCGATGACGAAGCGCTCGGCTGTGCGGCACTGCTGCGCCGCCTCGGCGAGACCGACGCCCACGTCACCGTCCTCCTCTTCACGGCGGGGGAGAACTCCCACCCGGGGTCCCCGACGCACACCCCGGACGAGCTCAGGACGATCCGCCTCGACGAGTTCGATGCGGCGCTCTCCGGACTCAACCCGACGGCGGCGAGCACCCTCTACGACCTCGGCGACGGGGCGCTGGCGGCCCACCGGGAGACGATCCTCGCCGAGGTGATGGCCGCGACCGCGGACCTGCCCGGTCCGCTCACCATCGTCGCCCCGCACCATGCGGACGGTCACAGCGATCATGACGCCGTCGGTGAGGTCGCCCGCGAGGTCGGGCGGCTGCGGGCAGCGACCGTCCTCGAGTTCCCGATCTGGTACTGGCATTGGGCCGACCCCGACGATGCCGCCTGGCGGTCGTGGCGCTTCCTGCCCGACCCGGACGGCCTCGACCGGGAGGCGCTGTGGGCGCACTATCCGTCCCAGATGGAGGATCTCTCGGATGCCCCCGGCGACGAGGCGATCCTCCCGCCCGATGTCCTCGCGCACTTCGCGCGCGGGGGAGACACCTTCGCCGTGACCCGATTCGCCGGGGAGGAGCAGGAGCCGCCGGAGGCCGCCGAGGCGGTGGCGAACGATGCGCGGACCGCCGAGGCCGTCTTCGACCGCGTCCACACCGAGCGGTCGACCCGTGGGAGCTGCGGTCATCGGACTACGAGATCGCGAAGCGCGCGGCACTGCTGCGGGCGCTGCCGGGCGGCCGGTACTCCCACATCCTCGAGATCGGCAGCTCGATCGGGGCACTGAGCCGGGAGCTCGCCGACCGTGCCGACCACGTCACCGCGATCGACGCGAGCGCCCGGGCGCTGGCAACGGCACGCGGCCTCTACCCCGACGTCGCCAACCTCGACTTCACGCGGATGACGATCCCCGACGACTGGCGGCCGGCCGCTTCGACTGCGTCGTCCTCGCCGAGACCGGCTACTACCTCTCCCGGGAACAGCTGCGCCGCACAATGAAAAGGATCGAGTCCAGCACGACGGCGGACTTCACCCTCGTCCTCTGCCACTGGCGCGGCGAGATCACCGACTGGCCGCTCGACGCTGAGAGCGTCCACGAGATGTGCCTCGCGTACTGGCCCGACGCCGCCCTCGTCCACCACCCGGCCGCGGAGTACCGACTCGACGTCCTGACGATCGCGGCGAAGGAACGCGCCTGATGACGGTGCCTGAGCACGTCGTCGTCATCGTTCCCGCGCACAACGAGGCAGCGGAGATCGAAGGCTGTCTGCGCTCGATCCTCGCCGCGGCCGACGCCGGTGCAAGCCCTGGCCTGTCCGTGCGCATCATCGCCGTCGCCGATGACTGCACGGACGCGACCCTGAGCATCATCGACCGCGTCGCCGCCGACCGGCCTGAGGTCATCCCCCTCGTCGTGCCCTACGGCAACGTCGGCCGGGCCCGCAATGCCGCCGGACAGCTCGCCCTCGAGTGGGCGGCCGAGGGATCCGGGGACCCGGGCGCTGCCGATCTGTGGCTCGCTTTCACCGATGCCGACAGCCGGGTGCCGACCAACTGGCTGGTCTCCCATCTCGCGCATGCCCGCCGCGGCGCCGACTGCGTCGTCGGCACCGTCGCACCGCGGACCGAGCCGGGCAATGCCGACCTCGTCTCCGCGTGGTACTCACTCCACCGGCTCGCCGACGACCACGACCACGTCTTCGGGGCGAACCTCGGCATCCGCGGCTCCGTCTTCGCCGCGGTCGGGGGCTGCCCTCCCGACAGCGTGGGGGAGGATGAGGCCCTCGTCGCCGCCGTCACCTCGGCGGGCAGGGTCGTCCACCGGACCGATGACTGTCGGGTGATCACCTCGGCGAGACTCCAGGGCCGCTGCCACGGCGGGTTCGCCGCCTACCTGCGCGACCTCGTGCGCGACGGTCACTCCGAACGTCACCTGACGGTCACCTCGGCGAGGGAGGAATAGGCGCTGCCATGGGTTATGCTGGCACGACGCATGACCGATCCTGCCCACTCGCGGGGATGGTCGTGCGCCGCGTCGGCCACGCCCCGCACCCGGGACGGGACGCCGCGCGCAGCCGTCACCATCCACCCTCCCGGCGACCGCACCGCAGCTCCGACGATGTGGAGCGCGCTTCGATGACCACGACGACGGCCACCTCGGTGGCCCGCTCACCCGATCGCGAGGAAGAACGATGACGACACCGACCGACGACTCCGCTGCCGGCACGAAGGAACGGACCCCGGCCTCCGCCATCACCGACGATGAGATCTTCGCCGGACACCACGGCGGCAAACTCGACGTCGAGCTCTCCCGCCCGCTCCAGACCCAGCGCGACCTCTCGATCGCCTACACCCCCGGCGTCGCCAAGGTCTGCACCGCGATCGCCGAGGAGCCGGAGCGGGCGAAGGAGCTGACGTGGACCGGCCGCCTCGTCGCCGTCATCTCCGACGGCTCGGCAGTGCTCGGCCTCGGCGACATCGGGGCGACCTCCTCGCTGCCGGTGATGGAGGGCAAGTGCGCGCTGTTCAAGCGCTTCGCCGGCCTCAACGCGATCCCCATCGTCATCGACACGAACGACGTCGACGAGATCGTCCAGACGATCGAGCGGATCTCACCGACCTTCGGGGCGATCAACCTCGAGGACATCTCCGCGCCCCGCTGCTTCGAGATCGAAGACCGGGTCAAGGCCGCCCTCGACATCCCCGTCATGCACGATGACCAGCACGGCACCGCCATCGTCGTCCTCGCGGCGCTGATGAACGCGGCCAAGGTCGTCGGCAAGGACATCGAGCAGCTCAAGGTCGTCATCTCCGGCTCCGGCGCGGCAGGTGTCGCGGTGACGAAGATCCTCCACGAGGCGGGTGTCTCCGACATCGTCGTCCTCGACTCGAATGGCGTCGTCGAATCCGGACGCGAGGACCTCACCCCGACGAAGCAGGCGATCGCTGAGAACTCGAATCCGCGCGGTGTGAGCGGGGGAATGGAGGCATCGCTCGACGGTGCCGATGTGTTCATCGGCCTGTCCTCGGGCACGGTCGATCCGCGGCTGCTCGCGGGAATGGCCGATGACGCGATCATCTTCGCGCTCTCGAACCCCAACCCCGAGGTGGCCCCCGACGTCGCCGCCCAGTACGCGACCGTCGTCGCCACCGGCCGCAGCGACTTCCCGAACCAGATCAACAACGTCCTCGCGTTCCCCGGTGTCTTCCGCGGTGCGCTCGACGCCGACGCCACCTACATCACCGAGGAGATGAAGCTCGCGGCCGCGAGCGCGATCGCCGCCCTCGTCGGCGACGACCTCGCCCCGGACTATGTGGTCCCCGGCGCGATGGACGAACGTGTGGCCCCCGCGGTGGCCGCAGCGGTGGAGGCTGTGGCGCGGGGGTGAGGGGCATGGTGCGCGGGTGACGACTCAGTGCTGACCGCGATGTGAGATCTGTTCAACACATCGGCTCGCGTGTCCTCACGTCGGTGAGGACACGCGGGCCGATCGCTCTTCAGGGTGGGGAATCGGCGAGTTCAGTCGTCGGTGATGGTGAGTGTCACGTCGATATTGTTCCGCGTCGCATTCGAGTACGGGCACACCTGGTGGGCCTTCTCGGCGATCGACTGAGCCTCGGCCGGGTCGAGGTGGGGGAGGGTGATCTCGAGTTCGACGGCGAGCTGGAATCCGCCGTCGCCGTTGTCGCCGATGCTCACCTTCGCGCCCACTGCGGAGTCGTCGACGTTCGCGCCTTCCCGGCGGGCGACGACCCGCATTGCCGAATGGAAGCACGCGGCGTAGCCGACGGCGAAGAGCTGTTCGGGGTTCGTGCCCGCGCTCGAACCGCCCATCTCGGTGGGAACCGCGAGGTCGACGTCGAGCTTGCCATCGCTCGTGCGCCCGTGCCCGTCGCGTCCTTCGCCCGTGGCGAGTGCTTCTGCTGTGTAGATGGCCTTCATCAAGTGTCCTTTCAACGCTGGTTCGACGCCGTGCTCGACAGGGGTCTGCACCGGCAGACCGCCCGACGAAGACGGTGATGGGAGCCTATTCCGTTGTCAAGACGTGACCTATGCCATTACCGCTCGATGCAGATTCCGGACAGCGACATCACAGGGAATCTTGCAAAAGTTATCGTTTCGTTACCGAAATCATCCTTCTGCATAGTAAATTATTGAACTATCGGCCTGACCTAAGCGTGAGCTTCACACAGTCCGAGTTTCTGCAGTGAATCTGCTCAGCCCTCCCATGGCTTCTCTGTCCCCGCTTGCAACACGATTTAGGAACGATATGGCGTCGAACAAGCCCATATTCCCCGTGGCATCTCGCCGTCTCCGAACCATGGCCGCTCCCGCTCGGGTGATCCTTGCCATGCTCGCGGTCCTCATCGCGCTCGCGGTCATGGGTGGAGTGGTCACCGCGCCGACTGCTGCGCACGCAGCAAACACCGGTTCGAGCCTGGGGTCAGGACCGTCGAGCAGCGCGCCGAAGACCGAGGACTCAGAGCCTAAGGACAGCGGCATGTCCTCCGAGCCGGGCCTCGGTGAGCAGGAGCCGACACCGTCGAAGTCGGAATCCGTGGATACCGACCCTGGATCTGACGGTACAGAGCCGACGCAAATGCCCAGAGTGGATGCTCAAGCCGTGATCGCCTGCGCGCCGGGTAACGTGTACTCGGTCAATAGAGGCGGAGAACTGAGCCATATTGCGTCAAACGGCAACGTGACCCGTGTCGGTGGACCTTCATCGGGCACGACATTCACTCAACTCAACGGGGTGGGTATCAGCTCCGGGGGAACTGGTATATACGCTTTCGACCGGACGAGCAACACCGTCGCAGCGTTCCAGAAGTTTGATCTGACGAACGATGTTTGGCGACCATTTGGGCAGAGTTTCAACGCGGCAAGTTCCCCCGGAAACTTCGCCGGCTCTCTTGTGGCGGGCGCCGTCGACCTGAAAACTGGCAACTACTTCTTCGGAGGGTACGAGCAGAATGCTCAGGTCTTCAAGCTCTGGCGGTTGAACACCACCAATGGAGCCGTCACGTATCTGGGGGCTGTATCGACTCCGGGCGCCGGAACAGGAGCCAACGGCGACATTGCTTTCGACAGCTCCGGAAATCTCTACATTCTGCGGAACGAGAACCGTAATGCGACCACCGTGGAAACCAAGATCTTCAGCGTGAAGGACGACGCCCTCGCGGCTGCCAACGGGACGTCTCTTGCTGCCTCGGCGAGTGCGTCACTAAGTACTGTCGCGGGGGTCAACGGGGTTGCGTTCGATGCGAATGGTAAGGCGTATGTCGGGGCCGGAAACAACGTCACGACATATGACACTCCGGCATGGACTGCGGCTGGAACACTGACCACCCAGTTGCCGGGCACAACTGATCTCGCTTCGTGCTCTTCGCCAGCGTCGATTACGCTCGAGAAGGATGTCAAGAACCGCGTCAACTCAGGGGATCAGTTCAACCTTCGTCTCGACCAGGGCACGACCAACCTCGGGACGGCGACGACCACTGGCAGTGCGCGAGGCGTCCAGTCGGAGAGGGTCGGACCGCTTCCGGCTGCACGCAATTCGACGATCAGGTTCTCAGAGACCGGTTCGGGTTCAGCAGATTTGAGTCGATATTCGTCTACCTACCAGTGTTTTTCCGACGGTCGGGAGATCAGTGGAGCGTCCGGAACGGGGACGTCAGGAACGATCACGATTCCGGCAACCGGCAACGAGATCGTCTGTCGCATCTCGAATACGCCTCTGACTGCCAACGTCACGATCAACAAGAAGACCCAGAATGCATCGGGCGGTAACGAGCAGAACGCTCAAGGGTGGACCGTGGGCTCTCGCGCAATTGCGACCACGGGAAGTGTGACTCAGGCACCGACGGGCACCACGCAGACGACTGATGCAAGCGGCAACGCAAGGTGGACTCTGACATTCGGTTCGGCCGCGTCGCGTGCGAACATTGCGATCTCGGAGACGCAACAAGGCAATTATCGTTTCGTCAGTGGTACGTGTCGCATCACGCGACTTGACGGAAGTACGCAGACGACGACTCTCACGAATGAGAACGCGCAGAATCTCGGTTCCATTGTTCAGCCCGGCGATGACGTCCAATGCAATTACGTCAACCGAATCAAGGACGCCACCGTCAAGGTCGACAAGTCCTGGAACATCAACGGCCAGACCTATGCCAACGGCAGTCAGCCCGAGGGGATCAGTGCGAAGCTGCTCCTCGACCCCGCGGGTCAGCCAGCCAGTGACCCTGCCTTCGGGCAGACGCGTACTGGCTTCGGTTTCGGTGACTCCGTGAAGATCGGCGAAACCACGACGATCGATGCGGCGAGGTTCCCCGGCTGCGCTCTCAAGTCGAAGACAATTAGCGGTACGGGCATCACCGGCACGGTGCCGCTGACGGACAACTTCAGCACGACGCTGGCGGCAGCGGCGAACTCCTACACGGTAACGAACACCGTCGAATGTCAGACACTGACGATCGTCAAGGATGTGAAGAACGACAACGGCGGCACTCTCACTTCTGCCGATTGGAACCAGAACCTCTTCGCGAGCCCGGGCAGCGGCAGTCGCCTGACCTACAACTCGGGAGAACGGAAGTTCGTTCCCACTGGTTCGTACACCATTTCGGAGACCACCCTGGCCGGCTACGACCAGGAGTCCATCCGCTGCACCGGGGGCACCTACAATGACGCCACGAAGACCGTGGCGATCGCAGCCGGTCAGAACGCGACGTGCACCGTGACGAACAACGACTCCGGTGGAACCGTTGCGTGGGAGAAGGTCAACGGCAGCGGAGATTTCCTCGACGGCTCCGAATGGACCCTGCGCGGTCCCGGCGGCTCCGAAGTCGCGATTCAGGACTGTGCCGCGAACTCGGTCGATCAGTGCACCGGACGCGACCGCAACCCGGCTGCAGGCAAGTTCCGCATCGAGGAACTCGCTTGGGGCGACTACACCCTCGTTGAGACGCGTTCCCCTGCCGGCTACGTCCTCGACGAGACCGAACAGACGTTCTCCATTACTCGCGAACGACTCGACCACCAGTTCGGTGAGCCGTTCGTCAACGAGCAAGCCGAATCTCCGACGCTGCCCCTCACAGGTGGCACCGGAACCCTCGGCTACATCATCGGCGGGGCGGTTCTCGTCCTGAGCTGCGCAGCGGGCGCGTACTGGCTCCAACGCCGACGGTCACAGGGAAGGAGCTGACTCTTCATCCCAGCACCTTCACGGTGCATGGCTGAGGCGCCCCTCAGCCCCCATGCACCACCAAACAACAACCACGCGATCTGCGAACACACCGAAAGGAACAACCACTCATGAAGGCGTCTCTGTTCAAGCGCGTACGGTGGATCCCCGCCATTGCCGCAGCTGCTGCGCTGAGCCTCGTCGGCATCTCCGCTCCGGCTCAGGCTCAGGGTGCGGGAAACATCAACCCGAACACCCCCTCTTCCCTGACGATCCACAAGTACGACGGTGATCAGGGACCCCGCGGTGACGGCACCGAGCTCGGTGATACGTCGAATCTGGGCAACCCGCTCTCCGGCGTTGAGTTCACCATCACTCCCATCACCGAGCGCAACGGTCAGCCGATCGACCTCGACACCGATGCCGGTTGGAACCTCATCGACGGCGCCACAGTCGACCAGGTCAACGGCGGCAACGGCTACGTCAAAGGAACTCCGCAGCAGGTTGTCACCGGTGCTGACGGCACCGTGACAACCGGCCTGCCTCACGGTCTCTACCTTGTGGAAGAGACCGATCCGGGCGACAACAACATCGTTTCCCCGGCTCAGCCGTTCCTCGTCACCCTGCCCTTGCCGCAGACTGGCGGCAAGTGGCTCTACGACGTTCACGTCTACCCGAAGAACAAGATCAACGAGACGACTCCGACCAAGGAAGTCGAGCGCCCGAACGCTCTTGTGATCGGCAGCCAGGTGACGTGGACGATCACGGCCCCCGTTCCGCCGAAGGCCGCTGACGACACGTACCGGACGTTCACGATCACGGATAGGCTCGACCCGCGTCTGACTTGCGAGAGCGTCACACTCGAGGGCTTCGACCCCGCGGATTACACAGTCACGTGTAACGGTCAGACAGCGAACATCTCGATGAACGCATCAGGTCTGGCGAAGCTCAACGCTGGCGACAACGTCGTCATGAAGGTCGTCACCACCGTCGATTCCCTCGGCGATAACGGAGTCATCGAGAACGAGGCCGTTGTCAACACCAATGGTTCCTCGGTCACGACGAACAAGCCCTCGACGAACTGGGGTCCGCTCGAGATCCTCAAGTATGCGGATAATGATGAGTCGGCGACCCTGGCTGGTGCGGTCTTCGAGATCTACGAAGAGCGCGATGGCACGACCCCCGTCGGAACCATCACCACCGGCGACAACGGTCGTGCGTCGATCACCCTGTGGGTCGGCAGCAACGATGTCCAGTCCAAGGAATACTGGATAAAGGAGACCAAGGCGCCTGCCGGCTACACCCTGCCTCAGGATCCGTGGACCTCGGTCAATGTTGAAGCCAACGGTGAAGCCACTCCGACTCTAGTGAAGATCTCGAACAAGCAGAAGGACCGTGGCGAACTGCCGTTCACGGGTGCCAATGGTCAGCTCATGCTCACCATCCTCGGCATCGCTCTACTGATGCTCGCGATCGGTGCGGGAATCGTCCGCTACACCCGCCGGGCTCGCCAGAGCTGAGTGCGACGTCGCCTCTGACCGGCGGAGATGATCCGCCGCGTCAGCGGTGACACCCCGAGGCCGGGTGACGTTCACGTCACCCGGCCTCGAACCATAAGAACCAAGAGATACGTGGAGCCATGACCGCAACCCTCACCGAACCCGCACCCTCGGGCCCTCCGCCGCAGAAGCAGAAGTGGAAGCTGTCCGTCCCGGCAGCGATCATCGCTGTGCTCGGCCTCCTCGGCGCGTGCGTGTGGACCTATCCGATGATGGCGGCATGGATCACCCAGCTCGACCAGTCCGAGGTCATTCAGAACGCGACGACGACCGAAGACCCCAACGCTCCGCACAACGCGAAGCAGCTCAAGCTCGCCGAGGAGTACAACGCGAAGCTCGAAGCCGGCGGCGCCTCCGTGCAGGCCAATGAGCGCATTCCTCAGTGGCAGGGTGATGACGGCATCACCGATCTCAACTACAACGAGATCCTCACGAGCCCGAAGACGGATGTGATGTCGCGCATCCAGATTCCCAAGATCGACCTCGACCTGCCGATCTACCACGGCACCTCCGATGAGACGCTGCTGCGCGGCATCGGCCACCTCGAGGGCACCGCACTGCCGGTGGGCGGAGTCGGCAACAACTCGGTCGTCACCGGGCACCGTGGGCTCGCAGAAGCGGAGATGTTCACGAACCTCAACAAGATCGACAAGGGCGACTACTTCACGTTCAACACCTTCGGTCGGATCATCACCTACAAGGTCATCGAGACCAAGATCGTCGATCCTGACCAGACGGAGACCCTCGACGCGATCCCCGGCAAGGACCTGGCCACCCTCGTCACCTGCACCCCGTTGGGCATCAATACGCAGCGGATCCTCGTCATCGGCGAACGTGTCATCCCGACACCACCCGACGCCCTCGAAGACGCCCAGAACCCGCCCGACATCCCCGGCTTCCCGTGGTGGGCGGTCATCATGGGCGGAGCGGCTGTCGCCGCCGGTGGCTACATCTGGTTCGCAGGACGCCCCGTCAAGCCGCGCAAGGGACCGACCGACACCGACGCCGAACCGGACTTCGCCGGCCCCAAGCACTGATCCTCAACCGTCTGAGCGCCGTTGGCACGCGCATATGGGAGGATTGAGGGCGTGGCAAAAGTTCTCCAGATCCTCACCCCCGACGGCCTTCCTCCCCTCGCAGACCAGCCCGGTGTCTCGTTCATCATGCCGGTGCTCAACGAGGCCGAACACATCGAACAGGCGATCACGACGATCCTCTCCCAGGACTACGACGGGCAGAAGGAGATCGTCCTGGCGCTTGGCCCCTCGACGGATGAGACGAACGCGATAATCACGCGCATGGCCGCCACCGACCCGCGCATCCAGACCGTCGACAACCCCGATGCCGCCACCCCCCTCGGTCTCAATCGGGCCTTCGCCCACACGCGGCACCCAGTGATCATCCGCGTCGACGCACATTCGGGACTCGAGCCCGATTACACGCGACAGGCGATCGAGACCCTGCGGGCGACACGCGCCGCGAACTGCGGCGGTCTCATGCGCGCCCGCGGGAAGACGGCCTTCCAGAAGGCCGTGGCCCGCGCCTACATGTCGCCCATCGGCCTCGGCGGACCGGCCTACCACTCCGGGGACGAGGCCGGTGAGGCGGAGTCGGCCTACCTCGGCGTCTATCGACGAGAGGTCTTCGAAGCACTCGGCGGCTTCGACGAGGACATCAAACGCGGACAGGACTGGGAGCTCAACCTCCGCATCCGCTCGGCCGGGGGCCGGATCTGGTTCAACCCCGATATGGAGGTCACGTACTGGCCGCGCGGATCGTGGTCGAAGATCGCCCGCCAGTTCTGGGCCACGGGCATCTGGCGGGCCGAACTCATCCGCCGCTACGGGTCGAAGAACTCGCTGCGCTACTTCGCGCCGCCGCTGCTCGTCCTCGGCATGACCGCGAGCGTCATCGAGGCCCTCCTGCAGCTGAGCGGCCGGACGAAGACGTGGCCGAAGTTCCTGCGCCGCTTCACCTCCCTCGTCCACGTCCCGAGCTTCACCTATGTCGCGGGCATCATCGCAGCCGCGGGTGCGGCGAAGGACTGCGGGATTCGGGAGCGCTTCTGGTTCGGCATCGTCCTGCCCACCATGCACCTGAGCTGGGGGGCGGGCTTCCTCCGCGGCCTCGTCACCGGTGCCGGAGCGACGAAGGACGGCAGCCGATGAGCCGTCGGAAGCGGAGCAACTCGGCCGATCACGGGAAGGACAAGGATAACCTCGCGGAGGGCCGCCTCGGCGAGGATGACATGAGCAACGATCGCATCCCGATGCCCGAGCGGCCGGAGCCGAGGACATTCAACGCTCCGCTGTGGGCCGGTGCCGTGGTCGTCATCGCTGTCGTCGCCGTTCTCCTCGTCAACGTCTTCGGACACAAGGAGACGCTCACCGTCGACGCCCTCAACCCGCCCGCGGTCGCCGCACTCGACGGCGGTTCCGAGGTCTACCCCGCGAACTCCGAGCTCGCATTCACGGAGAACGTCAAGTTCGGGTACCTGCCCGCGCCCACGCTCGCCGTCCTCGGTGACGGCACCGTCGTCGCCGCCGACCCGGAGACCGCGGCCGAGACGATGGGCCTGAGCAACGGACTCGAGGGGCTGACGTCCGCGCAGTTCCTCGACCGCACGATCACGCCGCCGCGAGAGGACACCGAACTGGGCATACCGGTGACGTGGGACAAGCTCGTCGGCGACGTCGCCGGCAGCACCGTCATCCTCCCGCTCATCTCCGACTCCGCCACCGCGGGTCCGGCGCTGGAGACGATCGCCGAGGCGGATATGGCGGCCTCGGCGATCGTGCGCACCGCCGATCCGACCGTGGCGCGCGCGGCCGCGGATGCCGGGATCGACGCGATGTTCGTCGGGGACACGTCGACGGCGAACCCGGAGGACCTCACCGCTGCGGGGTACACGATGATCGCTGTGCCGAGCGACGCCGTGGTGAGGTGGAACGAGTCCGACCTCACGGTGTGGGCCACCGACATCGCCGACAAGCAGCAGCTCGACGCGCTCGCCGACCAGGGGATCCTCGGGGCGCTGAGCACGAACCCGTATGCGATCCAACCTTCGGCGGTGAAGACGGACTGACCGACGACCAGACTGAGGACACACTGATCTGACCGCGCACCGATCCGACACCGCACTGATCTGACACTGACACCGACCATCCGATCGACGACCAGGAGAGACCATGACGCAGCCCATCGGCAACCCCTCGCACATCGGCAACCTCAACGCCGGACAGCTCGGCCCGCAGCCGACGTTCCTGCCCGATGACCACCCCGACGTCGAGGCGAAGCGCCGTCTCGACGCCGGTGAGGAGGCCCTCGACATCGTCGCCGACCTGCCCGCCTCGTCGCTGGCCTGGGCCGTGCTCGCCGACGAAGCTCGCGGCGAGGGCCGCATGGTCGACTCCTACGCCTACGCCCGCGTCGGCTACCACCGCGGACTCGACGCTCTGCGCTCCGCCGGCTGGCGCGGCGCCGGACCGATTCCGTGGTCGCACGAGGTCAACCGCGGATTCCTCCGCGCGCTCTACGCCCTCGGTCGCGCCTCGGCCGGCATCGGGGAGAGCGAAGAGGCCGCACGCATCGAGGAGTTCCTCCGCTCCTCCGACCCGACGGCGATCGACGCGATCACCGCGGGGAAGTGAGCTGGGGTTTCGCGCGAGGGTGGGGCGCGATCACTGCGGGAGTGAGGCGAGGCGTTCCCGCCGACGCCCGTGGCCGCCGAATCGTGGCCGCCGAGCATTGCCCGCGCCCCCACCTGCTCCATCCGCGCGGGGTCACCGTCGTCTGCCTCCTGCGCACCGTCATCCGGGGGGTGACCGGCTTCACGCTTGAGCGCTGTGGCGCCCGGTTGCGCGCGTCCCATGACCTCATCGGATCCAAGGGCTCGTTCATCGCTCACCCGACCTGGCACATCTTTCAGGTGCGGAAGCGGTGACCGGGGTCGACGAGAACCGAGGGTGGTCGCTGCTGCCGACAGGGGTCCTCTGGATCATCGCCCCTCTGTGGTACCTCCTGTGCGAGGCGATCACCGCACGTGCCTTCCCCGGATACAGCTACGCCACGTTCTACATCAGCGACCTCGGGGTTCCGGGCAGAGCGACTTTCCAAGGACGCGAACTCGCCTCGCAGATTCCGCAGGTGATGGACGCCGGGTTCATTGGCCAGGGTCTGCTCTTCTTCCTGGGCCTTGTTCTCGCGATGCCTGCGCTGAGACCCGGGATCGGGCGAATCGCCTTCGTCGTCGTCGGATGCCTCCATGCTGCGGGCATCGTGCTCGTCGGCCTCGTGCCGGGTTCGCCGGAGAACGTCGCGAACGGTCTCATCGTCGTCCACGTCCTCGGTGCGGTCGCTGCGATCCTCGGTGGCAACTGTGCAGCGATCCTTTCGGTCGGGCCGCTGCGGGATCTGGGGCGGGTGCGCTGGAGCGGTCCGGGGCTCGGGGCACTGGGCATCCTCAGCGGGCTTCTGCTCACGGCCCTTGTGCTCATGCCCGACGGAGTATGGGAGCGCGGGTCGGTGTATGCGTTCCTCGCCTGGGAGCTCATCATCGGGTCGGTGATCTGTCTGTCGTCGCCGCGCTTGCGCAGGGGCCGTGAGCGATGAGGCGATAGGATTGTCCGGTATACGCAGGGTTCGGCAGAGAGCCGAGGCAAGTGTGAGAGGCAGGCGATGGAAAGCGACGCCGTGGAGCGGTCGGCCGTCTACGACGTCGACGCGAGCGATCCGCAGGCCAGGCTCGTCGATCGAGCAGGGATGGAGCCGGTCGACATCGAGCAGATCACTGAACTCATGACCGCATTCGGCGAACTCCGCGACGCCGAACAGGCGCTCTCGGAAGCCTCGCGCCGCTACATGCACCTCAACGCTACGGACATGAGGGCCCTCCACTACCTCATCATCTGCCGACACCGTGATGTTCTCGGCACCCCGCGCGGCATCGCCGACCATCTGGCGATCACGCCGGCGGCAACGACAAAGCTGCTCGACCGGCTTGAGCGGGGAGGCCACATCACCCGCGCCCCGCATCCGCACGACCGCCGCGCCCAGGCGATCTCGATCACCCTGGAGACCTACACCTCGGCGATGGAGACCGTGGGCCGTGCCCAGTCGCAGCGATTCCACGCCGCCGCCCGGCTCTCCCGAGACGAACGAGAGACCGTCATCCGCTTCCTCCGCGACACGAAGGACGAGATCACCTCCGCCGGCGAGTCGTGGACTGCCGAGGCGGACGACTCCGCGACCTGAGATCGCCACGGCGAGAGCGACGGTATCCTGCGGCGGCCCGGGACGTCGCTGCCGGACAGCTGCGGCGAGTCTCAATGCTGTGTCAGCAGCCTCGTCGCTGACCTCTGCGAGACGCGGCGCGGACTGAAAGACGGGTCGTCGGTGTCGGAGGGCCGACCGCGATGGAACCGCCCGGCCAAGCGTGAGGGCCACCAGATGCAGTCGCCGATCCAGATCGCCAGGGCGGGAACAAGGAGCGTGCGCACGATGAGCGCATCGAGGAGCACGCCGAGGGAGACGATGATCGCCAGTTGCAGGAGGAACTGGATCGGGATGACGATGAGAGCGGCGAACGTCGCGGCCAGGACGACCCCGGCGCTCGTGATCACTCCGCCTGTCACCGACAGTCCTCGCAGCGTGCCCTGCCCGGTGCCGTGTTCCAGGGACTCCTCACGCACCCGGGTCATGAGGAAGATGGTGTAGTCGATGCCGAGCGCGACGAGGAAGACGAACGCGTAGAGCGGTACCGAGGGATCCGACTGCGGCTGCCCGATGAACTGGAAGATCACCGCGCTCAGCCCCAACGCCGTGCCGAAGCTGAGCACCGTGGTGGCCAGCAGCACGACCGGAGCGACGAGCGAGCGCAGCAGGAGTGCGAGCATGATCGTGATGACGACAAGGACGATCGGGATGATCACCGCCCGGTCGCGCACCGAGGTGTCGTTGGTGTCGAGGTCGACCGCGGTGCTGCCGCCGACGAGCGCATCTGAGGACTCGAGGCCCTCGCGCATATCGCGGATCGTCTGTTCGGCCTCGAGCGAGTCAGCGGGGTCGGACAGGGTGACGGAGAACATCAGCTGCCCGTCGATCTCGGTCGGCTCGGCGGCATCTGAACCGCGAGGGCCTTCGGCGGAGACCTCACCGGTCTCGTCGACGGGGATCGTCCCGGCCGGCGAGTCCTGGGCGACGAGGGCGAGACTGTCGACGCCCTCGGTGCCGGCGATGGCGGCGGCCACTTCGGCGCGCTCATCCGCCTCGGCGAGGACGTAGGCCGGGGTGCCCGACCCGCCGGAGAAGTGACGGTCGATGACCTCCTGGCCGTCGCGGGCCTGGGAGGATCCGAGGACGAACTCGTTCTGCGGAACCCCTTGTGCGTCGAGGAGGAGCAGACCCCCGCAGCCGAGGATGAGCACGACGGTGACCCCGGCGGCCATCCGTTTCGGAGCGCCCGCAACGGTGCGGCCCATGCGCGCCCAGATCCCGGTCGCCTCGGCGCCGGTGAGGATCGGATGAGCCGACCCGAACTTCGGGGCCCTGGGCCAGAACGCCACCCGGCCGGCGGCGATGAGGAGGGCGGGCAGGAACGTCAGCGAGGTCAGGACCGCGCAGACGATGCCGACGGCGGCGACGGGCCCGAGCGCCGAGTTCGATCCCAGGTCGGAGAGCAGCAGGCAGAGCAGGCCGACGATGACGGTGCCCCCGGAGGCCGCGATCGGCTCACACACTCCGCGCACGGCGCGGACGGCGGCGTGGAACGGCAGCCGATTGTCACTCAGCTCTTCGCGGTAGCGGGCGATGCAGAGCAGCGAGTAGTCCGTGGCGGCGCCGATGACGAGGATGAAGAGAATGCCCTGCACCTGCCCGTTGAGAGTGACGAGGTCGGCACGGGCGAGGGCGACGTTGATGAGCACCGCGGCGCACAGCGCCGTCATCGAACTGAGGAGCACGAGGATCGGCAGCAGGGGAGAGCGGTAGACGATGATGAGGATGACGAAGACGACGGCGAGAGCGACGAGGAGGAGGATCCCGTCGATCCCACCGAACGCCTCCTGCAGGTCGGCGGTGAACCCCGCCGGTCCGGACACCCACACGCCGAGGTCGTCGGGCAGGATGTCGGCGGACTCGGCTTCCAGTGCGGTCACGGCATCACCGATCTCCGCATCTGCGGGCACCGCGACGACGAGCTGGGCGGCGTCCCCGTCGTCGGCGGGAATGACGGGGGAGGTGGAGGCGCCGTCAATGACGTTCTCGGCACGCTCGCCGAGGCGCTCGAGGGCTGTCAGGTCATCGTCGGTGAGGCCGCCGGTGCGTTCGGCGATGACGATCGCGGGGATGGCGTCGGACCCGGTGAAGGTGGTGATTTCGGCCTGCACCCGGGTCGATTCGGCGCTGTCGGGGAGGAAGCTCGAACGTTCGTCGGAAGCGACGTCGCTGATGTCGCCGAAGCTCATGCCGCCGACACCGAAGACGGCGAGCCAGATGAGAATGAGGACGGTGGGGATGAGGATCCGGAGGGCCCGTGGCGGTCGCGCGGCAGGTTCGAACATGCCGCCAGTATTTCACTAAGTTAACTAAATTGCCAAGCGTTTGTCGTGTCCGATCCGCCGCCGGTGCGAGCTGACGCCCGCGCGAACCGCGCCCATGCTGAACCGGGGACGGGCGAAGCGCCCGGCCACCCGCTGCCCCTGTGTGGGGAGAGGGCGACCGGACGCTTGTCGTCGAGGCGTGGGCGACGCGGGTCGTCAGCGTGAGACCAGGACGCGGTCAGGTCTCACTGACCGCGGTACTTGGCCTCGATGGCCTGGCCGACCTCGTCGTCGATGTTCTTCCAGTAGGCGAACACGTTGGAGAGCACCGGCTCTTCGACGTCGGCTCGCAGCATGTCGACGACCGTGTCGACGAGGTCGGCACGCTCCTGCTCGGTGTAGACCTCGCGGACAAGGGTATGAGCCTGTCCGAAGTCATCGTCGTCGCGGTGGAGCGTGTAAGCGCTGCGGACGAGTTCGCCATCGGCCTCCCAGCCGTTGTCGACGACGCCCTGCGTGTCCTGATACGCGCGACCATACGAGTTGGGGGCGTACACGGGGGCAGCGCCGGTGTGGTGATACTGCATGTGCCCTTCCTTGTCGTAGTTGTTCGTCTTCACGACGGGTGCGTTGACCGGCAGCTGGTTGAAGTTCGTGCCGATCCGGTTGCGCTGGGCATCCGGATAGGAGAAGACGCGACTGAGCAGCATCTTGTCCGGTGAGACACCAGTGCCCGGCACCGAGTTCGACGGGCTGAAGGCCGCCTGCTCGATCTGCGCGAAGTGGTTGATCGGGTTCTGGTTGAGGGTGAAGCGACCGACCTCGTGGAGCGGGTAGTCCTTCTTCGACCAGATCTTCGTGAGATCGAACGGGTTGAAGCGGTAGTCCTTCGCCTCGGCGTAGGGCATGATCTGGACGGAGAGCGTCCACGACGGGAAGTCCCCGCGCTCGATGGATTCGAAGAGGTCGCGGCGGTGGATGTCGGCATCCTCGCCCGCGAGCTTCGCGGCTTCCTCGTTGCTCATGTTCTCCACGCCCTGGTCGGTGTGGAAGTGGTACTGGACCCAGAAGCGCTCGCCGGCCTCGTTGACCCACATGTACGTATGCGAGGAGTAGCCGTTCATGTTCCGCCAGGTCTTGGGCAGACCGCGCGGTCCCATGAGGTAGGCAACCTGGTGGGCCGACTCCGGGGAGAGCGACCAGAAGTCCCACTGCATGTTCGGGCTGCGCAGACCTGAATCGGGCAGGCGCTTCTGAGAGTGGATGAAGTCGGGGAACTTCATCGGGTCGCGGACGAAGAAGACCGGCGTGTTGTTGCCGACCATGTCGAAATTGCCGTCCTCGGTGTAGAACTTCAGGGAGAAGCCCCGGACGTCGCGCCACGAGTCGGGGGAACCGAGCTCACCGGCGACGGTGGAGAAGCGGGCGAGCATCGGAGTCGTCGTACCCGGCTGGAGGAACGCCGCCTTCGTGTACTGCGAGACATCCTGGGTGACGACGAACTCGCCGAAGGCACCGGAACCCTTCGCGTGCGGGCTGCGCTCGGGGACGCGTTCGCGGTCGAAGCGGGCGAGTTTCTCGACCAACGCCACGTCATGGAGCAGCAGGGGCCCGTCGGGCCCCACGCTCAGCGAGTGGGCATCCGACTGCCGCTCGGCACCCTCCTCCGTGGTGGACGGCTTCTTCGGATCGAACCAGGCATCGACTTGTTCTTCAGGCGTGGGCATATCTGCTCTCCATTCACATCGCTGTTGACGAGGACCGATCGACGCGTGAAGAGACTTCACGCAGCCATCTCTGACTCCACTCTAGGACCGGGTCGGCTCACCGGCCAACACGGATCGAGGGGACTCTCAGTCTGGGCAGCGAACCGGCACTGGCCGCGTGATACCTGGTCGACTGCGAGGATTTAGGCAACACGTGTCTTGTCGAAATGCGACGGTTTCGGCAGTGAGCGGGTTCGCCGCGTCGCAGACCCGGCCTCCGGCGTCAGGCGAGCCCGCCCAGCCACAGCCCCAATCCTGCCGCGGCGGTCGCGACCACGAGCGTGCCGAGGGCGCTGACGGCGCTGATCACCCACGTGCGCTCCTGGAGGAGGCGCACCGTTTCGAAGCTCGCCGTCGAGAAGGTCGTATACCCGCCGAGGAAGCCGGTGCCGATGACGAGGAACCATGCAGTGGGCAGGAGCTGCCCGGCCGCGAGCCCGGTGAGGTACCCGAGGACGAGTGACCCGGAGACATTGATCGCGATCGTCCCCCACGGCGTCGACCCGCGCAGACGCGCCTTGATCAGCCCGTCGAGAACCATCCGCGCCACCGCGCCGAGCCCACCGGCCACGGCGATCGTCGCGAACACGAGCGCCGTCATCGTGATCCTCCCTCGTCCCAGTTCGCCGAGGCGGTGCCGGGTCGTCCGGCGGAATCGTCGGCCGTCGTCTCCACCGCAGCAGGGTTGGGCCGGTGCGTGAGCGAGCCGATCGCGATGCCCGCCCACGTCGCAAGCCCGCCGAGGACCACCGTGCCCAGTCCGTAGGCGAGCCCGGTCCTCACCCCGCCGTCGCCGAGGAGGCCCGCGGTGTCCGCGGCCAGCGCGCTGTACGTCGTGAACCCGCCCATGAAGCCGGTGCCGAGAAGGATCCGCAGCATCCGGCGCCGCCCCTCATCCGGACCGCGGCGGGCGAGGGCATCGAGGAGCAGCCCGAGGAGGAACGCGCCGACGAGGTTGATTGCGACGATCGCGATCGGCATCCCGCCTGCTGCGGGGAGGAGCCGGCTGAGCCCCTCGCGGGCGGCGGTGCCGAGCGTACCGCCGATGAACGCAAGACCGAGGTGGGAGGCGCGGAGGTGCACGGGCCGGCTCATGCGCGCCCCGCGGTCCGCAGCGGCACGACGACGAGCGGGCGCTGCTGATGCTGGGCGAGCTGGATGGCGACCGAGTCTTCGAAGAACTCTTGGAGCGACCCTCGCAGCCCCGCCGACGACGATGCGCGCCCGCGGGGTACGGGAGTCGGGGGCTGGATGCGGGGTGGTGTCGGGTGCGGGACTCACGGATGTCCTACCTTTCGGGCATGCTGGTGCCGGTCAAGGTAGGGACTGTTGTCGGGCACCCCGGGTGAGGGTGCGGGTCCGAGGTTGGGTACGGCGAGCCCCACCGCCGTGACGCGCATGCGCCACTGCCATTGTGGCACACGCGCATGGGGCGGTGGGGCTCGGTTCGTGCGGCGGCTCGGACGGAAATGCCGTGGCCCGGGTTCCTGCGGTCAGCCCTCGCGGATCGTCATCGAGGTGATGAGGTGGCCATCGGTGATGAACGTGAAGGCGGAGCGACCGTTGGCGTGGTTCGAGCGCCAGTCGCCGATGACGGTGACGGCATTGCCGTCGACGCTGACCTCTTCGGGGGTGAGGGTGGGTTCGGAGCCGATGAACTCGGTGTCACTCCACGCTTTGATCTCGTCGCGGCCGGTGAAGGTCCGGCCCCAGTCGTCGACGGTGGCATCAGGGGCGAGAGCGTCGAGGAAGCCCTGGCCGTCGTGGGCATTGACGATCTCGATGAAGTCGGAGACGGGGTGGGGGATGGGCTGGTCGGTCATCATCTCTCCTCGGTTGTGTCGGTGCCGCGGTGTCGGTGTGCGGTCGGGATGCCTGTGATGGGTCGGTTCTCAGCGTAGGGGTGCGCAGGGTCGGTGGGAAAGGAACGCGCCCTTCTCTGTTCGCGCCGGTCTGCCGACTCAGCGGGTCGTGTAGCCGCCGTTGGCGAAGATCGTCTGCCCGGTGATCCACCAACCGTCGGTGGCGAGGAAGCGGACGATGGGGGCGATGTCCTCGATCTGCGTGAGCTGGCCGCCCATCGCCTGGGACTTGTGGAACTCGACGCGCTCGGGGGTCTCCTGCCCGTAGAAGAACGGGGTGTCCATCGGGCCGGGGGCGACCGCCGTGACCGAGATGCCGCGATCGGCAAACTCCTTCGCCGCGGCTCGAGTGAAGTGCTCGACAGGGCTCTTGCCGCCGGCGTAGGTCGAGTAGCCGTCGGTGAAGGCACCGAGCAACGCGGTGACAATCGTGATGATCGCACCGTCATCGACAAGGTGCCTGCCCGCCTCTTTGATGAAGAAGTATGCGGCCTTCGCGTTGATGTCGAACATGGAATCGTACTCGGCCTCGGTCGTCTCCACGATCGGCTTGCGCAGCACCTTCCCGACCGTGTTGACCGCGACGGCGATGGGACCCAGCGCCGAGGCGGCATCGGCGAACAGGGCCGCGACCGCCTCCGGGTGGGTGAGGTCACCGGTGAGGAGGACGCCCTTGGTGCCGGTGGCTTCGACGGCTGCGAGAGTCTCCTCGGCCTCGGGTCGGGAGGACTCGGAGTTGAAGTGGATGGCGACGTTGGCGCCCGCCTCGGCGGCCTGGCGGGCGATGAGTCCACCAAGATTCTTGCCGCCCCCGGCGATGAGGACGTTCCTGCCATTGAGGGTGCGTGCGGTCATGACTGCTCCTTGCATTTCGGTGATCGGTGTGGTGCTGCTCTTCGGTTGTGCAGTGCCGATTATGTACCAGCGATACATAAAGCTATTGCAACAGTACACGATAAGATCGCGATGTGACAGAGGAGACTTCATCCGATACGCGGACCCGGCTGCTCAACGCCGCCGCGGACCTCATCGCGGCGGCGCCCGGCGAGGATTTCTCGCTGCGCGCGGTCTGTGACGCCGTCGGAGTGAAGATGCCGACGCTCTACCATTTCTTCGGCAGCAAACAGGGACTCATCGAGGCCGTCATCGACCGCGGCTTCGAGATGTATCTTGCGACGAAGTCCGCTTCCGAGCCCGCTGCCGCTGATCCCATTCAGGCGCTGCGGCAGGGCTGGGACGCCCATGTCGCCTTCGGTCTGGACAATCCCGGGTTCTACACCCTCATGTACGGCAAGGTCCGGCCCGGCTATTCACCCGAGGCACAGTCGAAGCCGAGTGAAATGCTCCGCGCGCTGGCGAAGCGGGCCGAGGACGAGGGTCGCCTCGTCGTCGGGTACGAGCAGGCCGCAGCACATGTCCTTGCGACGAACATCGGCGTGACCCTGCGTCTGATCATCCTCGGCCGCGACGACCCGAAGCTCTCCGCCGACGTGCGCGAAGGCGTGCTCGCGGCGATCACCGGTACGGGACCAGGTCCGCGCGACGACGAGACGGCTGATTGCCGACTCGGGCACACGGTCATCGAACGGGCGGCTGCACACCCCGAGATCCTCGGCGAGACCGAGACTCAGCTGCTCATCCAATGGATCGGCCGCCTCGGCGCGGGATGAGCACCGGGAATGCGGGATGATTCCCGGGGATCCGAAACGATTCCCGGGGTCCGAAAGTCAGGGCACCCTGTGCTCAGCGTCCTCGCGGCGAGTGTAATGTGGGTCACCAGGGCTGTTGCACGATCTCGCGGCGATGGCAGCACACCCTGCCGTGAGAGCAGGCCGCGGTGACGGTGACCGTCACGTCGAATCGATTGTGGGGGCCGTATGAACGACGCAGACGAGTCGGTCGAGACGATTCCGGTCGCCGAAGTGCCGCGCACCGTTCTCGTGCTCGGTGCCACCGGGTACATCGGCGGCCGCCTCGTCCCCCGCCTCCTCCAGGCCGGGCATTCGGTGCGCGTCGGGGTTCGTTCACCTCAGAAGCTCAAGGCCGTCCCATGGACCGATGACGTGGAGATCGTCACCGTCGATCTCGACGACGGAACCGGCCTCTCCGAGGCGGTCGCCGGGATCGATGTCATCGAATACCTCGTCCATTCGATGGGGTCCGGCCGGGACTTCGAGACGAAGGAAGCCGAAGCCGCCCGCCGCCTCGCCGATGCGGCTGCTGCGGCCCACGTCGACCGCATCGTCTACCTCGGCGGGCTTCATCCGGACTCCGACCACCTGTCCGTGCACATGCGCTCCCGGGCCAAGGTCGGTGAGATCTTCCTCGACTCCCCGACCGCCGCCATCGTCTTCCAGGCCGGGATCATCATCGGCTCCGGCTCGGCGTCGTTCGAGATGATCCGCCACCTCGCAGAGACGCTGCGGTGGATGCCTGCCCCGGACTGGGTGGCCAACAAGGTCGAACCGATCTCCGTGCGCGACGCCCTGTACTACCTCGTCGCCGCCGCCTCGGTGCCGGGGAACATCAACCGCACTCTCGACATCGGGTCCCGAGATGTCCTCACCTATGCCGAGGTGATGAAGGAGTTCGCCCGGATCGCAGGCCTGCCATCCCGCCACGTCATCGCCCTGCCGCTGCCGGCGGCGAAGCTCTCCGGGATCTGGGTGGGCCTGGTCACCCCGCTCCCCTTCAGCCTCACTCTCCCGCTCGTCCAATCCCTGCAGGAGGATGCGGTGACGGACGATCACGACATCGACGAGGTCATTCCACCCCCGACCTCGGGTCTGAAGACCTACGAAGAGGCGGTGCGCCTGGCCCTGCGTCGCGAGACCGAGGGCGCGGTCGATACCAACTGGGACGCGGATTCCGGGGTGCTCGAACAGGCCGCGAAACCTCTGCCCAACGATGCGCAGTGGGCGGGGCGGCGCCGGTTCGAAGACGACCGCACTCGACTCATGCCGGGCCTCGACGTCGCCGACGTGTGGGCGGTCATCGTCGGCATCGGCGGGGCCAATGGCTGGTACTCGTGGCCACTGGCGTGGAGGATCCGCGGAGTGTGGGACAAGGTGGTCGGCGGTGCCGGACTCAACCGGGGACGCCGGCTGCCCGACTCCCTGCGTCTGGGTGATCCGCTCGACTGGTGGCGGGTCGCGCTCATCGAACCCGAATCACGACTCGTCCTCTCCGCGGAGATGAAGGTGTCGGGCAACGCGTGGCTCGAATTCGCCGTCCGCCAGGAGGGAACGGCCACGCGCTACCGGCAGCGGGCGATCTTCATCCCCTCGGGTCTGCGCGGGCGCCTCTACTGGGTATTCGTCTCCCCCTTCCACCGGTTCATCTTCCCCGCCATGGCCAAGAACATCGAGAAGGCCGCCCGGGCCCGGCCGAAGTCGCACTGACTCCCGTCCCATCTCCCCTTTGCGAAAGGCCGCCTGTATGGACACGACGTCGGCAACGGCTGACACCCGGGCGCGGGACCGGATCAGTGCGGCACTGAGCGAGTTCTTCACCGCCCGCACCGAGCGCGCCCGCCTCTACGGCGACGATTTCGCCTCTCTCTGGGAGGTCGCCCGCGACCGAGTGACCGGCGGCAAACTGGTCCGGCCCCTGCTCTTCCTCGACATGCTGGGCGCGTTCGCCCCGATGACCTGTGACCACCCGCAGATCGTCGAGGACCCCTTCACCCGTGTGGCCCTGGCAGAGACGGACGACCCCGTCACCGCCGAGGCGGCAACCGCGGTGGCGCTGGCCTGTGAGCTCCTCCACTACGCCCTGCTCCTCCACGACGACGTCATCGACGGCGACCGGCAGCGACGCGGCCGACCCAACCTCATCGGCGCTCTGCAGGCCGGCCGCGACGCCCCCGGCGCCGGGCACTGGGCGAGCACCGGGGCGATCCTCATGGGCGATATGCTTCTGGCCGCCGTCCACCACATCATCGGCACCCTCGAGGTGACCGGGGACAAGCGCTCAGCCCTGTTCTCCCTGCTCGACCATGCGCTCATCGAATCCTCGGCCGGGGAGTTCCTCGACGTCGGCCTCGCCGACGGGGTCATCCCCGCCGCCCCGGACACGGTGCTCGCGATGAGCTCGTTCAAGACCTCCGCCTACTCCTTCACCTTCCCCATCGTCGCCGCCGCCATCCTCACCGACCGTCCCCCGCTCCTCCAGACCCAGCTGCGCCCGATCGGCGCCCACCTGGGCTTGGGGTTCCAACTCCACGACGACCTGCTCTCGGCCTTCGGCACGCCTGAGTCCCACGGCAAGGACGCCTACTCCGACTTTCGGGAGGGCAAGATCACCGCGCTCGTCGCCCACGCCCAGGGCACCGAGGCGTGGGGGAGGGTTGCTGGGATCTTCGGGGACCCGCAGCTCACCCATGCCGGGGCCCGCGACATCCAACAGGCGCTCGCCGACTCCGGGGCCCTGGCCGAGGTCGAATCCCTCATCGCCGCCCAACGCCGCAGCTTCGCCGAGGCCATCGACTGCAGCGACCTGCCGGGCCACGCCACCGCCGTGCTCACTGACATCGCCGCCCGCCTGGACGGACGCACCGTATGACGGCGCTCGACACGTACACCCGTGCCTCCCAGCGGGCGGCGAAGGCCGTCATCGCCGGCTACTCGACGTCGTTCGGCACCGCGACGACCCTGCTCGGGCCCAGCCACCGCGCCCACATCCGCAACGTCTATGCGCTCGTTCGCATCGCCGATGAGATCGTCGACGGCCTGCCCGCCGAAGCGGGGCTGAGCCCCGAGGACGAGTCCGCGATGCTCGAGGGCTTCATCGCCGAGACCCACCGCGCCCTGGCCCGGGGGCTGAGCTCTGACCTCGTCATCCACGCCTTCGCCCACACCGCGCGGATCACCGGCATCGACCGCGACCTGGTCGACCCGTTCTTCGCCTCGATGCGCACGGATCTGCAGGCCAACGCGGACCGCTCGGTGCGGCGGTTCACCTGCCAGGAACATGCGGAGTACGTCTACGGATCCGCCGAGGTGGTCGGCCTGATGTGCCTGCGCGTCTTCCTCCACGACAACCCCCGCACCCCGGATCAGACGGTGCTGCTCGAACGCGGGGCCCGCAGCCTCGGTGCAGCGTTTCAGAACATCAACTTCCTCCGGGACCTCGCCGACGATCACGCCCGCTTGGGCCGCAGCTACCTGGCGTCCGACGGTGCACTCGACGCGGTCGGGCGCGATGAGTGGGTGGACACGATCCGCCGCCAACTCGCCGAGGCCAGGGAAGCGATCCCGCTCCTGCCGCTCGACGCCCGGGTGGCCGTCGACGCCGCCACCGCCCTGTTCACCGCGCTCAACGACGAGATCGCCGTGTCCCCGGTCGACCGACTCTACCGCGAGCGCGTGCGCATCTCCGACCCGGCCAAGGCCCGGCTGCTCGTCCGCTCGGCCCTGACAACCGTGGGCAAGGGGCGGCGACGATGAGGGTGAGCGCAGTGGCGCGCGGATCGCGTGTGCCCGCGGTGGGGCGTGTGCCCTCGCCGAGGTGGCTGCGGTGAGTCGGGTCAGCGTGATCGGGGCGGGCGTGGCCGGGTTGGCCACCGCGTGCCTGCTCGCCCGTGACGGTCACCAGGTCACGGTGTTGGAGAAGAACGCCGAAGTGGGCGGCCGGGTGGGTCGCATCGAACGCAGCGGGTTCCGCTTCGACACCGGACCGTCCTGGTATCTCATGCCCGAGGTCTTCGACCACTTCTTCGCCCTCATGGGCACGAGTGCCTCCGCCGAGCTCGACCTCACGCTTCTCGACCCGGCCTACACGGTCTTCACCGACCCGAGCGCTACCTCGGGCAGCGATCCGGTGACGATCCCGGCCGGACGGGAGCGGGTTCTCGACGTCCTCGAGTCGTTGGAGACTGGGGCGAGGCAGCGCCTGGAGGCCTATCTCGCCTCGGCCGCCGACGCGAAGACGATGGCGGAGCGGTTCTTCCTCTACAACCCGTTCACCGCGCCGAGCTCGGTCCTCGAACGGTCGGTCCTCATCGCGCTGCCGCGGCTCGTCCGCCTGCTCACCGAGAGCCTCGCCCACCGCGCCGAGGCGACTGTGGTCCATCCGCGGATCCGACAGATCCTGCAGTACCCGGCGATCTTCCTCGGCACCGATCCGCGGGCCGCACCGGCGATCTATCACCTCATGAGCACGCTCGACCTCGATGAAGGCGTGCAGTATCCGAAGGGCGGGTTCCGCACGATCATCGACGCGCTCGAGCGGTTGGCGCGGGCATCTGGGGTCGACATCCGCACCTCGGCGACGGTCGAATCGATCGATACGGATGCGGCCGGCATGATTCGACCCGTCGCCGGGCTCGCCCCACGGTGACCGGCCTGACCTGGACAGACGCCGCCGGCAAGCGGCGCTCGGACGATGCGGACATCGTCGTCTCCGCCGCCGATCTCCACCACACGGAGACCGCCCTCCTCGCCGCGGACGAGCGCACTTACCCGGAACCGTGGTGGGACACGGTGACGAGCGGGCCGGGGGCGGTGCTCGTCCTCCTCGGCGTCGACGGGCAGCTGCCGAGCTCGCTCACCATTCGCTGTTCTTCACCCCCGACTGGGAAGTCAACTTCGACGACATCTTCGGGTCCCGGCCGCGCCTGCCGCACCCGGCCTCGCTCTACGTGTGCCGGCCGTCCGCGACCGATGTCACCGTCGCACCCGACGGCCAGGAGAACCTCTTCGTCCTCGTTCCCGTTCCGGCCGATCCCGGGCTCGGCGAGGGTGGGCCTGAGGGCACCGGCGACCCGCTCATCGAGCGCACCGCCGATCGCGCGATCGACCAGATCGCTCGGTGGGCGGGCATCCCCGACCTGCGCGAGCGCATCGTGGTCCGCCACACGATCGGCCCGACGGATTTCGCCGCCGACTACAATTCGTGGCTCGGCGGCATGCTCGGACCCGCGCACACACTGCGGCAGAGCGCGATGTTCCGCCCCCAGAACCGGTCTCGCACGTCGACGGACTCTACTACGCCGGCGGCACCACCGCGCCGGGTGTGGGGGTGCCGATGTGCTTGATCAGCGCCGAGGTGGTGCTCAAGCACATCCGCGGCGACCAGACCCCCGGGCCGCTGCCCGAGGAGTGAGCGCGCGAGCCATCGCCGCGTGCGGATCCGTCCCGCTGCCGAAGGAGTGAGTCAGCGCGCAGGTACTCCTCGACGGCCGCAGGTCAGCCCTCCCGGCAGCTGGGGAACTCCAATTGCCCGAGAACGTCGGCGAAGCGTGTCCCGTCGAGGCGGTTGCCGCCTGGCTCCTCCCCGGTCTCCGGCGATCCGCTCATCGAGTCGTCTCGTTCTTCATCCTGTCGTAGGCGGCCAATGCTGCCTCCCGGGATTCCTTGAGGTCGACGATCGGCGAGAGATCCGCCCCCGCCTCGGCGCTGGGATCATCCTTCCGCGGGTCCCCGCCGGGCCCGCGGCCGAGCCACTGGGCGACGTACTCACCGTGGGGGTCGAAGCGCTCGGCCTGGCGTTCGGGATTGAAGATGCGGAAGTACGGGGCGGCGTCGGCCCCGCACCCGGCGACCCACTGCCAGGACACCGGATTGTTCGCCTCATCCGCGTCGACGAGCGTGTCCCAGAACCACTGCTCCCCGTCCCACCAGGGCTGGAGCAGGTTCTTCGTGAGCAGGCTGGCGGTGACCATGCGCACCCGGTTGTGCATCCAGCCCATCTGCCACAGCTGCGCCACCCCCGCATCGACGAGGTCGATCCCCGTCGTCCCCGCCTGCCAATGGTCCAGCGCCTCCGGATCGTCCTCGTAGGGGAAGCGCGCGAACTCCTCGCGGATCGGCTCGGTCGCGATGTTCCGGTGATGGTAGGCCAGATGCCAGGAGAACTCGCGCCAGTAGAGCTGCCGGATCCAGGCCTGCTTGTCCGCCTCGGCGACCGAGGCCGATTCCGCGGCGTGGAGCAGCTGTCGCGGCGAGAGCTCCCCGTGCCGCAGCCGTGGCGACATGCGCGACGTGCTGTCGGGATCGCCCGGGACGTCGTGGGCGGAGGTGTAGCCGTCGATGCCTCGACTCAGCTCGCCGAGGTGGTCCTCCGCCGCCCGACATCCCGGGGCGTGCGGCCCGGTCCAGTGCTCGGCGATCGTGCCCTGCCACCACTGCGGCGTCCGGGCGGCGGCGAACTCCCCGGTCCCGGTGTCCGTGCCGTCGAGGAGGCCGAGGCCGTCGAGGTCGGTGACCGCCTGGCGTTTCCTCGCGGGGTCGAGGCGGGCGGCGGAGAATCCCTGCTGCTTCTCCGGGGCGGGGAGGACGTCGTCGATGTGGCGGTCGCGCACGGCCTTCCAGTACGGGGTGAAGACCTTGTAGTGGTCGCTGCTCTCCGGGGCGATGGTCCACGGTTCGACGAGGAGGGCCCCGGGATGGGAGTGGACGCTCAGACCGTGGTCGTCGAGGTCGGCCTTGATCCGGGCGTCGAGGTCGCGGGAGGCCGGGGCATAGCGGCGTGACCAGCGCACGGCGTCGACCTCGAGGTCGGCGGCCATCCGCGGCAGGATGGTCGCGGCCTCACCGGCGGCGAAGAGCAGCGGGATGCCGAGGGCCTCGAGCTCTGCTTCCAGGACGGCCAGTGATTCGTGGGCCCACCAGCGCGCGGCCCCGCCGAGCGGCCGAGGTCCGAGCCCGTCGGCGTCCCGCTTCTCCCGGATCCAGACCCCGATCACCCGGCCGTCCGAGCGGGCGGCGGACAGCGCCTCGTGGTCGCCGACCCGCAGGTCGTCGCGGAACCACACGAGCGTGACATGGTCGGAGGCTGCTGTCATCGGCCGGTCCCTTCAGTGGGGGTGGGGGTGTGCGCGGCGAGGCCCGTGACAGGCGCGGTCGCTCGCCGCGGCGGCGCGCCGTCGCGGTGGTCGGTGCGGTGCGGTTGTGGTGGGTTTGCCTGCGGGGTCGCGGGCCGAGGTGCTGGCGGGGTGGCGCGCAGTTTCCCGAGCAGACCACGGCGCAGCAGGCCTTTCGTCGGTGGCGACCAGATGTCGGTCCCGGCTGTCCGCCAGCCGGCGAGCAGATGGTTCGCAGCGAGATAGCCGGTTGTTGTCGCGCGTTCCATGAGCGCGACCGGCGTCTCACAGCGCACCCAGTCGCCGGCGAGCACGAGACCGGGCAGCGGTGTGACGACGCCGGGGCGCTCACCCCACGGCCGGATGTCGACGAGCCCGCAGTCGTCGTCGATGAGCAGCTCCTGGGCGAGGATCGGCAGGTGCGCGGTCTCCGGGTAGATCTCGTGGAGGTCGGCGAGGAGTCGCTCGCCGAGGCGGTGTTCGTCCTCGGTGTCGTCGGCGGAGAGGGCGTAGGCGTGGAGTTCGACGACGGATCCGCCGTGCTCCCTCGCCCAGTCGGCGGCCCCGGCTTCGAAGCGGTCGAGCACGGAGACGTTGTCAAGGAGGGCGAACCCGCTGGTGCCGAGGAAGGCCGGACGCGTCGGATCGACCGCCTTGGCGAACCAGAGCCGGAGCACCGCGAATGCCGGAGCGTTGCGTTCGGCCGCGACCCGGGAGAACCAGGCGGAGCGAGACGCAGCGGAGGCCGACTCGGCGTCGGCGCTGATGCCAGCCGCCGCCTCGGCGGTGGCGATGAGCGCCCGTGCGCTCGCCGGATCCGCGGCGAGGACGACGGCATCGGAGACCAGTTCGTCGCCGTCCTCGGCCCTCACCGTCCACCCGTTGCCGTCCGGTCGCAGCGCCGTCGCTCTGCACCCGGTCACGATGCGCACGCCCAGTCCGCGCAGGTACTGACCGAGCGGCGCCCACAGGGCGGTGTCGTAGTCGTCGTCGGGCACATCGAAGAGCAGGCCCTCGGCCGAGCCGGCGAAGTACGTGTGGAACATCGCGACCAGCTCGCCGGCGGAGAAGTCCTCAGGGTCGGCGAAGAACGAGCGGGCGAAGACCTCGAGGGCCAGGTGCCTGGCCTCGGTGGGGAAGCGCAGTCGGTCGAGGAACGCCGCCGCCGACTCGCCGTCGTAGCGGTGGAAGGAGGCGGGGAAGTCGACGTCGATGAGCTCGCATGCGCTCGTGACGTCGATCTCACCCAGCGCAGTCAGCGGGAAGGTCGGGCTGGTGAGGACGAACCCGGCGAGGTTGAACGGCGGGGTGCGGGGGATGCCGGCGAAGGAGTCGGTGGCACCGCTTCGGCGGGTGAGCGGATAGTCCGCGATCGGGCGCAGTCGGGACAGCTCCGGGGCGGTGCGGCTGAGCAGGTCGCGCAGGTTGTAGTACTGGCGGAAGAACGCGTGGAATCCGCGGCTCATCGTCCGCCCGTCCTCGAGCGGCCAGGCGCTGACTCGACCACCGAGGCGCTGGCAGGCCTCGAGGAGCGTCACCGTGACACCGCGTTCGGCAAGGATCGTCGCGGCCGCGAGCCCCGCGATGCCCCCGCCGATGACGGTGACCGACTTCGGGCGCAGCACCCGAGCCCGACCGGGTGGGGCGGGCACGAACTCGGCACGGGGATCGCTCGGGATCACGGGGTCGCCTCGGCGTCGTCATTCGACGGTCTGCGGTCGAGCCTGCGCTGCCAGAGCATGAGGACTGCGGTGATCATCGCGAACCCGAACCCGAAGTCCTCGATCGGGATGTCGAAGGGAAAGCGGATGCCTGAGAACATCTCCGGGTTGTAGATGACGATCGGGTTCGACAGCTTCGTCAGCCACCCGTCGACGAGGCACTGGAAGGCCAGGCAGATCGCGAGTGCCCCCCAATACCGTCCGCGACGGAAGATGCCTGAGCGGACGATGAAGAGTTCGAGGACGATGACGACGATCATGCCGAGACCGGTCATCACCGTGTATTCGGGGATCACGACTCGTCCCCTTTCGGTCGGCGGTCTGCGCGGTTCGCTCGGCGCTGCACGGCGGTGGTCCCCGCTGCGGCGTCGGTTGTGCCCGCGACCGCGTCCGCCGAGGTGGTGCCCGGGTCGCGCGTGGGAGTGCCCGCGCCACCCCGCCGCCGTGCGACGACGTCGATGACGGTGCCCACGGCTTCGTAGCTGAGCAGCGCGCAGAACGGGATGACGACGAAGAAGACGAGCTCCTCCAGCGGCAGGGTGCCGAACTCGATGCCGGTGACGAACCGCGGGTTGTACGTCCAGTGGTCGCGGGCGATAGCGACGACGTCCCAGATCGCGAAGACGATGACGACCGGGATGAGCGCAGCGAGAAGCACCCGCCACCGGCGGTAGACGCGGGCGGCGAAGACGAATTCGAGCGGCAGGGTGATGAGAACACATGCGCCCATGAGCGCGAGGTACTCCCAGGGGCCGGCCATCAGTGCCTCCGCGGACGGGCGGGGACGGAGAAGCCGAGCTCGAGTCCGCGGAGATGACAGCCGGCGATGACGGAGTCGTGGCCGACGGTGGGTGCGGTGAGCAGTCTCGGCTCGCAGGCCAGGAGCCGGTGGAGGAGGGCATCGGTCTCGATGAGCGCGAGCGGCTGCCCCGGGCAGCGGTGTGCTCCGTCGCTGAAGCTCAGGCCTGCCGACAGCGGGACGCTGGGGGCGCGCTCGTCAGCGGTGCCCGGCCGGGAGACGTGCCGGCGCTGGGTGCGGAAAGGACAGACCGTCTCGGCGTCGGGACCGAACGTCGAGGAATCGACATTGGCCTGTGTCACGTCGATGTCGATGAGATCGCCGGCCGGAATCGTCGTCGCGTGGCCGTCGACGTCAAGGGTGAGGTCGTCGGTAACGCGCCGGAAGAGATGACCGACGATGGGGTCGAGTCGGATGAGCTCTGCGAGCAGGGCGAGCCGGGTCGCACGGTCAGCGGGGAGATAGCGCTGTCGCAGGTCGTCGTCGGTGAGCAGCCGCCACGCGGCGACAGTGATGAACTCCCTGGTCGTCACCATCCCTGCGGTGCCGTAGGTGACGCATTCGACGAGGATGTCGGCCGTGCTGCTGCCGGAGTCGAGGAGGTGGGAGATGATGTCGTCGCGGTGGTCGCGGCGATGCGCACGGATGGCGGGAAGGACATCGGCGGCGAAGAACTTCGTCAACGGAAGGAGTCCGTTGATCGCGGCCTGGAGCCACTGGCGGTTGGTTCGGCCCCAGTTCGGCGCGGACAGGTCGACCGGCGGCTGGCGGAAGAAGGCGACGAGGCGGCCTGCCAGCGCCTCCACCGGTGCCTCGGTGAGTCCGACGATCCGGGCGGTGACGTCGACCGTGTAATGCAGTGCGGCGCGATCGAGCCGGCAGCGTCCGGTGACGACTGCGTCATCGACGATGGCTTGGGCGCAGGCGTCGATGTCAGCCGCATACCGATCGTCGATGACGGCGGGGGCGAAGAAGCGAGCAAGCTCGCGACGCTGGGCGTCATGAGCAGGACCGTCGGCGATGAGGATCGGGCGGTGGGTGAACCAGCCCTGCGGGATCCGCTCGGCGGTGAACCCCGCTTGGGTCGTGGCGTGGCGAGCGCGCAGGATCGCTCTGGCCGCGTCGTAGGACCGGATGCGCCAGTAGCCTGGGGTGCCTGGATGATGGTCGATCGCGGCAGCGCTCATACTCGCAGCTTCCCCGCGATCTCGCCGCTCAGCTGCTCGACCATCCACGGGCTGAAGGCGAATGGAGTCGCAGCAACGGCGGCACGCAGGTCGGCCAGCGATGTCCAGTGGCAGTCGGCCACCTCGGCGGGGGAGGGGCGCAGCGGTGCGGCGATCCGGGCGACGTAGACGGGGCACGCCTCGTTTTCGACGACGCCGCCGGCATCGACGGCGCGGTAGCGGAAGTCGCGGTCGACGAGGCGAAGGGCGGTGACGGCCGTGCCGAGTTCCTGGTCCGCCCGGCGGGCGATCGCGTCCTCGATGCTCTCGTCCGGGCCGGGATGCCCGCAGAAGCTGTTCGTCCATACCCCCGGCCATGTGGCTTTCGACAGTGCTCGACGGGTGAGGAGGATGCGGTCGTCATCGTCGATCAGATAGCACGAGAACGCGAGGTGAAGCGGCGTCTCCGTCGTATGAACCTCGGACTTGAGCATCGTCCCGGCAGGGTGCCCTGCCTCATCGAGGAGGACGACCCGTTCGGCAGCGGTGGTGGGATGAGCCATCTGTCATCTGCTCCTTCGAACACAGGCCGGTTTGCTCCAATGCTACCGGTGCGGCGGTCGTGTCGGTGCCTGCCAGTAGACTGTGGTGGTAACGACTCCCCTTCTTTCACTTGAGGTGACATCAACTCATGCCAGCAATCGTTGTCGTCGGCGCTCAGTGGGGCGACGAAGGTAAGGGCAAGACCACCGACATCCTCGGCACCAGCGTCGACTACGTCGTCAAGCCCAACGGTGGGAACAACGCAGGTCACACGGTTGTCGTCGGCGGTGAGAAGTACGAGCTCAAGCTGCTGCCGGCGGGAATCCTCTCGCCGAACGTCACCCCGGTCATCGGCAACGGCGTCGTCGTCAACCTCGAGGCCCTCTTCGAGGAGATCGACGCCCTCGAGTCCCGTGGAGCCGACACCTCGAAGCTGCGGATCTCGGCGAACGCGCACGTCGTCGCGCCCTACCATCAGACGCTTGACAAGGTGACCGAGCGGTTCCTCGGCAAGCGGGCGATCGGGACGACCGGGCGCGGCATCGGACCGGCGTACATGGACAAGATCGGGCGGCTCGGCATCCGCATCCAGGACATCTTCGACGAGTCGATCCTGCGGCAGAAGATCGAGGGGTCGCTGCACCAGAAGAACGAGCTCCTCGTCAAGGTCTACAACCGTCGCGCCGTGAGCGTCGACGAGGTCGTCGACTACTTCCTGCCGTTCGTCGAGCGGCTGCGCCCCTACGTCGCCGAGACCGAGCTCATGCTCAACGACGCCCTCGACCGCGACGAGGTCATCGTCATGGAGGGCGGACAGGCGACGATGCTCGACGTCGACCACGGCACGTACCCGTTCGTCACCTCGTCGAACCCGACCGCGGGAGGATCGTGCGTGGGCTCGGGCATCGGGCCGACCCGCATCAACCGCGTCGTCGGCATCGTCAAGGCCTACACGACGCGGGTGGGCGCCGGACCGTTCCCCACCGAGCTCTTCGATGAGATGGGGGAGTACCTGCAGAAGGCCGGCGGCGAGTTCGGCGTCAACACCGGACGCCCCCGCCGCTGCGGCTGGTACGACGCGGTCATCGCGCGCTACTCCGCGCGGGTCAACGGCTTCACCGACTACGTGCTGACTAAGCTCGACGTCCTCACCGGCATCGAGCAGATCCCCGTCGCCGTCGCCTACGACGTCGACGGTGAGCGCTTCGACGAGATGCCGATGACGCAGACCGACTTCCACCACGCCACCCCGATCTACGAGTACTTCGACGGCTGGACCGAGGACATCTCGACGGCACGGACCTTCGAGGACCTGCCGATCAACGCGCAGAAGTACGTCCTCGCGCTCGAGGAGATGTCCGGATCGCGGATCTCCGTCATCGGCGTCGGCCCCGACCGCGAACAGTCGATCGTCCGCCACGACCTGCTCGACTGACGGTCGTGTTCGGGGATATGCCCTCCCCGGCCGACGCTGATGTGCAGAGCAGAGACCTGCCCGACTGACCTTCACGTGCAGAGCGGTCAGCTGCACGCGAGCCGTCTGCAGAGTGCGCAGCGGTCTGTTCGTTCAGCGTGGTCTGCTCGCTCAACACTGAGCGTGATTGTCACCGCCTCGGCGGCTGCGCGGCCCTTCGCTCAACAGTTGGCGGGAAAAAGTCGTCTTCGGTGTCGACATTTTCACGCAACTGTTGATTGAGCCGAGCCGCGGGCCCCTTCCAGCGACCAGCGCCACCGGGAATCATTCGGTTTTTAACAACAAGTGCCATCGCGGCTCTCATCAGGCATACTTGAGGCCAAAGTTGTTGAAGGTGATACGTTTGCCTCCCGCGCGAACGCCGCCGACCTCATCCCCCTAGGAGGACGCAATGGCCAAGACCCAACCGGAGCCGGTTCGCGATCCGGACATCGATCACCTGCTCACCCCGAGCAACTGCGCCATCGCGCTCATCGACTACCAGCCCGGCCAGTTCGCGACCGTGAGCTCGACGTCGAAGGACGAGATCATCCTCGGCGTCGTCACCCTCGCCAAGCTCGCCCGGGCCTACGAGATCCCCACCGTGCTCTCGACCGTCGGCGTCGACCTCGGCGTCAACACCGGCACGATCACTGAGATCACCGACGAGCTGCCCGGAGTCGAGGAGATCGACCGCACGGGCGTCAACTCGTGGGAGGACGCGGACTTCCGCGCCGCGATCGAAGCGACGGGCCGCCGGAAGATCGTCATCGCCGGGCTGTGGACCGAGGTCTGCCTCGCGTTCCCCACCCTCGACCTCCTCGAGGAGGGCTACGACGTCTACCCCGTCATCGACGCAGTCGGCGGTGTCTCGACGGTCACTCACGACCAGGCGATCAACCGCATGGTCTCGGCCGGGGCCCACCCGATCACGTCCCTGGCCTTCGGCGCCGAGCTCATGCGCAACTGGGCGCGCCCGGACTCCGACCTCTACCGCACGATCATCAACGACTACTTCGCCCGCAAACGGGCGATCGGCGACGCGACCGGGGACGTCTTCAGCAGCTGAGGCACCACCTCGGCGCCGGACCGACCACCCGGTCACGGTCGGTGCCACCGCACCACCGCACCACCGCACCACCGCACCACCGCACCACCGCACCACCGCACCACCCACAACTGAACACTCCGGAGCTCGCGCAGCAGTTCCGGGGACGAGCACGAGGAGACACCACCTCATGACCGAGGACGCGCAGCCGGCGCCCGACGCGCAGGCCGAATCCCCGCAGCAGACCGCGTCTGGGGCGCGGGTGGCCCTCGTCACCGGCGCGACCGGAGCGATCGGCGCCGCCGTCAGCCGCACCCTCGCCGAGCAGGGCATCCGGGTGGCCATGCTCGCCCGCAACCGCCGCCGCCTCGAGCGCCTCGCACAGCAGATCGACCGACCCGACCAGACGCTCGTCGTCCGCGCCGACGTCACCGAGCCCTTCGACCTCGTCGAGGCCAGGGACGCGATCCGTGACCGCTTCGGCACCGACCCCGACCTCGTCATGGTCAGCGCCGGGGTGATGCGGGCGGCGAACTTCGAACAGTCCGTGCCCTCGGAGTGGAAGGCGATGATCTCGACGAACGTCGAAGGCGCCCTCTACACCGCGCAGACCTTCGCCGAGGGCCTGCTGAAGATCGGTGAGACGAGTCGCCCGGCCGACCTCATCTTCGTCGGCTCCGCCCCCGCCCAGCAGCGGACGAAGTCGTACGCGGTGTTCTCGGCGATGGCCGCCTCGGTCGAACAGCTCGCCAAGCACCTGCGCGCCGAATACGGCGATCGCGGAGTCCGCGTCCACCACATCGCCCCGTTCTACGTCACCTCCGAACTCGGAGCCGACATGAGCGACACCGAGCACTACCGGCGGTTCCAGGAACGCGCCGACGAATTCGAATCCATCGACCCCGACCGTGTCGCGAGGCTCGTCTGCTTCATGACGCAGATGCCGGCGCGCGCCAACCTCGCCGCCGCGACGGTCCGACCGGTGAGGAGCTGACATGGCCAATCGCCTGACCGCGGGGCTCACCGCGTTCTTCCGCACGGAGAGCGCCGGCGCCGTCGTTCTGCTCGCCGCCACCGCCATCGCCCTCCTGTGGGCCAACCTGTCCCCGGACAGCTACAACGCCGTCATCCACACGGAGTTCGGGCTCGTCGCCGGCACCGCCGAACTCGAGATGTCCCTTCAGCACTGGATCAACGACGCAGTGATGATGCTGTTCTTCTTCCTCGTCACCCTCGAGGTGAAGAAGGACGTCGTCCTCGGCGAACTGCGCTCGTGGAAGCGCGCGGCACTGCCGATCGTCGGTGCCGTCGCCGGACTCGTCGTTCCCGCGCTCATCTTCGTCGCCATCACCCGGGGCACCCCCGAGGTGGGGGCCTGGGGTGTCGTCATCTCCACCGACACCGCGTTCGTCGTCGGCATCCTCGCCGCGTTCGGCTCCCGCATCCCCGCGCAGCTGCGCGTCTTCATCCTCGCCCTCGCCGTCGTCGATGACATCGGGGCACTCGCCGTCATCGCCTTCTTCTACACCGAGGACATCAACCTCCTCTGGCTCGGGATCGCCGCGGCCCTGGCCGCCGTCACCTGGTTCGTCCAGAAGATGCAGGCGTGGCGCGGCCTCGTCTACGCCATCCTCGGCGTCTTCCTCTGGTTCGCCGTCCTCCAGTCCGGAGTCCACGCGACGATCGCCGGTGTCATCCTCGGCCTGCTCCTGCCGGTGTTCCCGCCGAAGCATCAGCTCGTCGACGAGGCGGAGGATCTCACGGCGAGCTTCCGCCGCAGCCCGAACGCCGAACGCGGCATGTCCGCGGCTGAGGGCATCCTTCGCTCGGTGTCGATCAACGACCGCTTCCAGCTCTCCCTGCGCCGCGTCGTCAGCCTCGTCATCGTCCCCGTCTTCGCGCTCGTCAACGCCGGTGTCCTCATCACGAGCGAGTCCCTGTCCCACGCCTTCGGTTCGGCCCTGACGTGCGGTGTCATCGCCGGCCTCGTCGTCGGCAAGTTCGTCGGCATCTTCGGGGCGACGATGCTCGGACGCCGTCTGCACATCGGCGAGCTCTCCGAGGCCCTGCGAGCCCGACACATCGCGTCGGGTGCCATGCTCACCGGCATCGGCTTCACGATCTCTCTCTTCATCGTCGACCTCGCGATCACCGACCCGGTCGCCCAGTCCGATGCGCGCATCGGCATCCTTACCGGGTCCGGTCTGGCCGCGCTCATCGGCGTCGTCAGCCTCCAGCTCACCGCCCGCTACGACCGCCAGCACGCCCCCGCGAGAGTGCAGCTCAACCGGCCGATCGACCTGTCCCGCGACCACATCTTCGGTCCCCCCGATGCGAAGAACTCGCTCACCGTCTACGGGTCGTTCGGCGGACTCGACGATGCCAACACCGAGGAGATCCTCGACCAGGTCATCGACCACTACGAAGGCGACCTCGCGTTCGTCTTCCGCCACATCCGCCCGACCGCCGACGGCGCACCCGAGCAGACGGGCGAAGCGCTCGAAGCTGTGGCATCCCAGCAGAAGGAGCTGTTCTGGCCGATGCGCCACGAACTCAACGAGATCAGTGAGGACCGCAGCTTGGACAACCGCGAACTCCTGCGCGCCAGCGTCAACGTCGGCGCCAACCTCAACCGCGTCGAGGACGACCTGCGTCGCGACGTCCATGTCTCCCGCGTCGACGAGGACTTCCTCGATGCGGAGAACATGGGCCTCCACTCCGGTCCCGTCCTCTTCGTCAACGGCCTCCTCTACGACGGGGACATGGAGCCGAATGCGATCATCGCCGACATCGACGCGACGAGTGCCGCCGAACCCGACGTCAGCGCCCGCCCCGATCACACGCTGACCTCCGACTGCGCCGTCCAGATCGGCCAGGCGCCGCGCGCGACCGCGGGAGGTCAGCGATGAGTGGGCCCCACGTCATCTCCGGCGGGGCCAACGGCATCGGGCTGCTCACCGCGCAGCGCCTGCTTGCCGCCGGTGAGTCCGTCGTCATCATCGACCGCGATGAGCTCCCCGCCGAGCTGGTCGACCAGCCGAATGTCACGTTCTTCCAGCAGGATGTCTGTGATCTCGTCGCGATGGCGAGCTCGGCGTTGAGATCCGCGACCGCTGGCCGCAGTGCACCTCGGTGATCGCGAGCGCGGGCATCAACTACGTCGGGCCGTTCGCGGAGCTGCCGTTCTTGCAGTGGAACGAGGTGCTGACAACGAACGTCGTCGGTGCCCTTCACCTCATCCATGAGGTCCTGCCCTCCCTCCTTGGCACAGCCGAGGCGGGGGAGCGGGCCGACGTCATCACCATCGGGTCGATCGCCGACCAGAGCTACTTCCACGACGCCGCCGTCTACGGCGTGGCCTCGGCGGCACTGAAGACCTTCGCCGCTCAGCTGCGCATCGAACTGCGCGAGCGGGGAGTACGGGTGTCGAACATCGCGCCCGGTTATATCAGGTCGACGTTCGCCGAACGCCTCGAGGGCCTCGCCCACGAATACGACTGGCTCGGCGAGGGTCTGCTCACCTCCGACGACGTCGCTGACGTCATCGGGTTCGTCCTCAATCAGCCCGTCGGGGTCGCCCTCGGAGACCTCGAGTCGTCGCGACGAAGCAGGGGTGGGCATGAAACCCCATCCTCTGGAGGAGTGGTCGTCATGACCCTCGAGGACCTCTCGCGGCTGCAGTTCGCGCTCACCGCGATGTTCCACATCATGTTCCCTGCGATGACGGTGGGGCTGTCGGTGTTCCTCACCGTCGTCTACGGCATGTACTGGAAGACGAAGAAACCCGTCTTCCTCCAGATGTTCCGGTTCTGGCGGCGCATCTTCGGGGTCGGATTCGCCCTCGGCGTCGTCGCCGGTGCCGTCCTCACCTTCGAGTTCGGACTCAACTGGGGCGTCTTCGCCCGCGAGACCGGACCGATCATCGGCCCGATCATCGCGATGGAGGTCGTCACCGCGTTCTTCGTCGAAGCCGGGTTCATCGGGGTCCTCCTCTACGGCGACGGCCGGGTCAAGGAGCGGACGATGTTCATCGCCTGCCTCCTCGTCGCCATCGGCACCCTGCTCTCGACGACGTGGATCCTCGTCGCGAACTCGTGGATGCAGACGCCGGCCGGGTTCGAGCGCGCCCCCGACGGGACGTTCTTGCCGACGAACTGGTGGGAGATCATCTTCAACCCGTCGTTCCCGCTGCGCTTCACGCACATGTTCTTAGCGGTCCTCATCTCCGCCTCGGTCGTCATCGCCGGCATCGCCGCGTGGTACCTCATCAAGGGCCGGTCGCTCGCGTTCGCGAAGCGCTCGTTCTCGATCTCCCTCGGCGTCCTCGCAGTCCTCCTGCCCATCCAGATCTCCGTCGGCGACGACGTCGCCCTCGAGGTCGTCGTCGAACACCAGCTGCCGAAGTTCGCCGCGATCGAAGGGCACTGGCAGACGAACAGCTCCGGCTACTACCTCTTCATCGTCACCGATCAGCCGAACCAGGAGAACGCCGCGTCCGTCGAGGTGCCGCTGCTCGGGTCGTTCATCGGGCAGGATCTCTCCGGGCAGCTGCAGACCCCGGGGGTCTCCGACGTCGAACCTGACCCGGCCGAGCAGCCGCCGGTGTGGATGGTCTTCTGGGGCTTCCGGATCATGTTCTACGGCTCGATCATCCTCTTCGCCATCGCGATGTCGAGTGTCGTGCTGCGTCTGCGCGGCCGCCTCTACGACTCCCCGCGCTTCCACCGCGTGTGCCTGTGGGCGGCTCCCGTGGGGATCCTCGCGATCCTCGGCGGCTGGGTGACCGCGGAGACCGGCCGCCAGCCGTGGGTTGTCTACGGACACCTGCGCACCGAGGATGCCGTGTCCGATCTGGCGCCGGCCCACCTCGTGTTCTCCGTCATCGGCTTCATCGTCGTCTACGCGATCATGCTCGCCGCCTACATCGGCTACATCGTCTGGGCCGTCAAACGCGGTCCCGAGCACGACCTGCCCGGGGCCGAGACCCACGACGACCTCGACGACGACCTCGAATTCGCAAGCGTCGATGCCGGCCGGGCCCCCGCCGGCAAGGGCGGCGACGCCTCTCACGCGGGTGAGAGCCCGCCGGGGGACGAGCGCGGGGACCGCCTCGGCGAGGAGGGGAGGCCATCATGATGCAGGAGATCTGGCTCATCGTCCCCGTCCTCTGCCTCGTCATGTACATCATCCTCGACGGGTACGACCTCGGGGTGGGGATCCTCCTCCTCGGCGAACGGGATCGCCGCCGGCGCCGCGAGGGCGTCGAGGTCGTCGCGCAGACGTGGGACATCAACGAGTCGTGGCTCATCCTCCTCGGCGTCTCACTGTGGGCGGGCTTCCCCGCGGTCTACGGGGCAGCGCTGCCGCACGTCTACATCCCCGTCATCGTCATGCTGCTGTGCCTCATCGTCCGCGGCTTCGCGACCGAGCTCATCTCCCATCGCCACGACACCCGTGAGGCGTGGGTGCGGGCCTTCAGCCTCGGGTCGCTCGGGGCCGCGATCGCCCAGGGATTCGCCTTGGCGGGTCTGACCAGGCAGATCACGGTCGATTCGAACGGGGACTTCGTCGGTGAGCCGGGAATCTGGGATGCCGCCTCGGTGGGGATGACCCTGCTCATCGTCATCGGCACCGTCGTCGTCTACATGACGCTCGGGGCCGCGTTCCTCCGCCGCAAGGTCGACTCCCCGCTCGCCGTGGCCGCGGGACGAACGCTGCTCATCGGCGCCGTCGTCGTCCTCGCACTCATCGTCGGGTTCCTCGGCACGACCGATGTGCCGCTGACCTGGAGCGGCGCTCAGGGAATCCTCGTCGGCGTCCTGCTCCTCGTCGCCCTCGTCAGCGCGGTGCTCGCGTGGCGCACGCTCGCCCCCGATGCTCCGCCTCACAGCGCGTACCGGTGGACGGCGCTGCTCGTCGTCGCGTGCCTGCTCGCGGTCGTCGTCGGACGCTATCCCGTCATCCTCGCCTCCGACCTCACCGTCGCCGAGGCGGGCGCCCCCGACATCACGATGATCGTCCTGCTCATCGGGGTGGGGATCAACATCTTCCTCATCTCCTTCTACACGATCTTCGCCCACCGCGTGTTCTCCGGTCCGCTCGACGCGGGAGCGGGCAACGATGGGGGATTCACTCACAACGGTGGACTCCGCCCCGACGGAGGTTCGGACTCCGACGTGGGACGGATTCCGACGGAGGTTCGGATTCCGACGGGGGATCGGCAGCGGATCGAAAGGCGGCCCAGTCATGAGCGAGAAGCGCAACGACGTCCCGGGCCGCGTCCCGCACGACAGCCAGCCGCACGACAGTGCTGCGGGCGGTGCCCCCCGCGACGGTCGGCCGGGCGGTCGCGAGTCGGGCGGTCGTGCCCGCGTCGTCCTCCGGCGCATCGGGCTCTTCCTGCTCGGCATCATCCTCTACACGATCAGCATGAACATGTACTCGGGCTATCCGTCGATCGGATCGCAGTGGATCAACCGCGCGGCGATCCTCGCGATCGTCGTCTTCGCCGCGGTCGTCTTCATCCGCGACGAACGCCGCCGCGCCCGCGAGGACGAGGACGACCTGCACGCCGATGTCGGCTGACACGGCCGCCGCCTCGGCGAGTGCCGACTCCTCAGGGTCGGGCGACCTGATCTCGAGCGGCTCGCTGACGGGCACTTCCGCGTCGACGGGGCCGACCTCGGCGGCCGGGGGTCCCGCTCCGGGGCAGGCCGCGTCCGCGGTCGGCACCGACACCGCCGTCGCCTGGATCAATGCGCACGCCGGTCCCGGACGTGTCCTCTTCCGCGTATCGGCCCTCGCCGAGGTGGCCGCGACGTGTGCGCTCATCGCCGGATGGGCGCTGCTCGGGGCCGGCATCTCCGCGTGGATGGCATCGGGTTCGGGTGCCGCGGGGACGGAAGTTTTCGGGAGCGGGCCGGGTGCGGCGCTGTGGTTCTTCGTCGGCGCCGCGATCGCGGCGCCGGTGCGGCTCGTCCTCCGGGTTCTCGCTGCCCGCTTCGCCGCGGCCGGCCGGGACCGGGTGAGCGCGGCGATCCGCACGCAGCTCGTACCCGACCTTCTCGCAGTGTCCGGGACGACGAGCGCGAGTGATGCCGCCGACGCCCTCATCGATGATGCGCCCGTGGTCGCGAGATACCTCGCCGGATCGCGGCCGCTGCGGATCGCGGCGGCTCCGTCGACCCTGCTCATCCTCGCCGCGGTGGCCGTCGTCCACTGGCCGGTTGCGGTGCTCCTCGCGCTGTGCACCGCCCTGCTGCCCCTCAATCTGCGACTGGCGGGACAGGCCACGCTCACGGCGGGGGAACGGCAGCTCGCCGCGTCGCGCCGGCTCTCTGCGGTCGTCACCGAGAGCGTGCGGGGCCTGCCGACGCTGGTGAGTCTGCGCGCGCGCGAGCGGCGGCGCGACGTGCTCGGCCGGGCGTCGACGAGGCTGGAGAAGTCGACGCTGCGAGTGCTCACCTTTGCGTTCCTCTCCGGTGCGGTGATGGACGTCGCGGTGACGTTCGCGATCGCCGTGTCCGCGACGTACACGGGGCTCGTGCTCCTCGGGTTCCTCACCCTGCCGGGGGCACCGGCACTCGGACTCGGTGGGGCGCTCTTCGTGCTCCTCCTCTGCCCCGCCTACTTCGCTCCCGCACAGCGCGCGGCCCGCGGCTTCCACGACCGCGACGACGCCCTCGTCGCCACCCGCGCCATCCTCACGGCCAGCGCGGGGCCAGAGCGCGAGGCGGGTCTCGGCCCGGGGCGAACGGCATCTCGCTGGCCGGGCCCCACCGCCGAACAGGGCGCGGGCCGCACTGCGGGAGGAGAACCGGAGCGCGAGACGGGTCGCGAACCGGGCTCGACCGGTGGCGGTGCCGAGACGGCGCCAGAGGGCACGGAAGCAGTCTCCGTGGGCACGGACGTGGTCGACGCCCCGGCAACCGGCACCGCTGCGACCGGCACGAATCCCCTCACTGGGCCTGTGCCAGCAGCCCACCTGCGCGGTCCGCACCTCGAGCTCGACCACCTCGGCGTCGGAGTCGGATCCTCTCCCATCCTCACCGACATCACGATGACCCTCCCCGCGGGGGAGTGGACGGCGATCAGCGGGCCGTCGGGGTCGGGGAAGACGACGCTGCTCCAGGTCATCGCCGGTCGTCGGGTGCCGACGACGGGCACGATCCGCCGCAGCGGCGGACCCGGCGGACCCGGCGCGTCCGGGGAGTCGATCGCGCACGGGTGGCTCGGCTCGGACACCGTCATCCTCGGCACGACGTTCGCGGAGAACATCAGCCTCGGCGATGAGTCGATCACCGCCGCCGACGTCCGCGCCGCCGCCCACACCGCGGGCCTCGACGAGGTGCTCGCGAGCCTGCCCGACGGCATCGACACCGCGCTGGGCACCCTGGGTCGACAGCTGTCGGCGGGGGAGCGGCGCCGCGTCGCGATCGCCCGCCTCGTCGCCGCCGACCGGAGCCTCTGGATCCTCGACGAACCCACGGCCCACCTCGATCGGGCCACCGAAGCCGCGATCCTCCGCACCCTGCGCGCGGCGAGCACCGGTCGCACCGTCGTCATCGCGACGCACTCACCGGCCGTCATCGCCGTCGCCGACCACACCCACGAGCTGCGTGCCGGCTCGCTCACCAGCGGCGCCGCCGCCGACCTCACCGGGGGCGACGCATGAGCGCGCGCCGCCGTCTCCACCTCCTCCCGCTCGTCGTCGCGGTCATCGCGGAACTGTGCTCGCTCGCGCTGCTCGCGGTCTCTGGCTGGTACCTGGCCTCGTGCGCGCTGGCCGGCCTCGGACTCCTCGCGACCTTCTCCTACCCGACCCCGAGCGGCATCGTGAGGATGCTCGCCCTCGGCCGGATCGGGGCGGGGTACGGGCAGAACGTCCTCCTCCATCGGTCGGCGCTCGCCGACACGACCCGGGCCCGACTCGCGGTCTTCGACGACCTCGCCGCCACCGGCTCGGCCCCGGCCGACGACCGCGCAGTCGACCGACTGCTCACGGACGCCGCCGTCGAGGGCGAGCGGGTGCTGCGGGTGACCGCGCCGCTCGTCGTGACGATCTCCGCCGTCGTCACCGCGATCATCGTCGCCGCCGCAACGTTCCCCCTTGTCACCGCGCCGCTGCTGGTCGGAGCAGCGATCATGTTCGTCCTCGCGCTCGCACCGGCTCCCACGGATGACGGGCACGGTCGCCTCCGTGCCGAGGTGCTCGCGAGCATGGACGCCGCCCCCGAACTCGAGTCCCTCGGCGGAACTCCGCTGCTGCGGGCGCGCGTGCTCACGCAGCTCGACACCCTCACCGCCGCCGACCGCCGCCTCGAGGAGAAGCAGTCGCGGCGCCAGATCGTCGCCGCGCTCGCCGCCGGCCTCGCGTTCGGTGCGGTCCTCCTCGTGTGCGCCCTCGCGGCCGGGATGGTCGAGTCCGCTCTCCTGCCGATACCGCTCTTCGTCATGGTCGTCCTGCTCGCGTTCGGGGTCCTCGAACGCACTTTCGCCCTCGGTGAGATCGTGCCCCACCTGCAGAGACTGCGGAGCATCCGGGCACGCCGAGGCAGCGGCGGGTCTCCCGGGCACGTGTCCTCGATGGCGGTCGGCCTCGCCGAATCGGGCGCGCTCACTCTCGGTGGCGCTGTCGGCGGCGCGTCGCCGACAGGTGGTGACATCGTCATGCCCGCGGGAGCGACGGCAGCGATCATCGGCCCCTCGGGGACCGGGAAGTCGACCCTCCTCGCGCAGATCGCCGAGGCTGTCCGCGGCACTGCTGCTCCTACGGCCGACCCGCGTGGGACGTCAGCCGAGACTCGCACGGTCGCGGTCGTCACCGACGACGAGTTCCTCTTCACCGGCACTGTCGCCGGCAACCTCCGCCTCGGCGAGCCGGACCAGGCGCCGCTGAGTGCCGAGGACATCCGCGCGGTTCTCGAGGAGCTCGATCTCAGCGCCGATATCGGTGCTGAGACCCGCACGGGGATCGGTGGGCGGGCACTCTCACGCGGTGAGACCCGGCGCCTCGTCATCGCCCGGGCCGTGCTCTCCGCGCCCGACGTCCTCCTTGTCGACGAACCGGACCTCGGCCTCGATCCGCATACCTTCGCGACGGTGCTCGCGTTCGTCCGGACGCGCCTGCCGGAGGCGACGATCGTCTATGCCGCCCACAGCGCGCCACCCGGTATGGAGGTCACCGTCGACCTCGGTGCCGTGACGGATGAGGTGCGGCGCCGCTGACGCTCGTCGGTCGAGCTGCACCGCTGGTGACTTCGTGACGCCGCGTCCCGCTCCTAGAGGCCGAGGCGGGCGAGGACGTTCTTCACGTGGAGGAGCGCCTCCTCCTCGGAGAGGCCGAAGTTCTGGTTGAGGTACATCCCGTCGCCGATGAGCTGGATCGTCATCGCCAGGTGCGGATCGCCGAGGTGGTCGTTGAGCACCGCGAACCACTGCTCCCGGGTGTCCTTGAGGGCGATGCGGGCCTCCTCGTACTCCTGCGCGAGGCGACTGGCGGCGATGAGGCTGCGGTCGAGGGGAGTCCCGACCTCGGCGGAGGTCTCGAGGTAGTAGATGTGGGGTCCCTGGTCCGATGACCGCATCGTCTCGATGTCGGCATCGACATTGGCTCGCAATCGCTCGAGGCTGCCCTCGACGAGTTTCGCCTTCGACCCGAAGTGATAGAGCAGGCCGCCCTTGGACACTCCCGCCTCGGCGGCGACGGCGTCGAGCGTCGCACCCGCCGTGCCGTGCGCATCGAGCAGGGAGTCGAAGGCGTCGAGGAGCCTCTCTCGGGTGTCGGAGGAATTGCGTGCCATGCGCACGAGCCTAGCGGACGGGAGGAGGCGCCTGCGACGAACATCACCGCCGTCGGGCCAGGGCGATCTCTTGATTACTGTACCGTCTGGCCGGTACAGTAAAGGCATGACTTCACCACAGACACTCCACGTGCGCGCCGGCCGGCGTGAATGGCTCGGCCTGGCTGTGCTGATGATCCCTGTCCTCCTCATCTCCATCGACAACACGGTCCTCGGCTTCGCCCTCCCGGCGATCAGCACGGGCCTCCACCCCACGGGCACGCAGCTGCTGTGGATCGTCGACATCTACGCCCTCATGCTCGCGGGTCTCCTCGTGGCGATGGGCAGCATCGGCGACCGCTTCGGCCGGCGGCTGCTCCTCCTCATCGGCGCGACCGGCTTCGGAGCCGCGTCCCTGGTCGCTGCGTTCTCGACGACGCCCGAGATGCTCATCCTCGCCCGCGCCCTCCTCGGCGTCTTCGGGGCCACGCTCATGCCCTCGACGCTCTCCCTCATCCGGAACATCTTCCTCGACCCCCGCGACCGCCGCATCGCGATCGCGACCTGGGCCGCGCTCTTCGGCGGCGGTGCCGCCCTCGGCCCCGTCGTCGGCGGTCTCCTCCTCGAGCACTTCCACTGGAGCTCGATCTTCCTCATCAACCTGCCGCTCATCGCGATCTTCATCCCCGCTGCGCTGCTGCTCCTGCCGGAATCGCGCGACCCCCAACCGGGCCGCATCGACCCGACCTCGATCGTGCTCTCGATGCTCACCCTCACCCCGCTCGTCTTCGCGATCAAGCACGGCATGTCCGACGGGCTCGACTGGATGTTCGCCGCGGCCGTCGTCGTCGCCGTGGTCTCGGGCACCCTCTTCGTCCTGCGGCAGCTGCGGTCGTCGAACCCGATGCTCGACGTCAGGCTCTTCGCCAATGCGGTGTTCACCTCGGCGGTGGTGGCGAACCTGCTCAGCCTCATGGGCCTCGCCGGCTTCCTCTACTTCGGCACGCAGGTCCTCCAGCTCATCCTCGGCCTCTCCCCGGTGACCGCGGCACTCGCCCTCGTCCCCGGACTCGTCATGTCGATCGCGGCCGGCTACCTCGCCGTCCCCCTCGTCGCCCGCATCCGGCCCCGCGTCGTCGTCCCCGCCGCGCTCGCCCTCAACGCGGTCGGGCTCGCGTTCGTCGCGTTCACCCCGGAGCCGAGCGTGCCCGGCATGATCATCTCCTTCATCGTCCTCGGCGCGGGCATCGGCACCGCCGAGGTGATCACCAACGACCTCATCCTCACTGCGGTGCCCGCGAACAAGGCCGGAGCCGCCTCGGCGATCTCCGAGACCGCCTACGAGTTCGGCTCCGTCATGGGCACGGCCGTCCTCGGCGGGCTGACGACGATGGTCTTCGCCTCGCAGCTGCGCGGTGCGCTGGGGAACGCGGCGTCCGCGCCGGAGTTCGAGACGCTCGGCTCCGCGCTCGAGCACGCCGGCGAGATCGGCGGACGCGTGGGCGACGAGCTCGCGACCACGGTCATCCACGCCTTCGACCTCGGCGTGCAGTGGGCCGCCGGCGGGGCTGCGATCGTCGTCTTCGCCGCCGCCGTGCTCACCGCGTTCGGGCTCAAGGGCGCCGGGAAGACCTCGTCCTCCGAGTCGAGCGACCGGGAGCCCGTGCCCGCGCACTGAGTCACCCGCCGAGGTGGTCCGCCGACGCGTGAGCGCACGGGCCTTTCGCCGAGGCGGCAGTGTCCCCGCCGGTGTACCGTGTCGCCACGTGGGCGCGGGGGAGCGAGGACGCGGCACCGGTGCGACGGTCGGGAGACGATCGGCAAGGACAAGAAGCGCCGAGGTGGGTGCGGGCAATGAGCCCGCACCCACCTCGGCGCTTCGTGCGTTCGCGGCGCATCCGGCTGCCACCGGACCGGGCCGGCGCATCCGACTGCCGCCGGACCGCACGAACGGATCACCCCCGCGTCAGAGGACCTCGCTCTCCTCACGGGACGTCCGTCCCTCGAGCACCTGCCGCTGCTTCCGCCTCGCGAGCACGCGACCGGTGCCCGTGTAGATGAGGGCGGCGATGAGGATGATGTAGAGGACGATGCTGATCGGCGATGCGATGAGCACCGAGGCATCGTTGCCCGAGGACAGCAGCGCATCGCGCAGGCTCGTCTCGGCCAGGGGGCCGAGCACCATGCCGATGAGCAGCGGCGCCAGCGGCACCCCGTAGCGCTTGAGCACGAAGCTGATGATCGCGATGCCCAGCAGCACGAACAGCTCGAACGTCGACGCCGAGGTGGCATAGATGCCGAGCCCGCAGAAGACCGCGATGCCGCCGTAGAGGTACGGCTCGGGGATCTTCAGCAGCTTCGCCCACAGCGGCGCGAAGGGCAGGTTGATGAGGAGGAGGACGATCATCGCGATGAAGAAGCTCGCGAGCAGACCCCACACCAGCTCCGGCGCCCGATCGAAGAGCAGCGGCCCCGGCTGCAGACCGTACTGGCGGAAGGCCGCGAGCATGATCGCCGCGGTCGCCGAGATCGGCAGACCGAGCGCGAGCAGCGCCCCCATCGCGATGCCCGTCGTCGCGCTTCCGGCGGCCTCGGGCGCGGCGAGACCGCGGATCGCGCCCTTGCCGAACTGCGGGTCCTTGCGGCGCGAGTCGAGTTTGCGCTCGAGTCCGTACGCCATGAACGTCGGGACGTCGGCGCCGCCGACGGGGATGACGCCGAAGGGCAGGCCGATCGCCGTGCCGCGCAGCCACGCGGGGGCGGCCTCGCGGAACTCGCGGCCGGAGAGGAACGGCCGGCCCGAGGCGTTGATCGTGTTGTCCTTCGGTGCGCGCGGATCCGGGAGCGATGAAGAAGACCTCGCCGAGGGCGAGCATCGCGACGGTGACGGTGACGAGCGAGACGCCGTCGAAGAGCTCGGGCTCCCCGAAGGTGAAGCGCTCGGTGCCCGAGACCGAGTCGATGCCGATGACGGAGATCCCGATGCCGAGCACGAGCGCCATGAGGCCCTTGAGCACGGAGTCGGCGACGACCGAGGAGGTGGCGACGAACGCGAAGAGCGCGAGCGCGAAGTACTCCGCGGGTCCGAAGCTCGTCGAGAGGTCGGCGAGCAGCGGGGCGATGAAGACGACGAGGATGCACGAGATGATGCCGCCGATGAACGCGCCGATCGCCGCTGTCGCCAGGGCCTGCGGGGCGCGACCGGATCTCGCCATCTTGTGGCCCTCGAACGTCGAGGCGATCGCCGAGGACTGGCCCGGCGTGTTCATGAGGATCGCCATCGTCGAGTCGCCGAAGAGACCGCCGAAGTAGACGCCGGCGAACATGATGAACGCGCCGGTCGGGTCGAGGGCGAAGGTCATCGGCAGCAGCAGGGCCACGGCCATCGACGACCCGAGGCCCGGCAGCACGCCGACGGCGGTGCCGAGGAAGCAGCCGACGATGACCCAGAGCAGGTTCATCGGCGTGAATGCGTGGGTGAACCCTTCGAAGAGGGACTGGACGGCATCCATATCAGATTCCACCTCCGAGGATTCCCGAGGGCAGGTTGAGCCCGAGCAGGACGTCGAATGCGATGTAGACGAGCGAGGAGACCGTCAGCGCGAGCGTGAGGTCGAACAGCGGTCGGCGCGAGCCCATCGCGCGGGCCACGCACCAGAAGAGGAGCGCGGCGGCGATGATCCAGCCGGCGAACTCGAGGATCGCGGCGAAGGCGGCGAACCCGCCGACGGCCCAGCCGAGCGAGACGAAGTCCGAATGCGTGCGGTGCGTCGTGTCCTCCGCGCGCGCCTCGGCGATGGCCTTGAGGTCCGAGGTCGGTTCGTCCTCCTCGTGCGGAGCCAGCCGGGAGGCCGCGACCGCCGAGGTCACCGGGGTCGAGAACGCCTTGTCCTCGACCGCCTCGGCGGGGGCGATCGCGTCAGCGTCGACGGGTTCGGGGTTGCGGATGATCGCGATCGCCAGGAGCACCGTGATGGCGTAGCCGGCGATCATGATGATCATCGGGAAGAACTGCGGCCCGGGCGGGTCGACGTCCTCGGCGACGTCCATCGTGAGGATCCCGACGAGCAGGTACGTCGAGAAGGCGCCGAGGATGAGCGGGACGAGGAGACCCGAGCGGCCGTGCCACCAGGTGCCCTCGCCGAGGTGGCCCGTGCGGGTCCGTGTGCGATTGCCTGATCTGTTCGCCGTCGTGGTCACAGTCCCAGCTCCTTCAGGAGGTCTTCGATGCGACGGGTGTCCTCGGCGATGAAGTCGGCGAACTCCTGGCCGGTCAGCCACACATCGGTCCACTTGTTGCGTTCGAGGGCGCCCTGCCACTCCGCGCTGTTGCGGGTGGCCTCGAGGATGTCGACGAGCTGCGCGGTCTCGTCCTCGGTGATGCCCGGGGCGCCGAGCCAGCCGCGCCAGTTCGTCAGCGTGACCTCGAAGCCCTGCTCGCTCATCGTCGGGATGTTCTCGAAGCCGGCGAGGCGCTCGGGAGAGGCGACGCCGAGGGCTTTGACGCGTCCGGCCTCGATCTGGTCGGAGACCTCGTTGAAGCCCGTCGAGGCGAAGTCCGTCGTCCCCGACAGCAGGGTCTGGATGGCCTCGCCGCCGCCGGACTTCGGGATGTAGGTGATCGACGACGGCGGGATGTCGCCGAGGAGGGCGAGCTGCGCGATCGTCAGGTGGTCGACCGAACCGGCCGATCCGCCCGTCCACACGAAGCCCTCGGGGTCCTCCTGCCATGCCGACATGACGTCGCCGAGGGTGTTGTACGGCGAGTCGGCGGCGGCGATGAGGACGTCGTAGTCCTCGGCGACGCGGGCGAGCAGGGTGGTGTTGTCGAAGCCGACGGGGGAGTCGTTGAGGGCGATCCCGCCGACCATCGCGGTGCCGGTGGCCAGGAGCGTGTCGGCCTGGCCGTCCATCGTCGAGAACTTGCCGAGCCCGATCGTGCCGCCGGCGCCCGGGATGTTGACGACCTGGGCGTTGTTGGCGATGCGGGTCACGCGCATCGCCTGCTGGGTCTCGCGCGCGAATCCGTCCCAGCCGCCGCCGGCACCGGCGGGGGCGATGAGGGTGAGATTCGAGGAGAGGTCCCCGGTCGCCGAGGCGGAGCGGATCGAATAGCCGGTCGCCGTGCCGATCGCCGCGACGGCGATGACGCCGTAGGCGACCTTGCCGAACAGGCGACGGGAGACGCCGCCGGATCTGTGTGGGTCCCCGGAATCGGGGGCGGTGCCGGAGTCGGGGCCGCCGGGCGGCCCTGCGCTGCCGGATGACTGCATCATCATTGAGCAGATGTCCCTTCTTCATCGTCGAAGAACGCCTTCACCTGCGAAGACGTACGTAATCCTCAGTCTAGTGTGGCGTGGGTCACCGTCCGGGGTTGAGTGCAATAAACCCGTTTGCCGCGTTCTGCGCCTTCTGTGCATTCTGCTCACCGCGGGGTGTGCGGGGGTGTGCTGCGCCGAGGTGGGCCGCAGGTGCCGGTGCGCGTGCGGTGCGCTCGGCAATCCCTCATGCCCGGGCCCCCTTGCACAGGTGGCTAGGGTGGGCACATGACGTCTTCCGATTCCCCGCACCCCGATCCGACCCCCGCCGAGGCGACCGCCCCCGAATCGGGCGACGCGACCTCCGACGCGGGCACCCTGACCGCAGCCGACGCGGGCACCCCGGCCCCCGCCCCCGCCTCGGCGCCGGTGGCGAAGAAGGTCCCGCACGAACGCGCCCATCACGGGCACACCTTCGTCGACGACTACGAATGGCTGCGGGACAAGGAGTCTCCCGAGGTCATCGCCCACCTCGAAGCGGAGAACGCGTGGACCGAGGCGCAGACGGCCGACATCGCCGGGCTGCGGGAGGCGATCTTCACCGAGATCAGGACCCGCATCAAGGAGACCGACATGTCGGTGCCGACCGCCGCGGCGGGTACTGGTACTTCACGCGGACCCGGGCCGGACTCGACTACGGCATCCACGTCCGCGTGCCGATCGCGGACTCGCAGGACTGGACGCCGCCGGAGGTCGAGGACGCACCGCTGCCCGGCGAGGAGGTCATCTTCGACTCGAACGAGGCGGCGCAGGGCTCGGACTTCTTCTCGCTCGGGACGTTCTCGCTCACCGACGACGGTGCCCGCCTCCTCTACGGCGTCGACACCGCCGGCGACGAGCGCTACGTCCTGCGCATCCGCGACCTCGCCACGGGCGAGGACCTGCCGGATGCCATCGAGAACACCTTCGCCGGGGCCTCGATCGACCCGACCGGCCGCTTCGTCTTCTACACCACCGTCGACGACGCCTGGCGCCCGGAGAAGGTGTGGCGCCACGCGGTGGGCTCCGACAGCGCCGACGACGTCTGCATCTTCCACGAACCCGACGAGCGCTTCTTCGTCGGCGCCGGCTTCTCCCGCTCCGGGCGCTTCCTCTTCATCGTCACCGGGTCGAAGACGACGACCGGCTACTGGACGCTGCGGACGAGCGACCTCGAGGCGGCCCCGGCCGAGGTGTGGCCCCGCGTCGACGGGGTCGAGTACTCCGTCGAACACGCCCTCATCGACCACGAGGACCGCTTCCTCATCACCCACAACCGCGACCGCGCCGACTTCGACATCATCGATGTGCCCGCCGCGAACCCGACCGGCGATGCCACGGAGACCGCTGACGCCGTCGACGCCCCCGCCGGCACGAGCCTCGATCCGACGACGACCGGCCGCCGCGTCCTCGTCGACGTCGACGGCCTGCGCATCGAGGAGGTCGACGCCTTCGTCGGCTACATCGTCATCAGCTATCGCCGAGGCGGCTTCGCCCGGGTCGGCATCGTCCCCCTCACCGGGGCGCCGAGCACTCCGTTCGGTCCGCTCGAGGAGCTGCCCTTCGACCGGGAGACCGGCACGCTCGGCCTCGGGCCGAACCCTGAGTTCGAACAGCCGGCGATCCGTCTGACGTTCACGTCGATGTCGACGCCCGCCGTCGTCTTCCAGCACGACATCGCCACCGGAGCCGACACCGTCCTCAAGCGCCAGCCCGTGCTCGGCAGCGTCGACCTGGCCCAGTACGGCGAATCCCTCGTCTGGGCGCGGGCCGCGGACGGCACCGAGATCCCCGTCTCCCTCGTCTACCGCACCGACCTCGTCGATGTCGGACCCGACGGCCGCCTCGGCGCCCCGGCCCCGCTCGTCCTCTACGGCTACGGCTCGTACGAGATCAGCGTCGACCCGTACTTCTCCGTCGCCCGGCTCTCCCTCCTCGACCGCGGCGTCGTCTACGCGATCGCGCACGTGCGCGGCGGCGGCGAGATGGGCCGCCACTGGTACGACGAGGGCAAAACCACGGTGAAGACGAACACGTTCACCGACTTCATCGCCGTCGCCCGCCACCTCATCGCCGAGGGCTGGACGACCCCGGAGAAGCTCGTCGCCACCGGAGGCTCGGCCGGCGGGCTCCTCATGGGGGCCGTGACGAACATGGCGCCCGAGCTCTTCGCGGGCATCAGCGCTCACGTGCCGTTCGTCGACGCGCTCACCTCGATCCTCATGCCCGAGCTCCCGCTCACCGTCATCGAATGGGAGGAGTGGGGCGATCCGCTCCACGATCCGGAGGTCTACGAGTACATGCGCTCGTACACCCCCTATGAGAACGTCGCCGAGGCGGCCCACCCGCAGATCCTCGCCGTGACCTCGCTCAACGACACCCGGGTCCTCTACGTCGAACCCGCGAAATGGGTCGCCAGGCTGCGTGAGGTCGGCGCCGATGCGCTGCTGCGCACCGAGATGGCCGCCGGGCATGGCGGTGCCTCGGGACGCTACGACGCGTGGAAGGAGACGGCGTTCGACTTCGCGTGGATGCTCCGCGTCCTGGGACGATCGGACGTGCAGATCGCCCCCTGAGCGGACGCGTGGCTGTGCAGATAACGATCTGCAGACGAAACGTCTCCCGATGTGTGATTTCGACTACTGGTGTCAGAGGCGCCGAATAGAGTTGATAGCATCACAGTCGTCCAGCACCGACCCGTCCTCGACGCCGAGGACACCCGGGGTCGGTCAACGGTTGGACTGATGCTCGACCGCCCCGAAGCGACGGGGCGGTCATCGGTTCGCCCCGGAGCCTTCAAGCCCCGGGCCGATATTTTCAAAGGGGAGAAGTATGCGTCTCAAGCAACTGGCCGTGGCCCTCGTCGCCATCGGTTCGATGGCCGCGGTCTCGGCGTGTTCCGGCGGCGACAGCGGCGGAGGTGAGGGCGGCGGGGACTCCTACAGCATCGGCATCTCCCAGCTCGTCCAGCACCCGGCCCTCGACGCGGCGACCGCCGGGTTCAAGAAGTCCTTCGAGGACGCCGGAGTCGAGGTCGACTGGGACGAGCAGAACGCCAACGGCGAACAGGCCAACGCCACGTCGATCGCGCAGAACTTCGCGAGCTCCGACCTCGACCTCGTCCTCGCCGTCGCCACCCCGGCGGCGCAGGCCGCGGCCCAGGCGATCACCGACAAGCCCGTCCTCTTCACCGCCGTCACCGACGCGGTCGAGGCCGGCCTCGTCCAGTCGAACGAGGCGCCCGGCGGCAACGTCACCGGCACCTCCGACCTCAACCCGGTCGGCGATCAGCTGCAGCTCGTCAAGGACGTCAAGCCCGACGCGAAGACCGTCGGCATCGTCTACAGCTCCGGTGAGGTCAACTCGCAGGTCCAGGTCGACCTCGCGAAGGAGGCCGCCCAGGGCATGGGGCTCGAGATCAAGGAGGCGACGATCGCGAACTCGAGTGAGCTCGGCCAGGCCGTCGACTCCCTCGGCAAGGTCGACGCCTACTACGTGCCCACCGACAACAACGTCGTCTCCGCTGTGACGACGATGGTCCAGGCCGCTGAGAAGAACCAGGCGCTGCTCGTCGGCTCCGAGGCCGGACAGGTCGAGCAGGGCGCGGCGATCACCCGCGGCATCGACTACACGAAGCTCGGTGAGCAGACCGGTGCGATGGCGCTGCAGATCCTCCAGGACGGGGCGAAGCCGGCGGACATGCCGGTCGAGACGAGCGAGACCCTCGAACTCGTCGTCAACCCCGAAGCGGCGAAGAAGCAGGGCGTCGAGATCCCGCAGAACCTCATCGACGAAGCCGACAAAGTCATCGAATGACGCCGAGGCGGGTCTGCGGTGAGCACTCACCGCAGACCCGCGTCGTGTTCCCTCCCACCAACCCTCTCACCAACCGCACGCGGCGTGAGCCGCCTGCGCAGCGCCCGGGACGAGTCCCCGGGTGGCACGGCAACCAGGGCGATGCCCTGACGATCTGATCGGACAGCAATGTACGGAGCGCTGGAGCTCGGGCTCATCTACGCAGCCATGGCCTTGGGTGTCTACCTCACCTTCAAGGTCCTCAACTTCCCCGACCTCACCGTCGACGGAAGCTTCACCACGGGAGGCGCCACCGCGGCCTCCCTCATCATCGCCGGGGTCAACCCGTTCCTCGCGACGCTCGCCGCCGTCGGCGCCGGCCTCATCGCCGGGTTCATCACCGGCCTCCTCCACACGAAGGGCGGCATCGACGGACTGCTCGCCGGCATCCTCACGATGATCGGCCTGTGGTCGATCAACCTGCGGATCATGGGACAGGCCAACCTCTCCCTGCTGCGCGAGGACACCGTCTTCACCCCGCTGCGGGCGAACATGTGGCTGGGGACGTGGGTGTCGATCGCGATCCTCATCGCCTTCGTCCTCGTGCTCAAGTTCCTCGTCGACTGGTTCCTCACCACCGACCTCGGACTCGCCATCCAGGCCACCGGCAACAACCGCGAGATGATCCGCAGCCTCGGCGTCAACACCGACAACACGACGATGCTCACGCTCGCGCTGTCGAACGGACTCGTCGCCCTCTGCGGCGCGCTCATCGCGCAGTACCAGGGGTTCGCCGACATCAGCATGGGCATCGGCCTCATCCTCGTCGGTCTCGCCTCGGTCATCCTCGGCCAGGCGATCTTCGGCAACCGGAACATCGTCATGGCCAGCCTCGGCGCGATCCTCGGGTCGGTCATCTACCGCATCATCATCTTCCTCGCGCTGCGCGCGGGCCTCAACACCGATGACATGAAGCTCACGACCGCGCTGCTCGTCATCGTCGCGCTCCTCCTGCCGCGGTGGGGCTTCCTCAAGCGGATCCCGTCCCTGCGCTCGCGCGGCAACCGGGCTCCGGCGAAGCTGCCCGAGGGCACGACCGACGATCCGGCCGTCGTCCATGCCGCCCAGGGCGGCGTCCCCGCGGGACTGCCGGTCCGCGCTCCTCGACCGTGAAGGAAGGCTGAGCCATGCTGACGATCGATGCGATCTCGAAGACCTTCTTCCCCGGCACTGTCAATGAGCGCAAAGCGCTGCAGAACCTCTCTCTCACCCTCGCCGAATCCGATTTCGTCACCGTCATCGGGTCGAACGGGGCGGGCAAATCGACCCTGCTCAACACGATCTCCGGTCGACTGCCCATCGATTCCGGGTCGATCACGATCGACAGCGCCGAGGTGGCGAAGAAGCCCGAATATCGCCGGGCCGCCTACCTCGGGCGCGTGTTCCAGGATCCGATGGCCGGGACCGCACCCGACCTGACGATCGAGCAGAACCTCTCGCTCGCGCTCAAGCGCGGACGGTCCCGGGGGCTGGGGCGGGGGACCACCGCGGCGCGGCGGGAGCGCTTCCGGACCGAACTCGCGACCCTCGAACTCGGGTTGGAGAACCGCCTGAAGACGAAGGTCGGTCTGCTCTCCGGTGGGCAGCGGCAGGCGCTCAGCCTCCTCATGGCCGGGTTCACGCAGCCGCGGATCCTCCTCCTCGACGAGCACACCGCGGCCCTCGACCCGCAGCGGGCGGCGCTCGTGACGGAGCTGACGGAGAAGATCGTCGCCGCCGACGGGCTGACGACGCTCATGGTCACCCACAACATGGAGCAGGCGATCTCGCTCGGCAACCGGCTCATCATGATGCACGAGGGCCGCATCATCTACGAAGCCGACGCCGAGAAGAAGAAGACGCTGACGGTCGAGGCCCTGCTCGGGGAGTTCTCGAAGCTCAAGGGTGCCTCGCTCGGCGACCGCGCGCTCCTCAACTGAGGCCCGACGCGCTGCTCGACTGAGGTTCCGCGCGGCTGCTCGCCTGAGGTCCGGCGCGGCTGCTCGACCGAGGTTCCGCGCGCTCGATCGAGGTTCGACGCGGCGCTCGACTGAGATTCGACGTAGCGCTCGACTGACGCTGCGCTGACCAGCACGGTTTTCATCACCGACCGTGCCGGTCAGCGGAGCGCACTGCATTCAGGCAGGAGTGCGCGCTGCATTCCGGCAGGAGTGATTGCTGTTTCTCTGGATGACGGCGTCCCTTTGAGATGGTTCGCCGAAGCTGTTAACCTCCCACACCATGGGCAGTTCCAGGAGCTCGAGATCACACCGCCGTGGTCGAACGACCCCGGAAACGCCATCCTGGCAGCCGCCATCCCGGCAGCGGCATCGGCCGCATCGGCAACTCCCGCAACGGCATCGGCCGCATCGGCAACCCCCGCAACGGCAATCCCCGCAGCGGCGGGAGCCGGCAGGCATCAGTTCGAGCGGTGGAGACCCCTGACCGCCCGACACCGCCTCACGCAGACGAAGTGCGCCGGAGCGCCGTATTCCTCCCCGCCGGCCACGACTCCGCAGGCCGGCTTTGCCGTGCCCCTGAACGCCGCTGACCCGCCGATCTGAGCTGCCGAACGCGCTGCCGCAGAACAGCCCGCCACCGGATCACAGCCCGCCACCGGACCACAGCCCATCACCCGTCACCGAGACCGACCACTGAGAAAGGCCCATCGTCTTGTCCCGCGACTCGACCGACGACCGTCACACCACGCCCGACACCGCACCTGACCCTGAGGCCACGCCCGACACCACGCCCACCGACGCGGCGCCCGAGCACTCCCTGTCGCTGCGCACCCCGGCCCGCCGCGCCTCCCGCGACCGGATCAGAGCCGACGCCAAACGGGTCGGCCGCGACGCCAAGCGGGTGAGCCGGGATGCCGGCAAGGGCCTCGGCGCCCTCGACTACGCACGTCCCAAACCCGCAGGCGGAACCACCTCGGCGCCGGCGGACGGGGTGGATGAGGAGACGTCGACGCAGTACCCGCACGACATCCACCCGATCCTCGTGCCGGGCATCGCGATCGACGAACAGCGGCGCCGGTACTCGATCGACAAGGTGATCTTCGCGATCGCCGGCGGCCTCACCGTCGCGTTCGTCATCTGGGGCATCGCCGACCCCGGCAGCGTCTCCACCGTCGCGAAGGCCGCCTTCGACTGGTCGACGCTCAACGTCGGCTGGTTCTTCAACCTCGTCGCGATCGTCGTCCTCGTCGCCCTCCTCATCATCGCGTTCTCGCCGTACGGGCGGATCCCGTTGGGCAAGGACGGGGAGAAGGCGGAGTTCAGCACGTTCGCGTGGGTCGCGATGCTCTTCGCCGCCGGCATCGGCATCGGCGTCCTCTTCTTCGGCCCCTCCGAGCCGCTCACCTACTTCATCACCCCACCGCCGCTGACGAACGACCCGGAGACCATCGAGGCCCTCCACGGCTCGATGGCCCAGACCTACTACCACTGGGGCTTCCACGCGTGGGCGATGTACGCCCTCGTCGGCGGGGCGATCGCCTACGCCGCCTACCGCCGCGGCCGCTCTCTCCTCCTCTCCTCGATCTTCCGCAGCCTCTTCGGCAAGCGCCAGACCGAGGGCTTCGCCGGCCGCCTCGTCGACATCTTCGCGATCGTCGCCACCCTCTTCGGGACCGCGGCCGCACTCGGCATCGCCGCGATGCAGATCGGCACCGGTGTGACGATCGTGTCCGGGGCCGGTCCGATGACGAACACGATGCTCGTCATCATCATCTGCATCCTCACCGTGGGCTTCATCATCTCCGCGGTCTCCGGCGTCTCACGCGGCATCCGCTACCTCTCGTCGATCAACATCGTCCTCACGGTCGGCATCGTCGCGCTCGTCCTCTTCCTCGGCCCCACCCTCTTCCTCCTCAACCTGCTGCCCTCGGCGCTCATGGAGTACCTCGGCTCGTTCTTCGACCTCATGGGCCGGTCCCTGTCGTGGGGATCGGAGACGCAGGAGTTCCAGTCGGTGTGGACCGTCTACTACTGGGCGTGGTGGATCTCGTGGTCGCCGTTCGTCGGCACGTTCATCGCCCGGATCTCCCGCGGCCGCAGCATCCGCCAGTTCATCCTCGGCACGATCTTCATCCCCTCGACCCTCCTCTTCGTCGCGTACGGCATCATGGGCGGCACGTCGATCTGGATGTACCGGGAAGGTGCGGCCGGGTTCACCGAGACGATGGAGGCCCCCGAGGTGTTCTTCACCCTCATCGGCAACCTCCCGGGCATCGGCTGGCTGCCGGCTGTCGCGATCGTCGTCCTCGCGATCTTCTTCATCACCTCCGCCGACTCCGCGTCGGTGGTCATGGGCATGCTCACGAGCCGCGGCGACCAGACGCCGAAGAAGTGGGTCGTCGTGTTCTGGGGCCTCGTCATGTCGGGCATCGCCGTCGTCATGCTCCTCCTCGGCAACGCGAGCGCCCTCGAAGGCCTCCAGCAGCTCGTCATCGTCACCGCCGTGCCGTTCGCCCTCGTCATGATCCTCATCATCGTCGCGTGGGTGAAGGAGCTGCGCACCGACCCGATCGCGCTGCGCCGCAAGTACGCGCAGAACGCGGTCGACAACGCTGTCGTCGCCGGAGCGGAGACCTACGGCGACAACTTCGCCCTCCACGTCGTCCCGACCGAACCCGGGGACGGGGCCAACGGCGACATCGACTCCGAGCACGAGGACTACACCGACTGGTACCAGCGCACCGACGAGGACGGCGCACCCGTCGGCTACGACTACGAGACCGGCCAGTGGGCCGACGGGTGGACCCCGGAGTCCGCGGACTCACCGGACAGCGAGACGGACCTCCCCGCCGAGGCGGCCGCAGGGTCCGACTCCGACCCCACCGAGGCGACTGCCGGGTCCCGCCTCAGCGGTGCCGTGGAGACCGGGGGTGAGCAGGAATCCCGTCCGCGTGACTGAGGCGCCGGCGCTGCCGCGGCGGTCAGGGCGGGTGCCGTGACCACCGCGATCTCCTCAGGCAGCGTCAGAGTCCGAGGCGGTCTGCCGCGGCGACGATCTCGCCCAGGTCGGCGATGAAGCCTGCCCGGCGGTCATCGGGCCACCGCGCGGTGAGACGAGCGAGGATCTCATCCTGCCAGGCGAGCGCCTCGGCGAGCATCGACTCCCCAGCGGGCGTGAGGACCGAGGTGCGCCGTCGCCCGTCGGCGGAGGAGACTGCGGTGCGCACGATACCTGCCTCGGTCGCCGTTCTCAGCAGGCGCGAAGCCCCGGACTGATCGATTCCGAGGTGCGATGCCACCGCGTTGACCGTGGCATCGGCACCGCGGGACGTCAGGGCATCGACCGCCTCGGCGACGAGGGCGAGCCGGCCCTGCGCCGCCGTGGCGGTCTCATGGCCGGGCAGCTGGCCGAAGCGACGGACGAACGCGAACAGCGCCCGACCGGGATGGTCGGCGCTCATGCGAGCGGGTCGGGGGTGTGGTCGGTGGCCGCCATCTCCCGGCAGATGAAGGCAAGGTCGAGAGCTGACCGGAGACTCGGCTGACGGAGCGCCGCGGTGACGACGGGGGTCTGTGCGGCATCGCTGATGCGGAAGACGGTGGCCACCCGGGTCGGAGTCGGGTTCTGCGGCCACGTCGCCTCCTGCTCGACGACCATGAGGCGCTCGCTGATCGGGTGCCATGATCGCGGGGTCATCCGGATGCCCGACCGGTTCACCCAATCGGCGAACTCCGCCGGAGTGATCGGGCCGGCGCCCTTGGGGCCGAGGACGACGATGGGGTCTCCGACAGCTCGGACGCAGCGGGCGCGGTCACCCGAGTTCACCGCCGCGTGCCATTCGCTGATCGCGGCCTCGATGGCCGGCGTGTGCTGTGAGGTCATGCGGGCAATTATATGCACGGCGCATAGGAATTGTCGTCAACGGCATCGCCGCAGACGTCGACGACCGGCGCCGAGCCGGGTGGGCCGCCGGGTCCGGCCGCCCGCTCCGGGCGGATCGTTCAGAGAGTGAGGGCGAGTCGGAACCCCGTGTGCGCGAGTGACGTGTCGGGGGTGACCGCGGTGCGCGCCGAGGTGCGGTACCGGCGGCAGTAGGAGGCGTGGCACAGGTGGGAGCCTCCGCGCAGGACGGCGCGGTCGTCGTGAGGTGCGACGACCCCGCTCGTCCACTCCCAGACATTGCCGGTCATGTTGTGCAGCCCGAAGCCGTTGGGTGCGAAGGCATCGGCGGCGACGGTGCCGACCGGCTCGGTGGGACCGTCGGGGAAGGTGCCGACGAAGGTCTTCATCTGCGGGACGCCGCCCGGTTCGCGGACCGACCCCCACGGGTAGGGCTGCTGGTCGAGTCCGCCGCGGGCGGCGTACTCCCATTCGGCCTCGGTCGGCAGGCGGGCGCCGACCCAGGCGGCGTAGGCCTCGGCGTCACGTCGCGTCACATGCGTGACGGGATGGTCGGGGAGTGCGACGATGGGCCCATGACCCTCCACTCGTCCCACCGCGGCTGCTCCGCCGGTGCGCCAAGCGACACCGGACTCAGCGACACCGGACTCAGGGGCATCGGGTCCGGAAGCACCGGGACCTGCGGTACCGGGACCTGCCGGGTGCAGCCATGTGGCGCCTGCGACCTGACGCCACCACGGGGTCGCGGCCACGGCCGGGGACTGTGCGCGGACCGCCTCGGCGAGATGACCGGCGAAGACGAGCGAATCGCCGTGGACCTCCGCCTCCGTGCGGTGCCCGGTGGCGAGGACGAACGCGGCGAAGGAGGCGACGGTGACCGTGGTCGCGGCCATCGCGAACGGGTCGACGGCGACCGCACGCACGGGACCCTCACCGTCGGCGGGGTAGGCGAGGGCGTCCTCGCTGCCCATGCGGAACGTGCCGCCGGGCAGTCCGATGAGGCGCAGGTCCTCGGGAGCGGAGGCGGCGAGACTCGCGATGAGCGCCGCGTCGTCGATGAGCCCCGCGTGTTCGGTCGCATTCCGGCCCGGCACAGCCACCTCGGCGGGGGTTTCTTCTGCGCGAACGCCCACCTCGGGTGGGGTCTGCCGCGGCGCACCGGCAGCGGACGGCGATGTTCGCGACGGACCGCAGCATGAGCTCATCACGCACCCCTTTCACTCAGGCTTCACCGCCACCTTAGATCCGGCGCGCCCGCGGACGGTCGCGCCCTGACACACAAGGACGTGACCCCAGTATGCAACCGCCCAACATCGTCGTCATCCAGGCCGACCAGATGGCGGCCGACGCCCTCGGCGCCTACGGCAGCGATGCCGCCCGCACCCCCAACATCGATGCGCTCGCCGCTGCCGGCGCCGTCTTCGACCGCGCCTACTGCGCGACCCCGCTCTGCGCGCCGTCCCGGGCGGCGATGATGACCGGGCGCCTGCCCTCGGAGATCGACTGCCTCGACAACGGCGACGACTTCGCCGCCTCGGTGCCGACGTTCGCCCACCGGCTCCGCAAGCTCGGCTACCACACCGCGCTCATCGGCCGGATGCACTTCATCGGCCCCGACCAGCACCACGGCTTCGAGGAGCGGCTGACGACCGACGTCTACCCGGCCGACCTCGACATGGTCCCCGACTGGACCCGGCCGCTGGCAGACCGGCTCCAGTGGTACCACTCCGCCGATCCCGTGTTCACCGCCGGTGCGGCCACGGCGAACGTCCAGCAGGACTTCGACGACGAGGTGCTCTTCCGCACCCTGCGCCACCTCAGCGACCGGAAGCGGGCGAACCAGGCGGCGGGAGAGGACCGCCCGTTCCTCATGGTCACCTCGTTCATCCACCCGCACGACCCGTACGAGCCGCCGCGGGAGCACTGGGACCGCTTCGCCGAGGCGGCCATCCCCGACCCGGCCCACCTCGCCGTTCCCGACGCGGCCGCCGACCCGCACACCCACCGGCTGCGGACGATGTGCGGATTCGACGAGAGGGAGCCGACGCTCGAGGAGGTCCGACGGGCCCGGCGAGCGTACTTCGCCGCGGTGAGCTATGTCGATGACCACATCGGACGGATCACGACTCGGTTGGCGGAGCTGGGCCTGGCCGAGAACACCGTGGTCATCGTCGTCAGCGATCACGGGGACATGCTCGGGGAGAAGGGGCTGTGGTACAAGATGTCCCCGTACGAGCAGTCCGCCCGCGTCCCGCTCATCATCTCCGGGCCCGCCGAGGTGGTCGCCCCCGGACGGTACACGACGCCGGTCTCGCTCATCGACCTCGCCCCGACGCTGCTCGAGATCGCGCGCACCGGGGCGCTCGCCGGCGACCCGGCGGGGCGGGACCCCGGCGGCGAAGGGGCCGCGCAGTCCGCGGACGCCGACGACGTCGCGGCAGTGCCGCGGGTGCGGGTGAGCGACGTCGACGAGGGGCTGAGCGGGGTCTCCCTCCTCGAGACGCGCGCCGGGAGGAGCACGGCGGGGGGAATCGGGGGCCGGCGGAGCGCGACATCGTCATCGAGTACTTCGCCGAAGGCACCCGCCGACCGCAGGTGACGATCGTCCGCGGACCGCTCAAGCTCACCGTGTGCCCCGGCGACCCCGACCTGCTCTTCGACCTCGACGCCGACCCCGACGAACTCGACAGCCGGGCCGCCGATCCCGCCTACGCGGACGTCCACGCGCAGCTGCGGGCGGAGATCGCCGCGCGCTATGACCTCAGCCAGGTCGAAGAGCACGTGCTCGGCTCCCAGCGGAGCCGGCAGCTCGTCGCCGATGCGCTGCGGATCGGTCGGGTCCGGCACTGGGACTTCGACCCGGTGGTCGAGACCGGGTACGTGCGCGGTGACTTCTGGTCGGCGTTCCGCTACGGGAAGATCCCCGCCGAATGAGGCAGGGATGCGGCCGGTGATGGCGTCGCCGCGGCGGTGAGGTCGCCGGCCGCTTCCCATTCACTCACCATTCCGCGCGTTGTGGATCACACTTTGAGCTTGGGGTGGCATCATCGGAAGGAACAGGAGGGAAGCCATGACCAAGTTCGAGTGGACCTCGGAAGTCCCGCTCGCCGCCGAGACCACATACGACTGGCACGCACGACCCGGAGCGCTGACCCGCGTCTCACCGCACTGGGCGCAGGAGATCGTCGAGGAGGGCTATCCGCCGCTCGCGCCCGGGTCGGTCGCCCAGATCAAGGCGAGCCTGCCCGGCAGCTACGGACTCGTGCGGCGCCCGTTCACCGCGGTGCACTCCGAGGGGCCCTCGCGCTTCTCCTTCGTCGACGAGCTCATGAAGGGTCCGCTGAGCCAGTGGAAGCACACCCACGAGTTCACCTCGGAGGCCGGCGGCTCGCAGATCTCCGACACCATCGAGTTCTCGATGACGCCTCAGGGGTTCGAGACCATCGACCGCGCGATGAGCCACTATCTGCAGGCGACGTTCGAGGCCCGCCAGCGCAGGCTCCTCATGGACTTCGCGTTCCTCGAGCGGATGAACGCGCCGCTGCTGCGGTCGAGCACGCCCAAGCACATCCTCATCGGCGGCGGCAGCGGGCTCGTCGGTCGGCAGGTCGCCGCGCTGTTCTCGACCGCCGGCCACTTCGTCCGCCTCCTCGTCCGGCGGGCCCCGAAGTTCGAGTACGAGGTGCACTGGGATCCCGAGCTCGGGATCATCAACCCCCGCGACCTCGCGTGGGCCGATGCCGTCGTCCACCTCGGCGGGAAGTCGATCGCGACCCGGTTCACGAAGAAGGCCAAGGAGGAGATCCGCTCCTCCCGCCTCGATTCGACGATGCTGCTCGCGGAGACGATGAAGGCGCTGCCGGAGGCGAAGCGGCCGGAGGTGTTCGTCTGTGCGTCGGCCGTCGGGGCCTACGGCGCCGAGGCGCAGCGCCCGGTCGATGAGTCCGCGCCCTTCGGTGAGGGGTTCCTCGCCGAGCTGTGCCGGGACTGGGAGGCTGCGGCGGCGAGCGTCGAGGAGGCGGGCATCCGCTGGGTCTCGATCCGGTCGGGTATCGCGCTGACCACCCTCGGCGGGTTCCTCAGGGTGCAGGCGCCGCTCTATCTCGCCGGTGCCGGGGGTCGGCTGGGCAGCGGTGATCAGGGGCTGGCGTGGGTCTCGCTCGATGACCTTGCCCGGTCCTACGTCCATGCGGCGCTGACCGACTATGTGCGAGGTCCGGTCAACGCGGTGGCCCCGCACCTGGTCACGCAGAAGGAGTTCGCCGAGGCGCTCGCCGCCCACCTGCACCGGCCCGCGGTGATCCCGACGCCGGGATTCGTCACCGAACTCGTCCTCGGACGCGACGGCGCCAGGGAGCTTGCGCTCGCCGACCAGAAGGTCGTGCCGACGAAGCTCGAGGAGACCGGATACCAGTTCGCGCAGCCCACCCTCACCGACTGCCTCGACGAGGAGCTCGGCACCGGGGCCTAGAGTTTTCCGGAGATCTGCCGCCCCGGAACCCCATGTGCGCATAGAGTGGCCGCATGAGTGAGCAGTGGCCCGGCCCGATGCCGCCGGAGAACCGCGGTCAGCCGTATGTGCGCAACGCCGGAGTTCCCGGTCACGCGCCGGAGCATCAGCCCGGAACAGGTCCCGGCGACCAGTGGTCCCACGGCGGGCAGCGCCCGGCAGCGGCGTCGGCCGCCGTCGACCCCGGATGGCGCGCGCGGATCGTGTTCTGGGTGTCGATCCTCATCGACCGACTGCCGGCGATCATCATGCTGCCGTTCCTCTATTCGACGTCGATCGCCGACGGGCTCCCGGATCTTGCCGCGATCTATTCTGTGGTGGTGCTCATCGCCGGCATCTTCGCCTGCCTCGTCGGGGTTCTCGCTTTCCTTCTCGTGCGCAACACGAGTTGGGTGCGACGGATGATCGGCGGCGGCATCTATCTCGTCGCCGTCATCCTCGGCATGACAGTGCCGCCGGTGCTGTCGCGGCTGATCACGGAGTACGTCTATCGGATGAACATGGACTACTCGCTGTTCTCGTTCGTCTTCGCCGCCTTCTCGATGGTCGTGACCGCCGCTCTGCTCATCGCCTGGAACATCGTCCGCAACCGGTCGTGGTGGGTCCACCTCGTCGCCGTCGGTCTCGCTGTCGCCTCCGCCTTCGTCGTCGCCGTCACCCAGTACGTCATCACTCTCCAGGCGCCGGCCTTCGGTGTCACTGCAGTCGTCCCGCAGGTGCTCTCGCTTCTCCTGTTCTTCGCCGCGCTCGGTCTGCTCCACGTCTGCGGTCGCCTGCGCGGCGGGTCGGTGCCCGTCGTCGCTCAGCCGGCCCTCGGAGAGCGTCGACGGCAGCAGCCGGGGCCGGCGACGGGCGGTCAGTATTCGGGAGCGCAGTTCGTGGGAACGCAGTATCCGGGTGACCAGTTCTCGGGCGGACAGAATTCGGGTGCTCAGCACCCGGGAGCCCCGAACTACGGCGGACAGCATTCGGGTGGCCCGTACCCGGGCGCCCCGAACCAAAGCGCCCAGTATCCGTATGCCCCCGACCAGAACGCACAGTATTCGGGCGCACCGAACCACGGCGGGCAACACTCGGGAGCCGCCTATCCGGACGCGCAGCGCCCCTATGCCCAGAATCCATTCGCCCAGCACCCAGGTACGGGGCAGTCGAGCGAGCAGGCGGCGGGTGCGCACGAAGCCCACGGCTCCCCGCAGACGTCCGGCCCGAACTCGGCAGGCCAGCCGTACGTTTACGGCCAGCGCGATTCCAACCAGCAGCACGATCCCAGCCAGCCCTACGGCGGCCAGCATTACGACGGCCGGGGGAATGACGGCCAGCACGGAGTCGGCGACCCGTCGCGTCGCCCGCGGCACTGAACAGCAGTCGCCGCCGAGCCCGGAGGGGTCCCAGACAGACACGAAGGAGCCGCGTGGATGACCACGCGGCTCCTTCGCTGCTCAGCGCAGAGGCCGAACCCTGCTCAGCCCAGCGGACCGACCGCTGCCGACCTCACCTCAGCCGAAGTGCTCCGGCAGGGTCTTCTCGTGCGCGTCGCGGAGTTCGTTCAGTCCGATCGAGAAGTGATCGACGAGCTCGAGCTGCGGCTCACCGTCGCCCGTGTCGGTCATGCCGATGCGGATGAAGGGGAAGCCGCGGGCGGTGCACATGTCCTTGAACCGGACCTCCTCCGATCGCGGCACGGCGACGATCGCCCGTGCCGTCGACTCGGAGAACAGGGCGGTGAAGACGTCGATGCCGTCGCGTTCGCAGAGTTCGTCGAGCCAGATGCGCGCCCCGGTGTCGAACCGCAGGCTCGCCTCGACGAGGGCCTGGGACAGGCCGCCCTCGGAGAGGTCGTGGGCGGCATCGACCATGCCGTCGCGCGAGGAGTTGATGAGGATCTCACCGAGCTCGCGTTCGGCCTCCGGCTTGTACTGCGGAGGAACGCCGCCGAGGTGACCGGCCGTGACATCGGCCCACGCCGAACCGTCGAGTTCGGCCTCCGTGGTGCCGAGCAGGTAGATCGTCTGCCCCGGCTCACTCCAGCCGCTCGGGGTGCGACGGGCGACGTCGTCGAAGACGCCGAGCACACCGACGACCGGGGTCGGGTGGATGGCCACCCCGCCGGTCTGGTTGTAGAGGGACACGTTGCCGCCGGTCACGGGGATGCCCAGGTCCTGGCACGCCTCGGCGAGGCCTTCGACTGCGGCGGCGAACTGCCACATGATCTCCGGATCCTCGGGCGAACCGAAGTTGAGGCAGTCGGTGACCGCGCGGGGGATGGCCCCTGCGGTGGCGACGTTGCGGTAGGCCTCGGCCAGCGCCAGCTGGGCGCCGCGGGCCGGGTCGAGGTAGCCGTAGCGGCCGTTGGCGTCCGTCGCGATGGCGACACCGAGGCCGGACTCCTCGTCGACGCGGATGACGCCGGCATCGTCGGGGAAGGCCTGGGCGGTGTTGCCCTGGACGTAGCGGTCGTACTGGGTGGTGATCCACTCCTTCGACGCGAGGTTCGGCGCGGCCGCGAGCTCGAGCACGGTCGCCCGCAGCTCGTCATCGGTGGACGGTGTGACCAGGCCGGCGGCCTCGACGGAGTTCGCGGCCACCTCGGCGGTCCAGGAGGGCTCGGTCATCGGACGGTTGTAGACGGGTCCGTCGTGGGCGACCGAGCGCGGGGGCACGTCGACGATGACGTCGCCGTGCCATTCGATGATGAGGCGGCCGGTGTCGGTGACCTCGCCGAGGACGGAGGTCTCGACGTCCCACTTCTCGACGATCTCCATGAAGTCGTCGAGGCGGTCGGGCCGGACGACGGCCATCATCCGCTCCTGCGACTCGGACATGAGGATCTCTTCGGGGGTGAGGGTGTCATCGCGCAGCAGCACGTCGTCGAGGGCGATGTGCATGCCGCCGTCACCGTTCGAGGCGAGCTCGGAGGTCGCGCAGCTGATGCCCGCGGCGCCGAGGTCCTGGATGCCCTCGACGACGCCGGCGCGGAAGAGCTCGAGGCAGCATTCGATGAGGACCTTCTCCGCGAAGGGGTCGCCCACCTGGACGGCGGGCCGCTTCGAGGGCTTCGTGTCGTCGAACGATTCGGAGGCGAGGATCGAGGCTCCGCCGATGCCGTCGCCGCCGGTGCGGGCGCCGAAGAGGACGACCTTGTTGCCCTTGCCGGAGGCGTTGGCCAGGCGGATGTCCTCATGCCGGAGAACGCCGACGGCCAGGGCATTGACCAGGGGATTGCCCTGGTAGACGGAGTCGAAGACGGTCTCGCCGCCGATGTTGGGCAGGCCGAGGGAGTTGCCGTACTGGCTGATGCCGGCGACGACGCCGTGGACCACGCGGGAGGTGTCGGGGTGGTCGATCGCACCGAAGCGCAGCTGATCCATCACGGCCACGGGGCGGGCGCCCATCGAGATGATGTCGCGGACGATGCCGCCGACGCCGGTGGCCGCGCCCTGGTGGGGTTCGACGTAGCTCGGGTGGTTGTGCGACTCGACCTTGAAGGTCACCGCCCAGCCGTCGCCGATGTCGACGACGCCGGCGTTCTCGCCGATGCCCACGAGCAGGTGCTTCTTCATGTCGTCGGTGACGTAGTCACCGAACTTCGACAGGTGGACCTTCGAGGACTTGTACGAGCAGTGCTCGGACCACATGACGGAGTACATCGCCAATTCCGCCGAGGTGGGGCGACGGCCGAGGATCTCCCTGATCCGGGCGTATTCGTCGGCTTTGAGGCCGAGTTCGGCGAACGGCTGGTCGACGTCGGGGTTCGCGGTGGCGAACTCGACCGTCTCCTTGACCTTCTTCGAGGTCTGATCGACCTCCTGGGCATCGTCCGCGCGAGCAGACTCGGAATTCGCGGAGATGAGGTTTTCAGACATGTCCTCTGGGTGGCCCTTTCGTACGACACGGAGCTCAGCGTCCATCTTATCCGGGCCGGGTTCGTCCCGCGCGCCCGCCCGGGGGAGGGGCCGCCTCGGCGAGGGCGTCGACGCATGCTTCGGTGACGCTGTCACGGTGCGCCACCTCGGCGAAGACGGTCGCGGTGAGCTTCGCCAGCAGGGTGACGACCTCCGCTGTGGCAGGGAAACCGGGCCGCGAAATAGAATGGGGGTCATGGCCACTCCCAAAATCGTGCTCTTCTATGTCTTCACGCCGCTGCCCGACCCCGAGGCCGTCCGGCTCTGGCAGCACACCCTCGCCGAGAGCCTCGGTCTCAAGGGACGCGTGATCATCTCGGAGCACGGGATCAACGCGACGCTCGGCGGTGACATCGGCGAGGTCAAGGCCTATGTGCGGGCGACGAAGTCGTACGAGCCGTTCCGGGGAGCCGACATCAAATGGTCGAACGGGCAGGGCGATGACTTCCCGCGGCTGAGCGTCAAGGTCCGCCCCGAACTCGTGACGTTCGGCACCGACGACGAGATCACGGTGACCGCCGACGGCGTCCAGGGCGGGGGAACCCACCTCAAACCCGGCGCTCTGCACAAGCTCATGGACGAGCGCGGCGACGAGGTCGTCTTCTTCGACGGACGCAACGCGATGGAGGCGCAGATCGGGAAGTTCCGGGACGCGATCGTGCCCGACACGGAGACGACGCGCGACTTCATCGCCGAGATCGAATCCGGCAAGTACGACGACCTCAAGGACAAGCCCGTCGTCACCTACTGCACCGGCGGCATCCGCTGCGAGGTGCTGTCCGTGCTCATGAGGAACCGCGGGTTCAACGAGGTCTACCAGCTCGATGGCGGCATCGTCCGCTACGGCGAGACGTTCGGCAACTCGGGGTACTGGGACGGTTCGCTCTACGTCTTCGACAAGCGCATGCACGTCGAGTTCGGTGCCGGCGCCGAATCGATCGGCCGCTGCGTCGCATGTGGGGAGTCGACTCCGGAGTTCGTCAACTGCGCCGATCTCGCCTGCCGCAAGCTGTATCTGCGATGTGCGGAGTGCACCGCGGCCGGTCGTCAGCCCCGCTGCACCGAGTGCGTGGCAGCGCCCTACCCCGCCGAGGCGGCCGCCGGCTGACCGCGGGCGTGCCCCACGGGCCGAGACGAGCGCTTTGAGTCGATAGCCGCAGGCCCGCGAGATGGGTCGTGGTGACCAGCGGTCCTCCTCAGCGAACCGTCGGAATGGGAAGCGCGTCCCTGAGCCGAGCGCTATCGCCTCACCCCGTCATCAGCGCAGCAGACTCTTCACTGCGGCCCCGACGTCGGTCCAGCGGAAGTCGAAGCCGGCGGCTTCGAGCTTCTCGGGCAGCACCCACCGGCTCTTGAGGACGAGTTCGGACTCCTGCTGGAGGACGAGCATTCCGGATTCGAGCAGCCACCGCGGCGCGGGAATCCCGATCGGCATCCGCACGGCTCGCCGCAGCGCTGCCATGAGTGCCGTGTTGTCCGAGACGCCGGGGCTCGCGAGGTTGATCGGACCCGAGAGCTCCGGGTGCGCATCGATGAACCGGATGGCGGCGATGAGGTCCTCGATGTGAATCCAACTGAAGCGCTGATGACCATGGGTCGGCTCGTGTCCCCGCCAAACCGTCGGTCCCGACGGGGTCGGGCCGATTCCCCGGTAGCGCCGATGCCCGAACCAGCGGCCCTCGAGCTGAGGTCCGCCAGCACCGAAGCGGGCGGCCGTCGCGAGCATGGTCAGCGCCGCGCCGTCACCGAGGACGATCGCCATCCGCGCGGCCACGCGCCGAGTGCGCGGCAGATCGCCGCGGAAGAGCTCAGCCTCCCAGCCGGTCGCGACGTCGACGGAGAAGCCCGCCCCGATCTCGCCGGTCGATTCGGTCTGCGGGCGATCGGTGGCGTGCCGGTAGATCGTCGCCGTGCTCGCGTTGATCCACAGTCGCGGCGGCGCCGAGGCGGCGGTGACTGCGTTGTGGAGTGCTCGGGTCGTGAGGATGCGGGAGTTCCAGATCTCGTTCCGGTTGTGGTCGTTGTACCGACATCCGACGCTGCGGCCGGCGAGGTTGATGAGCAGATCGGCTCCATCGACCGCTGCGGCGATGCCAGCAGGGTCCTCCCATGTGGTGTCCGCTGACGCACCGCGCCTGATCGTGCGCACCCGGTAACCCCATTCCTCAAGCGGACCGAGGAGCGAGCGGCCGACGAACCCAGATGCGCCGGCGATGACCGCGATGGGAGGGTGGGCCAGTGGTTCCGCAGGATCGATCATTAGGCCACCGTATCCCGCGTGTTTACAGCGGTGACGGTTGTCACAGGCCGAATCCGGGCCAACGAGTTGCGGGCAGCCTCTGCAGTGGTCTAGAGTTATATCTCGTTCGCCTCACCGGGAACACCACGATCAAAGGGTGTCCCCACCGGGTGTGACCAGCACAAACAGTGGTTTGATGCGGTGGATCACAACACGGTTGAGAGTGTGAGTGCGGGCAGCCTGTGGATGCCCCCGGTTGATCACGCGGAAAACATTTCGTGTGATGGTTGGGTGTGTGTTTGTGGTTTGAGAATCCAATAGCGTGTTTGTTTGAACAATGTGATGCCAGAAAATTTTTTCTGGTAAGACAACCACACCATGACCCATTGCCTGGG